>NZ_JBBCBS010000008.1:0-195287 GCF_037203945.1 Pseudarthrobacter sp. CCNWLW207 | reverse complement strand
GGCTACGGCGAAATCGCCGCCAACGAAGCCCTCGGCAAGCGCACCTTCGACAGCCTCAACTTCGCGCGCCCCCAACGGTACAAGAGCGTTCAACGCGGCCATCCCAGGAAAGGTGACTCCCACATGGCCTCGTCCCCGATGTGGGCGTCAAGGGTAACGAAATCCAATACTGTCTAAGAAAAGCAATCGGCAAAGAGTGAAGTGAGGGAAGAGCAATGGCGGCACCGGAAGGATTGTTTGTACTGGAGGGAAGACCCACGGCGCAGCTGATCGCGGATCAGCTGCGGGAACAGATTGTCCAGGGGATCTTCCGCCCTGGCGAGCAGATCAATGAATCGGTCTTGGCAGGGCAGCTACGCACGTCAAGGGGCCCTGTCCGTGAGGCGTTGCAGCGGTTGTCCCAAGAGGGCATCCTGGTCAGCCATCGCAACCGCGGGGTGTTCGTCCTGGAACTTTCAGACGACGACGTCAGGGAGATCTACACGGTCCGCAAGGCTGTGGAATCAACTGCAGCAGACGCACTGCTGGATGCAGGGCAGGAACAGGTTAAGGACACCTGCCAGGCATTGAAGGCCATCATTAGAGACATGGCGAAGCAGGTTGCCGTGTCGGACTGGCAAGCAATTGCCAGGCTGGATATGCAGTTCCACACTACTTTCGTGGCCGGGGCGGGCAACACGCGTTTGATCCGGATCTACAACACCCTGGCTGCGGAATCGAGGATGTGTATCCTCAATCTGGCCGTTGCGTACCCCCGAATTGATGCCTTGGTGCAGGAGCACCAGAACCTCCTGGACCTTCTGGAGGCCGGCGACCGGGAAGAACTCCACAAAGCCATCGAACGCCACATGCAAAAGGCTGTCGAGGATCTCACCGCCAATCGGGACAAGACGGAGATCACCGCATAAGAACCGATGCGGGACAACTCGCAAAAAGGAAGGCCAGATCCATTGGATCTGGCCTTCCTTTTTGGTCGGGTTCAGCGGGGGAATGAACATCCTGAATCACTCAACTCCTAGCAATTGTCAACAATCGACGATAGACTGGAGGGCGATTACCCTCGGAAGTGCTGCCAGGGCCGGCAGCAGGCCTACCCCGACTACACCCACCAGCAACCTCGCACCACATGAATTCGAAAGGCAGAAAGTTATGCGACAAAGCCGTCGTGCAGCTACGTGGACAGCCCTCCAGCGCGGAGACGTCGTTAATCTCAACCGGAACGGCGTCGAGTGCCACCGGGGTTTCGTAGACGATCGAACCGAGGATGGCAGGACCATCTGGGTCATAGACAAGATCGGTCACCGTCGGATGTTCCATATCGAGGATGACTACGACCTGATGGTCCCGTCAGCGGGTGCTGCCTAAGTACTCCCCTGCTCTGGAATCCTCGCGCAGGCTGGAGTAGCGTCGTTACGACAAAGCGGCGCCCGGCAGCGGTTGGCTTGATCGTCCCGCAAGCCGGCGGTGATACAACAAAGGGGCCGGCATGGCTGGTTGGAACGCTGACACTGCAGCGGGACCCGTAGGGGCAGGGACGATCACCTTGGTGGAAGGCACATCCTTCTGCATCTCCTCGCCCAACGGGGACATCCACCCCGAATTTCCACACGGCGTCTTCTTCCAGGACACGCGCATTGTGTCCCGCTGGAGCATCACTCTCGATGGCCTGTCGCTCGAACCCCTGGCTGCCGAGACGAAGGAGCCGTACAGGGCCCTGTTCGCGGGCCGGGCAACCCGCCGGGACGGGTATGCGGACAGTCCGGTGATCGTGGAGCGCCTCCGGGAGGTGGGTGCAGGCATCCAGGAACACATCACTGTCCGCAATCATGGAATCGAACCTGTCCAATGTGTTCTGGCCGTACGCGCCGAAGCGGACTTCGCGGATCTTTTCGAGGTCAAGGAAGCCCGCATCCAGCGGCGTTGGGAGGAAATCCGGGAAGTTGACGGTGACTCGCTGAGCATCAGTGCTACCTGGCAGGACATCCGAAAGGGCCTCCGCGTCCAGGCCCCCGGTGCTGATGTCACGATGGACGCGTTGACATACAGCCTGACCATCGAGCCGCACGGCCAGTGGAGCACTGTCCTTACCGCCGTTCCTACCGGCGCTGACCCAGCCAACCCAGCGCCGCCGTCGTTCATTCACCCTGACGGTGACGGGTTATCCCCGCGCGACCGCCGCAGGCAGGAATGGGTGGCGAAAATTCCAAAACTGCACATGGGCAACCAGTCCATAGAACGGACCCTGCGCCGGAGCTATGACGATTTGGGCGCGCTCCGGATCGAGGATCCGAACCATCCTGAGCGGGTTGTGGTGGCCGCCGGCGCTCCCTGGTTCATGACCCTGTTTGGCCGGGATTCCCTGTGGGCATCGGAGATGTCCATGCCAGTGGACCCCTCACTTGCCCTGGGCACCTTGCAAACCCTGGCCGACCGCCAGGGAAAAGTGGTGGATCCGATCAGCGAGGAGGAACCGGGAAAGATCCTGCACGAGGTCAGGCTGGATGTCTCCAGCGGCCTTTCACTCGGCGGAAAGCACATCTACTACGGCAGCGTCGATGCCACCCCGCTGTTTGTGACGATACTTGGAACCGTGAGCCGCTGGGGTTTCGCCCGGGACACCATCGCCGCGCTGCTGCCCCATGCGGACCGGGCACTGGACTGGATCCGCAACTATGGCGACAAGGATGGCGACGGATTCGTTGAATATGAGCGGCTCAACCCCCAAGGCCTCCTCAACCAGGGCTGGAAGGACTCCTGGGACGGAATCAACTTCGCAGACGGCCGAATGGCGGAGCCACCGATTGCGCTGTGCGAGGTGCAGGCTTATGTCTACGACGCCTACATGGCGCGTTCCTGGATAGCATTCGACGCCGGCGACGAGGCTTTGGCAACCCGCCTGGCCGATGACGCCGCCCGGCTGAAGAAGCGGTTCAACGAACAGTTCTGGCTGCCAGAACGCGGTTACTACGCTATCGCCCTGGACGGCAAGAAGAGACCTGTCGATGCGTGTGCGTCCAATATGGGGCATTGCCTCTGGGTCGGCCTCATAGACGAGGACAAAGCGCCGCTTGTGGCCGAACGGTTGCTGTCCCCGGAAATGTTCAGCGGCTGGGGCGTGCGCACTCTGGCCAGCGATATGGGTGCCTACAATCCTGCGAGCTACCACAATGGCTCAGTCTGGCCTCATGACAACGCGGTCATTGTGGCCGGACTCATGCGGTACGGCTTCGTGGCAGAGGCCCAGCGGATTTCCACTGCCCTGCTGGAGGCGGCCGAATATTCAGGCGGGCGGTTGCCGGAACTGTTCTGCGGCTTCAGCCGCGAGCAGTTCGCTGAACCCGTACCTTATCCCACGGCGTGCTCGCCTCAAGCGTGGGCAGCGACAACACCCATCCAGCTCGTGACGAGCCTGATGCGGTACGACACCCATGTTTCGCGTGGCGGATTCTGGCTGGACCCTGCACTCCCGGATTCCTACGGCGACTTGCACATCACCAACGCCCCCATAGGCGGCGGCCGCATCACCATCGACATCATCAATTCCGAACCATCCGTCCAAGGACTTCCTGAAGGAATGGTTTTCCACCAGGGTCATCGCCCTTGGTTGACTGAACTCGTGGAGGAGGCCGGGCTGCGGCTGAAAGGCGGCCCAGGCAACCAAGACGGCCGGCGTCCGCCAACAGCGCCGTAAACAGTCCTCCCAGATGCGCAGGTGCTGCCAGGGGCAAACATTCCAATTGCCCGCGGGATCGAGGAAAATGGCGCCATGGCGATCGTGGTGCGCCCGGCAACGAAGTTCGAGGACGTCAAAGCGGTGGTTGGCCCCAAGCGGCCGGACGCCAACGTGTGCTGGTGCCTGAGCTACCGCATTCCGTCGAAGCAGAACCTTGAGCTTCACGGCACCGAACGCGGCGACCTCGTGAAGAAACTGGTGCGGCAGGATCCGCCGCCCGGAGTGTTGGCCTACGACGGCGACGACGTCGTAGGCTGGGCGGCTGTCCACCCACGCTCGGATACCAGCTTCGCCCGAAACCGCCGGATCCCGCACGTAGACGACCTTGAAGTGTGGTCCGTGTGGTGCATCCGAGTCCGGCCCGGGCACCGGGGTGGGGGCATCTCACACCACCTCCTGAAGGGGGCCGTTGACTTTGCCCGCAGCTACGGGGCACCCGCCATCGAGGGGTATCCAGTGGACAACCGCGGCAGCAAAGTGGACCTGACTATGGCCTATGTGGGCACCCGCAAGCTGTTTGAACGGGCCGGGTTTACCAAGGTGGCCGATACGGAGTCAGTGCTCAACGGATTCCCGCGCGTGGTGATGCGCCTGGACCTGCGCTGACCCGACTCAACTGTACTGGTCAGTGCTTCTTACGCCAGTGCTTGGGCCAGTCCCTATCCATGAGCCACAGCGCCAGGAGAAGCGCGTCCGTGGTGATGAGGAATCCGATGAGGTACGCCCAGCCTGTCATCCAGCTCACGGCAATCTCCTGACCCTGGTTAGCCCCAGCCACTCGATTGACCTCAAGTGTGGCACGGAAAGAGCCAGGATGGAACGGCTGCCGTTGAGCCGGGAAAAGCGTTGCCCCGGGTGCAGCTATGCGGGCCGCAATGCGCCGCTGCCGGCGGCGTGGAAGAGCGCTGCCAGGCGGCCGTGTGCCTTGGTTTCCAAGCTGAGGCGGTGGGTGAGCTTTTCGACCCTCTCGGAGAGTTCGGCGCCCACCGGCAGGCGATCTCCGGGCCAACTGGAGGACTCCTTGGAGTCAGCCAAAGCCTCTGCAAGCGCGTTGGCCGCGGCCCGGACCTTGAGCGAGTGGAAGTACAGGCGCAACAATGCCCGGCTCTTGTCCATCCCCGCGCTCAGGAGTCCCCGGGTCCGTGACGGACGGTCCACTGGTTCGTCCCCGATGCTGATATTTCCCATGTGGCTTCCCCGCTTTCCGCAAGCCGTCCAACTTCCGGGCCGGATCCGGGAAGCGTCCGGCGGAAGCTACTGCCTGTTTTGAGTGTCCCGGGCATTCCTCAACGTCTGCCTAAGCCAATGCCAAGATTTGCTCAAGATCAGCCGAGCAGGACGTCGTGCGACGGGTCTGACGGAAACTTGCACGGATTAACTTGGGAGTGAGGCACGTGACAATGCCTGACTCGCCTTAATACGGTAGAAGTAGAGCTATGCCTTCCACGCCCGATATTCGCCGCGCCGTTGTAATAGAGGACGATCCGGACATCCGTGGGCTGCTGGTTCGGATCCTGACTAAGCAGGGCTTCGAGGTCTCTGAAGCCGAGTCCGGCCTGCCGGGCGTGGAACTGGTCAGGAACGTCAAACCGGACCTGGTCACCCTGGACTTGAACCTCCCAGATCTGGACGGCCTTGAGGTCTGCAAGCTCCTGCGCGAATTCTCTGACGCCTTCATCGTGATGCTCACCGCCCGGGCCGACGAACTGGACAAACTCACGGGGCTGGACAACGGCGCAGATGACTACATCAGCAAGCCCTTCAGTCCCCGGGAACTCCAGTCCCGGATCAACGCGCTGTTCCGGCGCCGCCTGTCCCCCAGCGCGGACACAGCCGCCCGCAGCGAGCTTGAGCGCGCCACCGAGGTCCAGCAGAGCCTCCTGCCCAAGGAGGACGTCGTGGTGCAGGGCTACGACCTCGCTGGCGTCTTCCGCCCGTCCCGCAGCGTGGGGGGCGACTTCTACGACTGGTACCGAACCCCGGACGGGCTCCACCTGACCTTCGCCGATGCCATGGGCAAGGGCATGGGCGCAGCGCTCATCGCCGCCACGGTCCGCGCGGTGATGCGGTCCATGGGCCACCGACAGGACCTGGACGGAGCCTTCGCATCGGCCAGCCAGGCCATCGCCACGGACCTTGATTCGTCCAACTCGTTCGTCACCCTGTTCCACGCACGCCTTGACGCGGCGTCGGGCAATGTCAGCTATGTCGACGCCGGTCATGGGCTCGCGCTGCACGTCACGGCAGGCGGTGGTGTCCACCGGCTTCCCTCCGGAGGTCCGCCCGTGGGTGCATGGGCCGGGAGCGCCTGGCCGCAGTTCTCCCTGGACCTGGCTCCCGGAGACTCACTGGTGGTGGTGAGCGACGGGGTCCTGGACGTTTTTGACTCCGTGGAGGCCTTCACCGGGGCGGTGCTGGCCGCGGCGCATGGGCAGGACTCCGCCCAGTCCGCCAGCGACGCCATCCTCGCCCTCGCCCCCGCGGAGTCCGCCGAGGACGACGTCACGGTGGTGGTGGTGAGGCGCCTGCTGGAAGACTCCGCGGCGTGAGCCGCTTCTGGACCCGCCTGATGGTGGTCCTGACCGTCATCTTCGGCCTGAACTATGTGGCCTGGCGCTGGGTGGCGTCGCTGAACTGGGACGCCTGGTGGATCGCAGTCCCGCTGGTGGCGGCGGAGACGTTCAGCCTGATCGACGTGATGCTGTTCGGCATGACCGTGTGGAAACTGAAGATCCGCAAAGGGGCCCCGGTGCCGCCCAGCGATGCCACAGTTGACGTCTTCATCACCACGTACAACGAAGACCTGGACATGGTCATGACTACCGCCCTGGCGGCCCAGCGGATCCGGCACCCGCACAGCACATGGATCCTTGACGACGGCGCCCGGCCCGGGCTCAAGGCCCTCGCCGAAGAGCATGGCCTGGGCTACGTGACGCGCAGCGAGGACTGGACAGCCAATGTTCCGCGCCACGCCAAGGCTGGCAACCTGAACAACGCCCTGATGGTCACGCACGGCGAATTCCTGCTCATCCTGGACGCCGACCAGATCCCCGAGCCGGACATCCTGGAGAAAACCCTCGGCTACTTCAATAACCGCCGGGTGGCCCTCGTCCAGACCCCGCAGTACTTCAGCAATGTTCCCGCGGATGATCCCTTGGGCAGCCAGGCCCCGCTGTTCTACGGTCCCATCCAGCAGGGGAAGGACGGCTGGAACGCAGCCTTCTTCTGCGGCTCCAACGCCATCCTGCGCCGCGAGGCGCTGATGCAGCTGGGCCTGGTGGGCTACGTCAAGGAAACCGAGAAGAGTATCCGGCGCGCGCTCGCGGCATCGCGCTCCGCCATCAGCAAGGCCCGGAAATCGGCCGACGTCGGCACTCCCCTGGTGGCCGACGTGCTGGACGAGGTCGCGGCCGCCACCCGGCAAGCGCAGGAGCAGCTGGAAGCGGGTGAACCGCTGAGTGAGATCACGTACCGCGTGCGCCGCCGCGTCGACGCGGCCGTGCAGACACTGGTCCAGGCGGACGTCTCCGCCCTCCAGGCTGACCTCGAAGAGATTGCCGCCATGGAGCTGGCACACGTGGGCGACGCCGGGGTTCCGGTAGTGGCCGATGACGCCGTCCAGCGCATGTCGGCCCGGGACTGGTCTCCCTTGGGCGCACTGGAATCCGTTCAGGCCGTCCTGGACGCCCTGAACGTGGAACGGAACGACGAAGCGCAACCGGTCATGCCCCTGGCCACCATCTCCGTGACCGAGGATATGGCCACAGCCATGCGCATGCACGCCATGGGCTGGGAGAGCGTCTACCACCACGAAATCCTGGCCTACGGCCTGGCGCCCGAGGACCTGAAGACCATGCTCACCCAGCGCCTCAGGTGGGCACAGGGGACCATCCAGGTCCTGCTCCGTGAAAACCCCCTCGTCCAGAAGGGTCTGAAGATCGGCCAGCGGCTGATGTATTTTGCCACCATGTGGACCTACCTCAGCGGATATGCTGCGGTCATCTACTTCGCCGCCCCCATCATCTACCTGCTGCTGGGCATCCTGCCGGTCACCAGCCTGAGCTGGGACTTTTTCGTCCGGTTCATTCCCTTCATGATCGCCAACCAGTTGCTGTTCGCTGTGGCCGGCCGCGGAATCCCCACCTGGCGTGGACAGCAGTACAGCCTCGCGCTGTTCCCCACCTGGATCAAGGCGTGTTCGACGGCGGCCCGGAACGTCTGGTTCGGCCGCCCCCTGGGATTCGCCGTCACCCCCAAGGCGCGGCAGGCCGGAGGGCCCGGCTGGAGCCTGATCCGACCGCAAATCATTGTGTCCGCGCTCCTGGCGGTTGCCGCCGTCGTGGGAATTATCCGGCTCGCCAGCGGATTGGCCGAGCCGCTTGGCACGTTGGTGAACGTGGCCTGGGTTATTTTTGACCTGGCGGTCATGAGCGTCCTGGTTCGCGCCGTTTTGTATCAGGGGTACCAACCCGCTGTTGACCTAGAGGCTGGAGAGAGGAAACCCAATGGAGTTTAGTTACGAGGTCAAGGATTCGTACGCGGAGGTCAAGGCAGACGGACGGCTGAATATGGTGTCCGCCCCCAAGCTCCGGGAATTCGTCACCGATGTGATCGCCGGCGGTTCCTCCCGGATCGTGGTGAACCTGGAGAATACGGCATTTATGGACTCCTCCGGCC
Source organism: Pseudarthrobacter sp. CCNWLW207 (assembly GCF_037203945.1). Taxonomy (NCBI): domain Bacteria; kingdom Bacillati; phylum Actinomycetota; class Actinomycetes; order Micrococcales; family Micrococcaceae; genus Pseudarthrobacter; species Pseudarthrobacter sp. CCNWLW207. Next base: position 186,877 of record NZ_JBBCBS010000008.1, on the reverse strand, counting down.
TCGGCGCCCTGATCGGCTGCCTCAAGGCGGCCCGGCAGGCGGGCGGCGACCTTCGGATCGCAGCCGTGCAGCCGCAGGTGAAGATGGTGCTGGAACTGACCAGCATGGACCGCGTCCTGACCTCCTACGCTTCCGCCGAAGAGGCGTTCAGCAATGACTGAGGTCTTGGCCCACCGGAGCTTCCGTGGGTTGGCTGATGCCGAGGCCATCGAGTCCGTCCACAACGAGCTGGACGGCCTCTGGGAGGACGCCCCTTTGGTCCAGGCCGTGGACCAGATGACGTTTACCACTGCCGTCATCGAATCGGCGTCCAATATCGTCCAGCACGCTGAGCCGGCCAACGCGGAAAAGCCCGTGGAACTGGGTGTGGACATCAGTGTCCAGCCCGCGCTCCTCCGCGCCAGGGTCAGTGCCTTTTATGCGAAGCCGCCTTTCGGCCCGATGGAGCCGGGAACGCCCGACGACGACTCCGAATCCGGGCGCGGGCTGGCCCTCATCCAGGCGCTGGTCACCACTGTGACGTTCGAACGGCAGGACGGCACCAATACGTGGGTTCTCACCAGGACATCCCAGGACTGAAGACGTCCCGGTTCGGATTCATTTAGCTCTCCAAGGGCTCCGGCGGCGTGAGCCCGTATTCCTGCAGGCCAAGCCTCTCTTGACACCACGCACACCGTCGACTTCAATATTACGTATGCTGAAATAACAGTTCCATGATGCGGAAGCTTCGTTTTGAAAGCCGCCGGAAAGCCGGTCCTCCGCATAGCCGTCACCATGGATGCCAGCATTTGCAATGAGGAACCAGCCAGCATGAAGCTTGCCGAATTCAACAGCGCGGACACGGCTGTGGCCGCCGACGCCCTGAAACCCTGCATCGACGTCCAGCGCTGGATTGAGGCCATCACCGCGGCACGCCCTTTCAGCTCCAGGGCAACACTCCTGGACTTTGCCGCCCACGCCGCTGCACCCTTCACCGCTGCCGAGGTTGAAGCCGCAATGGCACACCACCCCCGCATCGGCGAACGGCCAACGGCCAGCACAGCCGAGGCATCCATGTCCCGCTCGGAGCAGTCCGGCGTGGACCCTTCGGACAACGGGACCGCCGCGGCGCTGGCTGCCGGAAACCGCGCCTATGAGGAAAAGTTCGGCAGGGTCTTCCTGATCCGCGCCGCCGGACGGACTGCCCCCGAAATCCTGGCCGCACTTAACACCCGGCTCAGCAATTCGCCGGCCGAGGAAGATGCCATAGTCGCCCAGCAACTGCGCGAAATCGCGCTGCTGCGCCTTGAAGGAGTGATCAGCGAATGAGCGTTTCCCATGTCACCACCCATGTCCTGGACACCGGTGCCGGACGTCCGGCGGCGGGGGTCGCCGTCGTCCTTTCACAGCACGACGGCGGCACTTGGCACCAGCTCGCCGCCTCCGCAACGGATGCGGACGGCCGCGCCAAAGACCTCGGTCCTGAGCAACTGGCACCCGGGCGCTACCGGCTCAACTTCGGCACCGGTGAGTACTATGCCGCCCTCGGCACGGCCACGTTCTTCCCCGAAGTGGACCTCGTCTTCGAGGTGACCGGCGCGGAGCACTACCACGTGCCGCTGCTGCTGAGCCCGTTCGCGTATTCCACCTACCGCGGCAGCTGACCTCCGCTGGCCGGGAGCCTCCGACGCAATTGCGTCACTTTTGGCAGGGCTGGGAACCCGGCGCGCTGGAACGGCGGAGGCCGGCGCGCCGGTGCGGGCCAAAAGTCACGCATTCCGGTCGTGAACTCCCCCCTTCCGGCCCGCAGTAGGCTTGATGGCATGGCTTTTGAAGAAACCCCCGCTGAACGGCGCGAAATCACCGTCCGCCGGGCACCTAAATATGTGCCCTTCCTCATCCTCGGTGGCCTCGTCGGCGTCGTGGTGGCTGCCGTGATCGCCTACGGGCTCCCCGGCGACGAGAGCTTTGACCGTGGGTCTGTTTTTGGGTTCTTCCTGGTCATGTTCGGCGCCGGCGGGGCGATCCTAGGCGCTGTCACGGCCCTTCTGCTGGACCGGCGGAGCGTCAAACGCCAGCAGCGCGCCATCGTAGAAGCCGTCCCCGACTCGGAACCCGACGACGGCGCAGCGCCGTAGTCGCCAGTGCAGCACAAGCACAAGCACAACCGCGCCGCCAGTCACAAACGCCGCCGCGGAAAAGTCTTACCCCATGTCGTGAGATAATCGACCAGTGGCACGCGGCGATGGAAAACTTTCTCATGATCTTCTCCCTGGCGAAAAAGGCCCTCAGGACGCTTGTGGCGTCTTCGGGGTCTGGGCACCAGGTGAAGAAGTAGCAAAACTCACCTATTACGGGCTGTATGCACTGCAGCACCGCGGTCAGGAGTCGGCTGGTATTGCTACCAGCGACGGCAAGCGGATCAACGTCTATAAGGACATGGGGCTCGTTTCCCAGGTCTTCGACGAAACCACGCTGAACACCCTGACCGGGCACCTGGCAGTGGGACACTGTCGCTACTCCACCACCGGAGCCAGCCACTGGGCCAACGCCCAGCCCACCCTCGGGGCTACCAGCACCGGCACCGTGGCGCTGGCGCACAACGGCAACCTGACCAACACCGCCGAACTCAACACCATGATCCTGGAACGCAACGGCGGCCAGCTCAGCGGCGAAATGAAGCAGGGCAACACCTCCGATACCGCGCTGGTTACGGCGCTGCTGGAAGGCGAAGAGGGCAAGACCCTCGAACAGACCGCCATCGAGCTCCTGCCCAAGATCAAGGGCGGCTTCTGCTTCGTGTTCATGGACGAAGGCACCCTTTACGCCGCACGCGACACCTACGGCATCCGTCCCCTGGTCCTGGGCCGCCTGGAACGCGGCTGGGTTGTCGCCTCCGAGCAGTCCGCCCTCGCCACCGTGGGTGCAAGCTTCATCCGCGAGATCGAGCCCGGCGAGTTCATCGCCATCGATGAGGACGGCGTCCGCTCACAGCGCTTCGCCGAGGCCACGCCGGCCGGCTGCGTTTTCGAATACGTCTACCTCGCCCGTCCGGACGCCGCAATCGCCGGCCGCTCCGTCTACGAGTCCCGCGTTGAAATGGGCCGTCAGCTGGCTCGCGAGAACACCCAGGAAGCGGACATCGTCATCCCCGTGCCGGAATCGGGAACACCCGCGGCCGTGGGCTATGCCGAAGAATCCGGCATCCCGTTCGCGCACGGCTTCGTCAAGAACTCCTACGTGGGACGCACGTTCATCCAGCCCTCGCAGACACTGCGCCAGCTCGGAATCCGGCTCAAGCTCAACGCCCTGGAATCCGTCATCCGCGGCAAGCGCGTTGTGGTGGTGGACGACTCCATCGTGCGCGGCAACACCCAGCGGGCCATCGTGCGGATGCTCCGGGAAGCGGGCGCCGCGAGCGTCCACATCAAGATCTCCTCCCCGCCCGTGAAATGGCCCTGCTTCTACGGCATCGACTTCGCCTCACGGGCGGAGCTGATCGCCAACGGCGCCACGATCGAGGAAATCACCCAGGCTATCGGGGCCGACTCCCTCGCGTACATCTCCGAAGACGGCATGATCAACGCCACCCGCCAGCCACGCGGACGCCTGTGCACGGCCTGCTTCACGGGCAAGTACCCCATCGAGCTCCCGGGCTCGGACAAGCTGGGCAAGAACCTGCTGGAGCGTACCGACCTCGGCGGCCTCACGCCGTCGCCCTCTGCCCTCCCGGGCGCCACTGCCGCCCTGACTGTTTCCTCCGTCGACGACGCCGAGGATCCGGCCGGGAAAGCCGGCGCCACGGGCTGCGACCCTGGGCCGGACGCCGAGTTCGAAAACCTGCTGACCGAAGCCGACCTTGTGCCAGACGTACACGCCACCACCATCGGCGCTGACAAGAAAGAGTCCGTATGACTTCCGCAACCCCCGCCGCCGCCAACGCTTCAGACAGCGCCGCGGGCATCACCTATGCCTCCGCCGGTGTTGACGTCGAAGCCGGCGACCGCGCCGTCGAGCTGATGAAGGGTGCCGTGAAGGCCACCCACAACTCCTCCGTGATCGGCGGTGTCGGCGGCTTCGCCGGGCTGTACGACGTCTCCAGGCTGCTGACCTACAAGCGCCCACTGCTGGCCACGTCCACCGACGGCGTAGGTACCAAGGTTGCCATCGCGCAGGCCATGGACATCCACGACACCATCGGCTTTGACTTGGTGGGCATGGTGGTGGACGACATCGTGGTGGTCGGTGCAGAGCCGCTCTACATGACCGACTACATCGCCTGCGGCAAGGTTGTTCCCGAACGCATCGCCGACATCGTCCGCGGCATCGCCGCAGCTTGCTCCGTGGCCGGCACCGCCCTGGTGGGCGGCGAGACCGCCGAGCACCCCGGCCTGCTGGGCGAACACGAATACGATGTCGCCGGTGCAGCCACCGGTGTTGTCGAAGCCTCTGAACTGCTGGGCCCGGACCGCGTCCGCGCCGGCGACGTGGTGATCGGCATGGCCTCCTCCGGCCTGCACTCCAACGGCTACTCGCTGGTCCGCCGCGTCATCAACCACGCCGGTTGGGCACTGGACCGCCAAGTCTCAGAACTTGGCCGCACCCTGGGTGAGGAACTGCTGGAGCCCACCCGCGTCTACGCCGCCGACTGCCTGGACCTCGCCCGCGCGTTCCCCGTGAACAGCGCACATGCCGTACACGGTTTCAGCCACGTCACCGGCGGAGGCCTCGCCGCCAACCTGGCCCGCGTGCTTCCGCAGGGGCTCGTAGCCACCGTGGACCGCGCCACCTGGGAACTGCCCGCCATCTTCAAGCTGGTTTCCGAGCTGGGCAACGTTCCGCTGGCTGACCTGGAGCGCACCCTGAACCTCGGTGTGGGCATGGTGGCCATCGTGTCCGCCGAGGCTGCCGACGCCGCCGTGGCCCGCCTTAACGACCGCGGCCTGCCGTCCTGGATCATGGGCACCGTCACGGCCGACTCGGACTCCATCCTCAAGTCCGGCCCGGACTACGTCCAGGGCGCCAAGGGCGTGGACGGCGGCGCTGTCCGCCTGGTCAACGCCTACGCCTAAGCCCCTCATCGAGTGCTCCCACCGGTCCCTAGCCTCCATGCTCGGGCCGGTGTGGAGCACTCGGTGCGTTAAACCTCCAGCAGGCTAAAAACGCCGCCCTGCGGATCCTTGAGGGTGGCCGTGGCCCCGGGGGCGTCGGGGTCTGAGACGTCGGGTTCGATCAGTACGTCGGCCCCGGCCGCCACTGCCTTTCGTACCGTTTCGGCGACGTCGGTGGCACCGAAGTAGATCTGCCAGCCGGCCTCATCCTCAGCCGCGGCTATCCCGGCCACCTCCGCACCGCCCACCATGAGCGTGGTGTACGTGCCGCCGTCGTCCTGGGGATACTCGGTGACCTCGTGGCCGAAGAGCTGCTGGAAAAATCCGACGGCGGCCTGCGGCTCGGGCGTGAGCAGTTCCGCCCACGAGAGCGCACCGGGTTCGTTGTAGCGTTCGGCGCCAGTATGCGTCCCTGGCTGCCAGACGCCCGTGGTGCCGCCACCAGGCGGATCAACGAAGACCATCACCCCGGTGTCAGCCACCTGCTCAGGACCAAACTGGACTGCGCCACCCAGGTGTGTCGTTTCTTCCGCTATTGCCTTGGCGTCGTCTGCCGCCAGGTAGATGTTCCACTGCGCGCTGGTGCCCAGGGACTCCTGATGCGGGTTCTGCGGGGCGATCGTGGCCACAAGATCCTCGCCCAGGAAGGCTTTGGCATAGCTCCGGCCATCGGGCGTGGGCAGATCCTCGAAACGCCAGCCGAAAACCGCGGCATAGAAGTCTTTGGCCGCGGCAACATCGCGGGTCTGGATATCCGCCCAGCAGGGCTCACCATGCCGGTACGTAGGTGAACTGGAGTTTTCGGACATGGAGGTCCTTTCGCGGTGACAGCGGTGGGGTAGGTCCCCCTGGGTCGACACCACCAGTCAACACCAAAAAGCCCGTTGCCTGCACCGGCATCCGGTTCAGGCAACGGGCCCAATAAATGAGGTCAGCACAGAATGGCTGAGGTTAACTCTGTAAATCACGAGACACCACGGGGTCCGTCCGGATCCTGGGTGCTGCTCAAGAAGCGCTGTACTGACGGATAGGATGCGGCATCCGATCGTACTGCGGCGTCGCGGGATCCGGGCGCCTTGCGGCTACGCCGGCCTGTGACAACTAGCCGATCCGACGGCTGTCTACGTCGTCGTCGTCTTCTTCCAAATCGTCCGCGTACTTATCCACATAAGCCGAATAATCCGGTTCAACCGGTTCATTCGCGAAATGGCTCGTGGCACGACTGCCCGGACCCGTCAGCTCACGCTGAAGTGCCGAATAGTCAGTGTTCGGGGAGTAGTACTTAATATCCCGAGCCTGCTTGGTAGCTTTTGCCTTTTGACGGCCGCGCCCCATGGCGTGACCCCCTTTTGTACTTGGACCGGAGGTGGTCACCTTGGCTATCGGTGAGGCCCCGGAATGTTTGGTCAATTTGTCGTACACCTAGATTACATGCTTTCGGCAGCCCATGCTTGCCAGCAGCCGCCCCCGGACGGCATGTCGGGGACGCCGATCGCGCCGAACAACAGGGTTCCCGGGTTTTTTGTTCGATAGAGTCGCTTCATCAACTGCTGAACACCGGCCACAGACCGGGGTTATCAACCAAGGCAACGCAGGAGGGTGCACTTCAGTGAACCAAAAGGACGGCGCCACAGGACCTGCGGGCGAAGGCGAGGATTTCGCTGCCAGCCGAACGGCGCGCCCGCCCAAACCCGTAGTGCCGCCCACTGCCGGCCTGCCACAAGTGCCTCCCCCGGTGCCGCCCAACATTCCACTCCCGGACATGCCGCCGGCGCCCCCTTCCCGCCAGCCGCGGCGGATCGGGCCGATCGTCCTGAAGACCGTTTTTGTCCTGGTCCTCGTCGGTGTGGTGGGATCCCTGATCTGGTTGGCGCTGTGGCTCAGCGAGAACGCACGGAACAGCGGAGATTCGGGCTCAAACGCTGCAGGAGTCATGGAAATTTCGCCTACAGCGCCAGCGAGCCCACTCCCGCTGCCTCGGGACGGCGTGCCACCGGCGGACTTCCAGCTCGGTGACTGCTTCAAGGATTTCGATCCCGAGGCACTGAAGTCGAGCGTGGTGGCTTGCGACACCGGCCACTCGGCACAGCTCGTGGCCATCTACCGCTATCCGTCCGGTGACTCCTATCCGGGCGCCGAAACCCTCAAGGCCAAGGCGCTGGAGGCATGCCAGGCCGCCAAGCTTGCTCCAGCAGCCAATGACTTCACGCTGAATTTCCAGCGGGCCTATCCCAGCACCACCAGCTGGGAATCCGGCGACCGCCGGGTGGACTGCTACGTCACATCGCCCGGCGGGAACGTCATCACTGCCAGCGTGCTCCCCTGACTGCGGGGCGTTCCCCTGTTAAATCCCAACTAAGTAGCAGCAGATGTCGTTTTGAGGGCTCAAAACGACATCTGCTGCTACTTAGTTGGGTAAGGGGAGCGCGGCCGGGCCTACGCCTTCCGCCGGACCACCAGGCCTGTGCCGGCGGGAGCGCCGCCGTCGGACCCGGACAGAGCCTCCAGCCCCTCAATGGTGAGTTCATCGACGTCGGCCGCAGTGTCCACCAGCACGGTGTCGCCATCGGCGATGTCGCCGGACAGGATGGCCTTGGCCAGGCGGTCGCCGATCTCCCGCTGCACCAGCCGACGCAGCGGCCTGGCGCCATAGGCGGGATCAAAGCCGGACATGGCCAGCCATGCTCGGGCGCCCTCGCTCACCTCAAGGGTGAGCCGGCGCTCATGCAGCCGCCCGCCCAGTTCGGCAACCTGCAGTTCCACGATCCGGGCCAGTTCCTCCACGGACAGGGCGTCGAACAGCACCACTTCGTCCAGTCGGTTCAGGAACTCCGGCTTGAAGGACGCGTTGACGGTGGCCATCACGGCATTCCGCTTCGCCTGCGCGTCCAGGGACTGGTCCACCAGGAACTGGCTGCCCAGGTTCGAGGTCAGCACCAGGATGGCATTGCGGAAATCAACGGTGCGGCCCTGACCGTCGGTGAGGCGGCCATCGTCGAGTACCTGCAGCAGGATGTCAAACACTTCCGGGTGAGCCTTCTCCACCTCGTCCAGCAGGATTACGGAGTACGGCCGGCGGCGGACGGCCTCGGTCAGCTGGCCGCCCTCCTCGTAACCGACGTAGCCCGGAGGCGCGCCCACCAGACGGGCCACCGAGTGCTTCTCGCCGTATTCGGACATGTCGATCCGCACCATGGCCCGTTCGTCGTCGAACAGGAAGTCAGCCAATGCCTTGGCTAGCTCGGTCTTTCCCACGCCCGTAGGGCCCAGGAAAAGGAACGAGCCAGTGGGCCGATTGGGGTCGCTGATCCCTGCCCGGGCACGTCGCACGGCGTCCGAAACAGCGGCCACAGCCTTGGACTGGCCGATCAGCCGCCGTCCGAGTTCCTCCTCCATGTGCAGCAGCTTCTGGCTCTCACCCTGCAGCATGCGGCCGGCGGGAATGCCGGTCCAGGCGGAAATCACTTCGGCGATGTCGTCCGCCGTGACCTGCTCGGCCACCATCTGGGCCGGCTTGTCCGTCACCTCGGCCTCAGCCGCTGCGGCGGCGTTCAGTTCGCGCTCCAGCGCCGGAATCTCGCCGTAGAGCACGCGCGATGCCGTCTCCAGGTCACCTTCGCGCTGTGCCTTGTCCGCAGTGGAGCGGAGCTCGTCCAGCTTGGCCTTCAGGTCCCCCACCCGGTTGAGGCCTGCCTTCTCGGCCTCCCACCGGGCGTTGAGCGCATCCAGCGCTTCAGTCTTGTCCGCTTTGTCGGCCCGGATCGCGGCCAGGCGCTCCACCGAGGCGGCGTCCTTCTCGTTCTCGAGGGCCAGTTCCTCCATGGTGAGCCGGTCCACGGCACGCCTCAGCTGGTCAATCTCCTCCGGCGCGGAGTCGATCTCCATTCGCAACCGCGAGGCGGCTTCATCCACCAGGTCGATGGCCTTGTCCGGCAGTTGGCGGCCCGAGATGTAGCGGTTGGACAAGGTGGCGGCGGCGACCAAGGCGGAGTCCGCGATGGTGACCTTGTGGTGCGCCTCGTAACGTTCCTTCAGGCCGCGGAGGATGCCAATGGTGTCCTCTACGCTGGGTTCGCCCACGTACACCTGCTGGAACCGGCGCTCCAGCGCGGGGTCCTTCTCGATGTTCTCGCGGTATTCGTCCAACGTGGTGGCGCCGATCAGCCGGAGTTCGCCCCGGGCCAGCATTGGCTTGAGCATGTTGCCCGCATCCATCGAGGACTCGCCCGTTGCTCCGGCGCCCACGACTGTGTGGATCTCGTCGATGAACGTGACAATTTGCCCCTCGGAGTTTTTGATCTCCTCAAGGACAGCCTTGAGCCGCTCTTCGAATTCACCGCGGTACTTGGCCCCCGCAACCATGGACGCGAGGTCCAGGGCGATCAGGGTTTTGCCGCGCAGGCTTTCAGGGACGTCACCGGCCACGATCCGCTGCGCCAGGCCTTCAACGACGGCGGTCTTGCCCACGCCGGGCTCGCCGATGATGACGGGGTTGTTCTTGGTACGGCGGCTCAGGACCTGGATGATACGCCGGATCTCGGTGTCGCGGCCGATTACCGGGTCCAGCTTGCCGGACCGCGCCATCGCAGTAAGGTCCGTGCCGTACTTCTCCAAGGACTGGAAGGTGTTCTCCGGGTCCGGGCTGGTCACTTTTCGGTCTCCGCGGACACCCGGCAGGGCGGCGAGCAGCGCCTCATGGGAGGCCCCGGCGTCGCGCATTAACCGCCCGACGGCGTCACTTCCGGCTGAGAGCCCGAGCAACAGGACTTCGGTGGAGACGAACGTGTCCCCGAGCCTGTCGGCCTCGTTCTTGGCGTTCTGGATGGCCTGCAGGGCGGGGCGGGACAGCTGCGCCTGCTGGGTGGACCCGCCTGACGTTGCCGGCAGCGCTTTGATGGCACTGCTCGCCTGGACGCTGACGGCGTCCGGGTCGGCGCCGGTGGCACGCAGAAGGGCGACGGCGACGCCCTCCCGCTGATCCATCAGCGCCTTGAGCAGGTGGGCGGGTTCCACCTGCGGATTTCCTGCAGTTGAGGCGTTCATGGCTGCCGCCGAAAGAGCCTCCTGGCTCTTGGTGGTGAATTTGACGTCCAAAGAGAGCTCCTTCCGGGATCTTGCATTTAGCTAAGTTGAGTCTACTACGCTCAACTTTCAGGAATGCCGCTCTGACACGGTTTTTTGCCCACAGCGAACCACCAGCAACCGACGCCCAGGGTTCCACAAATGGTTACCCCTGCACTGTATCCCCGCAGTGGCGACCGACCCTAGGATCGAGGTTGTGACCGGGGGCCACGGTCCTCCGGCACACCGGAGCGGAGGATTTACCATGAAGAAGTTTGCTGTTCTTTACCTCGCACCCCAGTCGGCCCAGGCCCAGATGGCGCAGAGCACACCGGAAGCGGCCCAAGAAGGCATGAAGGCCTGGACGGAATGGGCGGACCGCGCCGGCAGCGGCATCGTGGACATGGGAAGTCCTCTGGGGGAAGGCCGGGAGATCACCGCCACCGGAACTTCGGCACCCAATGGCACAGGCCATATTGGCGGATATGGCATCATCCAGGCCGAAGACCTGGACGGCGCACAGGCCCTCCTGGACGGCCATCCACACCTCATGATGCCTGGGGCCAGCATCCAGGTCTACGAATTCCTTGACCTGCCCGGCATGTAGCGGACCCGGCTTAAACATCCCGGGCGGGTGACTCCCCCAAGGAGCCACCCGCCCGAGGGTCTGCATGCGCCGATCGGCTCAGCTCAGTGGATGGACCGGCCATGGTGTGCGGCGGATCCACAAGAGATATTACTCGCTGCAGTGATCCCTGTCACGCAAAATGACAAAACTAGTCAATGGCTTGCAGGGGAGTTATTGGTAGCCGGCGGCGGGGGTCTGCTCCACGTAATTGATGACCAGGAACTCCCCCGCCGGGACGAGTTCCACATACCACCGGGTGGGCTTATCCCAGTCCTCCCAGTTACCGCCGGCAGAGGCGGGCGCGGGGGGTCTGAAGACGGCGTCGAACTTCAGGAAGGTGCCGTTGTCCGTAGAGCTTGAATCGATCTCCTTCAACAACTCGAAGGTGCCGCGCCGTGCTGCGCCGGGTTCCAGCGCCAATGCTCCCTGCAGGGTTTGGGCGTTCATCCGTCCGACGGTGCTGAAATACTGCTGCCACGCCACGTCGGTGTGCGTAGTGAATAGAGTGGTTGCGTACGCCTCGGTGTTTGCTGCGGCGAGGCTGTCCACGCATTCGCGCGGGACCGTGCCACCCGCCTGCCAGGTGGACAATACTTCTGACCCCGCGTTCAGCCACGCCCCATAGGTATTCAGCACGCCTCCGATAGCTTCCTTGGGCGTGCCTTGGGGAATCCGGACCGGCAGGACGTCCTCCCGCCCCAGGAACGGGCAGTTAGCCGGAAGCAGTGAGATTGGGGTGGCCGGCACCGGAACGGGCGGCGGGGGTGAGGGAAAGAGGCTGCACCCTGCCAGTCCCGCTGCGAGCAAAAGCCCGGCACCCGCCGTCGTAATTTTCCTGCTTCGTATCTTCAACTGCACTCCCCCATTTGCGGCCGGCAAGGCTGAACCGGCGCTGACCAGCATAGCCAAGTCCGTAGTCCCCGGGTTCAGCCCAGGGGATGATCTCAGGCCGGGTAAATGGTGACCGCTGCGGCTTTGACCACGAAATACACCTGCAGGCCGGGGACGAGGCCCAGGTCCGCCGCGGCTTCCGGTGTGACGTCGGCGCTTAACCGCCCACCGTCACCGGCCCGGACCCTGATCCGATCGCCATACGGCTCAAGGTCGGTCACCGTGACGGCAAAGGAGTTCCGCGGGCTCCCGTGCGCGGCGGTGAGGAAAACGGAAACGGCCGACGGCGGAAAGACCGCCACCCCGGGTTGGCCTGCAGGCAGTTGCCCGGGCAGTTCGTCGTGCTGGCCATAGATGTCCAGGTCGCCAGCCAGTAGCCCATGACCGGCCAGGGTGCCGGATACGAGGTTCAGGCCGGCCAGTCCGGCAGCGAAACGGCTCCTGGGCGACTGCAGGATCTCGCGGGTGGGACCTTGCTCAGCAATCCGGCCGTTCTCGAGGATCATGACCCGGTCCGCCAGCATCAGGGCGTCCAGGACGTCGTGGGTGATGATGATGGCGCGGCGCCCCGCCAATACGCGCTTCAGTAAGCGCCGAAGCAGGGGGGCGGCATGGATGTCCAGCGCGGCCATGGGTTCGTCCAGGAGCAGGAGCCCGGGATCCGTGGCGAGCGCCCGGGCCACGGCAACGCGTTGGGCCTGGCCGCCGGACAGCTGCGCTGGGCGGCGCGACTGCAGTTCGATAGCCTCGACTTCGGCCAGCCACCGCAGGGCGGACTTCCTGGCGTCGCGCCTGGGAACACCGGCGCTGCGCGGCCCGAAAGCCACATTCTCCAGGACGCTCAGGTGCGGGAAAAGCAGCGGTTCCTGGGCCAGCAGGGCGGTGCCCCGGCGATGCGGGGCGGTCCATTGGCCGCGCCCGCTTTCCAGGCTGAACAGGGTTTTTCCATCCAGTTCGCCTTCGCCGGAGTCCGGATGCAGCAGGCCGGCGACGATGTTCAGGAGGGTGGATTTGCCCGCACCGTTCGGGCCCATGATGGCCACGGTTTCGCCCGGCAGCAAGCTGAGGGACACGTCGAAGCCGCGGGCGGCCACGGCTGCCTGGACCGAAAACGTCACGTAACACCACCGCCGCTGGCGTGGGCCGCCGTCGGGCTTTCCCTGCCTGCCGAGGTACTGTCGCCGGAACGCGGCCTGCGGTAGGCAAGTGCCACCACGGCCGCCGCAACCGCCACCAGCACCAAGGAAAGGGCGACGGCGGCATCGGCGTCCGTCTCGCGCTGCAGGTAGATTTCCAGCGGCAGGGTCCGGGTCACCCCCTGCAGGCTTCCGGCGAACGTGAGGGTAGCGCCGAACTCGCCGAGGCTGCGGGCAAAGGACAGGACCGCCCCGGAGGCGAGGCCCGGCAACACGAGCGGAATGGTGACGCGGCGCAGCACGGTGGTGGGCCGGGCACCCAGCGTTGCGGCCACTGCTTCGTAGCGGTTCCCGGCTGTGCGCAGGGCACCCTCGAGGCTGACCACGAGGAACGGAAGGGCCACAAAGGTCTGGGCGAGGACCACCGCCGTTGTCGAGAATGCGATCTGGACTCCGGCGACTTCCAGTGTCCTGCCCAGGAGGCCCTGCCGTCCGAAGGTGTACAGGAGGGCGATGCCGCCCACCACTGGCGGGAGGACCAGCGGGAGCAGGACGAAGGAGCGGAGCAGGCCCTGCCCCGGGAAGCGCCCGCGGGCCAAAACCAGCGCCAGCGGCACACCCAGCACGAGGCACAGGGCCGTACTGGCTGCGGACGTTCGCAGGCTCAGGCCGAGGGCGGTCAACGACGATTCCGAGGTGACCAGGGGGATGAACTGCGGCCAGTTGACCTTGGCCACCATTGCGGCGAGCGGCAGCAGGACGAAGAGTCCGCCGGCCGCGGCAATAACGTAGATCCAGCGCGGGACGCCGCCGTACCCGCTGCTCCTGGCCTGTGCCATGGCTACGGTGTGCCGAAACCGGCCGCGCTGAGGGTGTTCCTGCCCTCGGCGCCGGCCACCAGGGCGATGAAGGCGCCAGCCAGGTCCTTGTTCCGGCTCGAGCGAACTGTGGCGATGGGGTAGGTATTCACGGCTTCGCTGGCTTCGTCGAACGGGATCCCCTTTGCCTTCCCGCCGGCGCTCTTGACGTCGGTGACGTAGACGAGGCCGGCGTCGGCTTCTCCGGATGTGACCTTGCCGAGGACATCCGTCACGGAGGATTCCTCGCTGACCGGGGACAGCGTGACGCCGGCGGCCCGTTCCACCGCGTCCGCAGCCGCCCCGCAAGGGACCTGGCTGGCGCAGACAACCACCTTGAGTCCGGGCTTGGCCAGGTCGTCGAAGGAAGCGATCGACGCCGGATTGGACGGAGGGACAGCAATCTCCAGGACGTTGGTGGCGAAGTTCGTCGCGGTCCCGTCGAGTAGTCCGGCATCGGCCAGTTTGGCCATGTTTTTGGTGTCGGCGGAGGCAAACACATCGGCCGGGGCGCCCTGGGTGATCTGCGTGGCCAGGTCAGAGGACCCGGCGAAGCTCAGCGTGACCTTGGTGCCGGGGTTCTTCGCCTCGAACTCGTGTGCCAGCTGGGTGAATGTGCCCTTCAGCGATGCGGCTGCGAAAACGGTCACAGTCCCGGACAGTTGCCCGGTGCCGGCCGGGTTGCCGGCCGGGTCGCCGGCCGCGGCGGTGCCAGCTGGGGCGTTGCCGGCTGGGGCGTTGCCGGCTGGGGCAGCCGGACCGCACGCGCTGAGGGCTCCGGCCAGGCCGGCGGCAACCATGACCGCCACGAGGCGCCGCCTACCGCGGAAGTCGCTCATACGAGGCTCTTTCCGTGCGGGGTTTCGATGATGACGGTGGTTGCCTTGACCACGGCGGTGGCCACGGACCCAAGTTCCAGCCCCAGGTCGCGGACGGCTTCGCTGCTCATCAGTGACACCACCCTGAACGGGCCACACTGCAACTCCACCTGCGCCATGACCTTGTCCATGGTGATGCCGGTGACCAGGCCGACGAACCTGTTGCGGGCCGAGCTTCCGGTCCGGTGGGGGTCCTCGGGGAGCTGCGCGAGCTTCCGGGCGTGCTGCGCAAGCTGCAGGCCGTCCACAGCCAACCGGCCGGCGTCGTCCTTCACCGGCGACAGGGTGCCGTTCTCCGTCCAGCGGCGGACGGTGTCATCGCTGACGCCGAGGAAACGGGCAGCTTCAGAAACGCGAATCGTGGGCATTTGGCTATTCTAGTCCGCATCTGCGGGATTCTGTGGCCTTTGGTGTCGCTTACTCAAATATGGCAAAAGCCCCCGGTTTCGGCCGGCCGCGCGTGCTAATGGCCCCTCTATGGAACACCCGCCGCCAGAGTCCTACGCTATGGGGAGGGGAAGAGCCGCACTCGCTGAGGAGCGTTGTGATGAAGTGGATCAAGCCTGACAGCCCCGATTATGATCCGGCCCGCAAGGTCTTCAACGCCATGATTGACCGGCGTCCGGCGCTGATAGCCCAATGCTCCACTGACGCGGACGTGGCCGAAGCCCTCCGGTACGGAAGGGACAATTCGCTCGCCATCGCCGTCCGCGCCGGGGGCCACTCAGTGGCAGGAATGTCCATGAACGACGGCGGCCTGGTGATCGATGTCCGGCCCATGAAGTCGATCGACGTCGACCCCGAGTCCGGCATTGTCACCGCGGGGGCCGGCCTGACCTGGGGCGAGTTCGACCACGCCACCCAGGAGCACGCACTGGCCGTGACTGGCGGACGCGCCTCCACAACCGGCGTCGCCGGCTTTACTTTGGGCGGCGGATCCGGGTGGCTGGAACGGTCCTACGGTTTCGCGTGTGACAGCCTCGTCTCCGTAAACCTGGTGACGGCCGACGGCGAGCGCGTCACCGCGAGCGCCAGGGAGAATCCCGAACTCTTTTGGGCACTCCATGGTGGCGGCGGGAACTTCGGAGTGGCGACATCCTTCACGTTCCAGGCCCACCGGCTCGGTCCGGTGGTGCACGCCGGGATGTGGCTGTGGCCGGCCGAGGCCGCAACGGACATCACCCGGGCGTTCAGGGACCTCGCCCTTGCAGCCCCAGACGGCGTGGGCCTGGCGCTCTTATACGTGACGGCACCGGCCGAACCATTTGTGCCCGACGAGATGGTGGGAAAGATGGCCACCCTGATCGCTTACGTCTATGCCGGCGACCCCGAGGAAGGCTCCGAGCATGCCAGGCCATTCCGCGAACTCGGTCCCGCCGTCGACCTCGTGGGCGACACCCATTACGCCGACTTCCAATCTTCCCTCGATGATCCGCCGGACCACTACAACTACTGGAGCGCCGACTACCACGACGAACTGCCCGACGAAGCGCTGGACCTCTTTGTGGAATCGGCCCGGACCCTACCGGATGCCACGTCCCAGCAGCTCATCGCGCGCTGGGGCGGCGCTGTGGGCGGGAACGCTGCGGCGGCCACCCCGCTGATCAACCGGAACGCTGCCTGGGTGAGCCATCCGTACGGCATCTCCCCCACGCCCGAGGGAGGCCAACGAGCCAAGGCCTGGGTCAGGGAGTTCCGGGGCAAGATCGCCCCTTACGCCACCGGCGGGGTGTGGCTGAACTTCATCGGCAATGAAGGGCAGGACCGCATCCGGGCTGCGTTCGGTAACGGAAACTACGCCCGGCTGGCCAGGGTCAAGCGGGATTTCGACCCGCAGAACATCTTCCGTGGGAACCAGAACATCCTGCCGGCGGGCTCCTGACTGGGCTCCTTGCCGAGCCTCCCAGCCCGTCCCCCCGCCCGCCCCCCAACTAGGTAGCAGCAGATGTCGTTATGAGGCGTCAAAACGACATCTGCTGCTACCTAGTTGGGAAAGGCACGACGTCGGCAGGCCCCCCGGGTGCCCGCGCCCGCATTTTCATCACTCCGGCTGAACTTGTTCATCCTTGGTGCTGAACTGTCCGTAGCCACGCCATTCCGGGCATGCGGCCCGCTTAGGGTGGTTGCATGTTCCCCCTCCTGATGCGTTTACGCAGGCCAGCCCGCGAGGCCGCCGCCCCGGCCACGGCGCTGGCCGTGCTGCTGGCCCTCCTGGTACTGGAGCAGCGCGGCTTCAACCGGGACAGTGCCCTGCTTTTTGCCCTGCTGTCCGCTGTGGCCGCGGCCCGGATTTTCCCGGCAGGTGCCCTGGCCTTTGCCGCTGGCACGCTGCTGCTGCAGGCAATCAAAGTGCTGCCGGTAGTCATGGTGTCCGGAGTCCTGAGCTATCTGGCGGTGCCGCTGGTCATCCTTTTCGCCACGCTTGGCTTCCGCGGCCGGCACCGCTCGCTGCTGCCGGTGTTTGCCGTGGCGTCGGCCGGACTGATCACGGTCAATTGGTTCGCGGATGGCACATGGGTCAACTTCGTCTTCGGCGCCCAACTCTACGGCCGGGGTGCCCTCCGGACCGGCACCTATGTCTTCCTTGTCTTCGGAGCCTTCGCCGCGTTCAACCTTGCCGCATGGGCCGCTGGCCTGGCGGTCAACAACGCCGGCAGCAGCCGAAGGGCGCAACTCCGTGCCGAAGCCGGACTGCGGCAGGCCGCCACGGAACTCGCCGTGGAGCAGGAACGTAACCGGATCGCCCGCGAACTCCACGATGTCCTGGCCCATTCGCTCACCGTCATCACGGCGCAGGCCGAGGGCATCCGCTACATCCATCGCAGCGAGCCGGACGCGGTTGAAGAATCGGCGCTGATCATCGCCTCCGCAGCCCGGAGCGCCCTGGTGGAAACCCGGCGCATGCTGGAGAACGTCGCTCCCGCGGACACGTCGCCGGCGCCTACCCTGGATCAGCTCGAATCGCTGGCCACACAGTTCGCGGCCAGCGGCATGCAAGTCACCGTGGACGCCCCGGGTTCCGGGACGGATGTGACGCCGCTTCAAGGGCTCACGGCCTACCGGCTAGTCCAGGAAAGCCTGACCAACGCTTTCCGGCACGGCGACAGGACCAAAGGCGCCACGGTTTCGGTCCGGCCCGGGCCGGACGGACTGATGGTGCGCGTCAGCTCCGAGCTGGCAACGGCGGGCACCGCTTCCAGCCCCGGCACAGGACGGGGAATCCCCGGCATGAAGGAACGCACGACGGCGGTTGGCGGCTCGTTCACGACGCGCACCACCGGACAGCACTTTGAAATGGAGGCACTCCTGCCATGAACACACCAGCAGCCTGCACAACGGGCCCAGCAAAGGGCACCGCCACCGCAGCCGCCGGGACGATCCGGGTAGCCCTGGTGGATGACCAGCCGCTGTTCAGCGCCGGCCTCAGAATGATCCTGCGCAGCCAGCCGGATCTGGACTTCGTGGGCGAGGCGCAGGACGGTGCCGCGGCGGTGGAACTGGCAGCCGCCGTCGAACCCGATGTCATGCTCATGGACATCCGGATGCCGGTGATGGACGGAATCACGGCCACCCGCACCATTTCTTCCGGACCGGGCACCCCGCCGAAGGTCATTGTGCTCACCACGATCCAGCACGACGAAGCCGTGGTCCGAGCCATCCAGGCCGGCGCCGCCGGCTTCCTGACCAAGGACGCCACGCCAGAGTTCCTGCTCGCAGCGATCAGGACGGTGCACTCCGGACACGCCGTCATGGCCCCGCACGCCACCAATCAGTTGCTCCGCGACTACACCACGCCGTCCGCCGGAAACACCTCCGCCCTGGACGCTCTATCCGGGCGGGAGAAGGACGTGTTCCTCCTCGCCGCCACCGGCCAGGGCAACGCCGAAATTGCGGCGGGCCTGGTACTGAGCGAAGCCACGGTGAAGTCCCACGTGGGAAGCATCCTGGCGAAGCTTAGGCTCCGCAACCGTATTCAGCTCGTGGCCTATGCCTACGAAAACGGGCTGCTCGGCGGCCACTGATCCCGGACAACCACACTCAATTTTCAGCACCGCACCATCACTATTTATTGGGGGAAACATGAACAGGAAAATGATTGGATTGGCCATGCTTACGGCCGGCGCGGCCGCAGCACTCGCGGCGTCTGCCGTGCCCGGCGGCAGCATTCCGGCGTCGGGAACGCCCATCAGCGGGATCGCAGCCCGCGCCGAGGCCTACGCCACGCCGGACTCCGCGGCTGAATCGGGCAGGGCGGCCGTGGTCAGGGAGTGCATGGCAGCCGCAGGGTACGACTTCGTGCCCGCCGTAAACACGTACACGGTGGACTTTCACAGCAACATTGGTTTCAAAAGACTGGATGTAGCCACCGCCAAAGCAAACGGCTACGCCTCGCTGCAGCCCGCCGGGCCCGGCGAACCGGCGGAGGGTACGGCCGAAGCCGCGCTCTTCGCAGATCCGGCCTTTGTGATCGCCTTCTCAGGGCCCCAGACGGAAGAAGCCCTAGTGACGGTGAACGGAATGGGCACCTACGGCGGCGGCTGCGGCGGGGAGGCTGCCCGAAAGATCTACGGCAGCATGGAGAACTACGTCCTGGCCACCGGCGTCGCCATGAATTCGCTCAATTCCGCCGCGGGTGCGGCTATGTCCGATTCCGGTTTCCAGAAGGCCATCGATTCGTGGAAGTCCTGCATGGTTGAGTCGCCCTACGCCAACTTCGAAAGCCCCGCCCAGGCCGTGTCCGCGGGTCAGGCAGCCGGGGGCCAGAACGAGTTCAAAATTGCGGTGACTGACGCAACCTGCCGCGAACAGGTCAGCTTCCACGGACAGCTGGAAGCCCTGCTGGACAAGTACCTCACCACCCGCATGCAACAGCTGGAGCCGGAGATCACCAAGGTCACCGAAATTCGGCGACAGGCAGCAGACCGCGCAGCCGCGCTGTCCGGCCGCTAGCCCCTCTGAACCCGGCGGCCGGCTCAATTGGGGGGACCGGCCGCCGTCCCGCTCTGCGGGTGTGCGTTCCCGCCCGGTTGCTTGTTCCGACACACCGTTGTGGCCGGCGTGTCGACCCAGTAATGGCGCACTGCCCTCCGGTAACTGGGAAGGAGCGCACGGAAGCACCGGGGCTAGACTTCCACCATGGCCATCTATCTCGATCCGCCCCTCTGGCCTGCGCACGATACGCACTTCTCGCACCTCATCTCGGATACCTCGCTTGAGGAACTCCACACTTTCGCTGCCGCGGCCGGAATCCCGGAGCGGGCCTTCGACTGTGACCACTACGACGTACCGGAGCGCCGGTTCGATGATCTGGTGGCCGCAGGAGCCCTTCCGGTGGAAGCGCGCATCCTGGTGCGCAAGCTCATCGCCAGTGGGCTCCGGGTCCCGGCCCGCCAGCGCAACAAATCCCTGAAGATTCCTCTCCTGAACCGCTGGGAGAACATCATGCCAGGCCACGATGCCCTCTTCCTGGACCTCCTTGACCGGTGGGGCGAGGAGCATCGCAAGTACCACGGCCGCACTCACCTCCTGGCGGTGCTGGAGGCCCTGGACCTGCTCTCCGAACCGGACGTTCCGCCGCGCAATGTACAGCTGGCCGCGTGGTTCCACGACGCCGTGTACCGCGGAGCCGCCGGCCAGGACGAAGATGATTCGGCCCGGCTCGCCGAGGAACGACTGACCCAAGCCGGACTCCCGCCCGCGGACATCGAGGAAGTGGCACGGCTGGTCCGGCTCACCTCCGATCATTGCCCGGAAGCAGGGGACGACGACGGGGCCCTCCTTTGCGATGCGGACCTGTCAGTTCTCGGTGGCGAACCGGAGCCCTACGCAAGGTATGTGGCCGCCGTGCGGGAAGACTATGCGCACATCGGCGACGCCGACTTCGCCGCTGGACGCGCCGCCGTCGTCCGCCGACTGCTGGAACTGGACCCGCTCTTCCACAGCCAACGGGCACGCGAGCTGTGGCTCGACGCCGCGCACCGGAACCTCCGCGGCGAACTGGCCTGAGCACAATCACCGGCCCGGGCGGCGCGTCGCATCAGGGTCCAGAGCCTTTACGGCTTCGGCAGCCGGTGGAAGACTGCTCGGATGAACCTGCGCATCCAAGCCGTCAGCATCGACTCAACCGATCCCAAAGTACCCGCCGACTTCTGGGAAAAAGCCCTGGACTGGCGCAGGACTTACGATGCGGAAGACGAAATCGTGCTGGAACCGCCAGCAGGCAGCCCGGCCGACGGCGTCTGCCCTGACCTGCTGTTCCTGAAGGTGCCCGAGCGGAAAGAGCTCAAGAACAGGCTGCATCTGGACCTGCGCCCCGAGGACCAGGCCGAAGAGGTGAAGCGGCTGGAGGCCCTGGGCGCCGTCCGGGTTGATGTCGGGCAGGGGCCGGAGGTGACGTGGGTGGTGATGGCTGACCCGGACGGTAACGAATTCTGCGTGCTCCGGGCACTCAAGTCCGACGAATTGGAAGCCCAGGGCCTGGTCCCGGGTATGGAAGGGCAGGCCGTGGACGGCGTCACCGTGGAGCGGCCCGCGAATTAGTCTGGAGCCTCGCGGGACGGGTTTCCCTGGCTGCTTCCGTGTTTAGCGGTAGGCGGTGATGAACGGCCTGTCGGAGGGCACGATCTGCTTGCCGAGCGGCATCAGGCTCACCGGAATCAGCTTCAGGTTGGCGATGGCCAGGGGAATACCGATGATGGTGATGGCCATGGCGATGGCTGTGGCCACGTGGCCGATCGCGATCCAGATGCCCGCGACCAGCAGCCAGATCACGTTTCCGAGCAACGAAAACACGCCCGAGCCGCCCGGCTTGTCCACCACCATGCGCCCAAACGGCCACAGGGTGTAGGCGGCAATCCGGAAGGACGCGATTCCCCACGGAATGGTGACGATCAGGAGGCAGCAGATGATGCCGGCCAGGAAATAGCCCAGGGCAAGCCACAACCCGCCGAAAACGAGCCAGATGATGTTGAGCAGTGTCTTCATCTGTCCATTGTGCCCCGACGGGTCCGACAATAACCTCGGGGTCTGCCCTGATTCGCCCCTGAATCGGAACGTCCCTGCCCGGCCGATGGGTGTGCGGTCAGCCCTTGGCGGCCTTCACGAAGGCGCGGATCTTATCCAGGTCCTTTACCCCGCGCGAGGCCTCCACACCGGAGGAGACGTCCACGCCCCACGCGCCCGAGGCCTCGGTGGCGTGCGCCACGGTATCCGGGTCCAGTCCGCCGGCCAGCAGCCACTTGCGGTCCTGGAGCGCCGTTACGTCGACCATCGAGGCGTAGTCCCAGGACTCTCCGGACCCGGGCACGGCGGCATCAATCAGCAGGAGTTCCTCGCCCCAGTCCGCGAACGCTTCCGCAGTGGCTGCCATGGTGACCGCCCTGATCAGCTTCATGCCGGCGTCGTGCACTGTTCTCACATCTTCCGGGGTGAGGTCACTGTGGAGTTGGACCCACTGGAGTCCGGCTGAACGGGCGATGGCAAGGGCATCGGCCAAAGGTTCATGCCGGAAGACGCCAACGGCAATTACCCCTTCCGGCACCTCGGCCAAAAGAGTGGAAACCTGCGACGGCGAGACCACCCGCGGGCTGGCCGTCAGGACAAAGCCGACGGCGTCCGCCCCCGCGCCGACCGCCTCACGGACGGATTCGGGCGTACTGAGACCACACACTTTGACGAACATTCCCGGCTCCTTCAGGCTGTCTTCGTGACGTCCCCCGGGAGGAGATTAGCAGGGAAGTGCTCCCTGCGCCGATGTGACGCCGGTCTTCAGCCGCGGGACAGCAGCCGCTCCACCATGACCCGCCCGGCCTGTTCGAAAGCGGCGTCACCCATCTGGTTGGCCCACACCACCGTGCCGATGGCCTGGTTCAAGTTCTCCAGGCGCCATAAGTCCGCCTCGGCCGGCCCGACGGTCCTGCCCAGGCCCGTATAAAAGGCGTCGGCCAGCTCCGGCCTGCGAACGAACTGCTGGTGGCTGAGCCGCACGAGGTCGTGCACCCAGGGGCGCCGTTCCGCGCGGCCAAAGTCGATGACCTTGATCAGCCCGTTGTCCTGGAGCCAGTTCCGTGGCTGGTAATCGCCATGCGTGGCCACGAGTTCCACCGTGCCCGGATCCAGGCCATCCAACTCGTGCGCCAGGATGGTGAGCTGGGTTTCCGGCAGGAGCCCCTGGGCGCGGTCCATCCATGCGCGGGTCTTCTTGGCCAGAGCTTTGGCGTAGTGGGGCGAGGCGCCGGCGGGCCGCTGGAGGCACCTCAGGAGCGCCCCGGCCTGGCGATAGGTTTCCGGTTCGTCCTCGGCCGGTGTCCCCTCGACCAACGTCCCCGGCAGGAATTCGGTCACCAGGATCCCGGCCCTTGCGGACGCATGCCGTAGGGCGGGAACCCGCCCGTCGAGCCCTTCGAAACCGGCTGCGTGGGCCGCGATTTCCCGGTGGATGTGGTGGCTCGTGGTGCTCGCCTTGACGATAAGGGCTGCACCCTGCGGCGTGACAACGTGCAGGACGTTCGTGTCCTGCAGGGGCCAGGAGTAGTCCCGGACCACGGTGTAACTTCCTAGCCAGGACGTCAGCAGCCGACCCTGCTCGTCGGTGATCCCTTGGCGCATCTCCCCAGCATGCCACGCGTGGCAGGGCCGGCCGACAAACTAGGCTGGTCGGATGGAGATCATCCGCTTTGCAGAGCTCAGGAACGAACCATGGCGCAACGGCGGCGGGGTGACGCGGGAGCTTGCCAGCCACCCGCAGGCCGCCTCCGCACAGGACGGGGCGTGGGACTGGCGCGTCAGCATCGCCGAACTCACTAAAGCCGGCGACTTCTCCCCGTTCCCCGGCATGGAGCGGGTACTCACGGTGGTCGAGGGCGAACTTCTCCTGCTGACCGTGGACGGGGCCGAGCATCCGCTGGAAAAGTACAGGCCCTTCAGGTTCTCCGGCGAAGCCGCTGCCCACGGCGCCCTGCCCACGGGCGACGTCCGGAACCTCAACGTCATCACCCGGACCGATTCCTTTAAGGGCTTTACGTCCATCATCGAACTTTCGAAGAAGCGCGCCCACCCGGTGTTCGAGGGCCAATTGGCGGTGCTGCTGCAGGGCTCGGCCACCGTCAGCCCGGGCGCTGCGGGCGAGGCCGACGGCGGAGCGGAAGGCCCTGCCGAAGCAGCCCCTGCCCCGGAACCCGAGGCACTCAACCGGTACGACGCCGTCGTCGGTTCCGATATCCGTTCCCCGGAGATCCTGGGCCGCGGAATCCTGGCCGTCGTCTTGATCGACCGTGTGGAAGGCTGACCCGCAGCAGCCCCACCTGTACCAGCCCGGGCCCGCTCAACCGATGAAGGTGACGAGGTCTTCGCAGAAATCCCGTCCTTCCGTATCAGCACGCCCGGGGTCGGTGATCACGCCCACGAACTCAAGAAACTCATCATCGAACGGGTCGGCCGGTGTCCCACCGTGGTCAATGAGCACTTCGGCCCTGAACGTTCCCGTGTCCATGAAAAGACGCGTCCCGTCCGGGCCGTAGGCCTTCTCGACCCCGGATGCAGAGAAAACGATCGTCAACGTGCCGTCGCCGTTGTCTATGATGCTGTGATCCTTCTCCTGCTCGACCCGCGTGATAGTGAAGCTCTGGTCATTCAAAGTGTTCGTCCACACGTCGGTCCGCCGGATGGGATTTACCGCGTAGGCCAGGCCGTCGCCGCGTTGGGTAAAGAGGAACATCGCCTCAACCTCCCAGTCGTGCCGTACGGGGAAGTCCACCACCCCGGCGCAGAAGTTGGGATTCTCCTCCTGCGCAATGGCGCTTCCGGAATCCGAAATATGTTCGTGCGTTAGGGGTCGCGCCAGCGCGGGCGCGGCCGATACCACCGCCATTCCGGCTGCCGAGATCAATGCTGCCGCGGCGGCGAGTGCCTTGTGAATCATGGTTTCCTCCTCTACTGGTGGCCCACAGCGGTGAGCCGTGTGTTCATTGCTTCCGTTCGGGATCCAGGCGTGCGGCCGCCAGTGGCTTTGGGGGAAGGTGATATGTCCACGAGGCGCTCCTCCTCACCACACAGGTGTCCGGAGCCCAGTCAGACGAACATTTCTCTTGTAAGGAACGCTACTCTCCGCGTTTGCCTGGCACTAGGGCCCGTTAGCTGAGCCTTTCCACACTGGTCACGCTGGGGTGCCGCTCCTAGACTCGGGCTATGACTTCCACACCCTTTAATGCGCTTCTGTCCACCCAGATCGGCAACGAGTTTGCCGCCTCGCAGCAGTACATTGCCGTGGCCACCTGGTTCGCCAACCAGGACCTCCCGCAGCTGGCCCGGTACTTTTACCGGCAGTCTGTTGAGGAACGGAACCACGCCATGATGATGGTGCAGTACATGTTGGACCGCGACATCCCCTTCACCATCCCGGGCGTCCCCACCGTACGCAACGACTTCTCCTCAGTGACAGAACCTTTGGCGCTGGCGCTGCAGCAGGAAAAGGAAGTGACCGGAAACATCGAGGCGCTCTTCCGCGCCGCACGTTCCGAGGATGACGCCCTGGGCGAGCAGTTCATGCTCTGGTTCCTCAAGGAGCAGGTGGAGGAAGTTGCCGCCATGACCACGCTCCTGAACATCGCCGAGCGCGCAGACAACCTCTTCGACATCGAGAACTTCATCGCCCGCGAAACGATCGGCGACGGCGGCCGCGACGCCTCTGCCCCGGAAGCGGCCGGCGGAGCCCTTTAAGCCCCGATCCCGGCGGTGAGGTTGGCCACCAACGTGGCCACCCGCCGTCGGGCGTTGCTACGCTGGGATTAAGGCTCCGCAACGGACCCTCCGGACGACGGTTCAGTACCCGGCACGCGACAAGACTGGCCAAAGGATCTGTCATGTCGTGGTTAATCCTCATTCTTTCCGGGGCGCTGGAAGCCGTCTGGGCGGCCGCCCTGCACCGGACCTTCCAGGCATCGGGCCGGCGCCGCATCGCCCCCGCCATCCTGTTCCTGGCAGCAGTCCTCGCCAGCATGGCCGGCCTTGCCATTGCCATGCAAGGCATCCCCACCGGAACCGCCTACGCCGTGTGGGTGGGGGTGGGCGTGGTGCTGACCTCCGCCTACGCCATCACCACCAGGGCGGAACGTCCGACGGCGGCACGACTGCTGCTGCTCACCGGCATCGCCGCGTGCGTGGTTGGCCTGAAGGTGGTGGCGTAATGACTAAGCGCTCCGCGGCCTGGGTGATGCTCCTTGCCTCCGCTGTCCTCGAAGCCGTCTGGGCCACTGCACTGGGCCTGTCCGACGGCTTCACCCGGCCCTTCCCCACCGTTGTCTTCGCTGTGACGGCGACGCTCAGCATGGTTGGCCTCGGGCTCGCCATTCGCAGCATTCCGCTGGGCACGGCCTACGCCGTATGGGTGGGGATCGGTGCAGCCTTGACGGTCGGCTGGGCGATGGCCACCGGTGTCGAGCCCTTCAGTGTGCTGAAGGTGCTGTTCATCGCGGGCATCGTGGGTTGCGCGGCCGGGCTGAAGTCGCTGCCCGCCGGCAAAAACGCCGACGCTACGCCTCGCTCTTCTCCGTAATCCACCAGCCGATGCCCAGAGGCAGCACGTACCAAAGAGTCAGCGACGAAATCACTTCCAGGGCCGTCGGTGCTTCCGGCCCGCCTACCAGTGCACCGACGGCCGTGATCGTGCTGAGGTAGCCGCTGGCATCCGGGAGGAGGGCGAGGATGAGGCCGTTGCCCACCAGGCTGACCAGGATGACTGCGACGATGGCCAAAGCGGTCCGGCGAATCGCTGCGGCCAGGCCAACACCGAACATGGTGCTCAGGAGGCACGCTGCCAGCCCGTCCCACAGTTCCTGCCCCGCACCGTCGAATGCTCCCGTTCCGCCACCGCCCAGGGCTGCCGCCACCACGGCGGACAGCAGGAACACGAAGAACTGCAGAGCGACAGCGAGGAGGGCAGCAGCCAGGACCTTGGCCCAGAATTGCCTGGCCCGTCCCCGCAACAGGGGGTAGTAGACGACGGTGGTGCGGTGGGCTGCGTCGGAAGTCATTCCCATGATTCCGATGAGCGGCATCGCCAGCGTGGTGAACAGACCGATGCTCCCGGCAAGGCTGGTGAACGTGACGGGGGTGCCTTGCCTTGTACCGATCACCGCCAATCCCACCACCAGGGCCAGAGCAACGAATGCCAGCACTGCGAAGATCGCCAGCGAACTGCGGGTGTCCACCAGTTTGCGGATTTCGACGGCAACCAGGCGGGCAAATCCGACCTGCCGTGTGCCTCGGAAGAGAGGCGCTGGCCAGAGAGTGGACTGGCTCATCGGATCTGCTCCATGGTGTTGTTACGGCTGCTGAATTCGCCGGAGGTCAGCGCAAGGAACTTCTCCTCGAGCGCCGACTCCGTAATGTTGGAAAGATGCGTCAGCACCACGCCGTGCTCCAGGCAGGCCCGGCTGATCTCCTCGGGCGATACGTCGATGAGAAATTCCCTCCCCGTCAGGTGGAAGGCCCAGGCGCGTCGTTCACAGACGTCCGCAAGACGGTCCGGTTCGACGGCGATGGCCTTGGTTCGGGAACTGACGCTGAACTCCGCGGCGGTGCCGGAAGCGACGATCCTCCCCCGGTCGATCATCACGATGTGATCGGACACGGCCTGCATGTCTCGGAGGAGGTGGCTCGAAAGCAGCACAGTGCCGCCCTGGGCGCTGAAGTGCTTGAGGTACTTCCGGACCCAGAGTGCGCCGTCAGCATCGAGCCCGTTGGTGGGCTCGTCCATGACCAGAAACTGCGGCCCGGCGAGGAGAGCCATGGCCAGGACCAAGCGCTGCCGCATCCCCAGGGATAGTGATCCCACACGCTTTTTCCGCACTGTTTCGAGGCCGGCAAGGCTGAGCGCCTCCGCGACGGCGGAGGGCGGCAGATCCAGCAGGATCGCGTTCAGCTTGAGGGTCTCCTGCAGCGATCGGCCCGGGTGCAACGCGGTGGGGTCCAACACGAAGCCGATGGTACGTCCCGGACTTTCCAGGTCTTCGCGCCGGTGTCCATTGAACAGGACTTCTCCGGCATCTGCACGGGTCAGGCCTGCCGCAATCCGCAGCGTCGTTGACTTGCCCGCACCGTTTGGGCCGAGGAATCCGGTAATGGATCCGGCTGGACAGGCAAAGCTGACGGAATCCACCACGTTCCGACCCGCATATGCCTTGGTGACTCCCGCGAAGGAAATCCCTGAACCGGCGCCAGATGTCGACCCCACTGGACAATCCCTCCGTAAACAATGGCGCATCCCCTATGGCCGTCTCGAAAGTATCACTAAAAACGATCGACTAAAGGGCTGGCTTGTGACTTGACGCCAGCGAGAACCAGCGGGCGGTTTAGGCTTTTCCCATGGATTCCCCCGAAGTGACGCAAGCCGTGGCCGCGCTCCGGCACAGGCTCGACGGCGGCCAACGGACGCTGCTGGGCATCACCGGTGCCCCCGGCTCGGGAAAGTCCACTTTTGCAGCCTGGCTCCAGCGGCACTTCGGCGCGGATCTGGCCGTCGTGGTGCCGATGGACGGCTTCCACCTGGGCAACGCGATCATCGACGGCACACCGCTGCGGCAGCGCAAGGGCGCCATGGACACGTTCGACGGCGGCGGGTACCTGTCGCTGTTGCAGCGCTTGGTGCGTCGGGATGAGGATGTGGTGTACGCCCCGGAGTTCCGCCGAACGCTCGACGAGCCGGTGGCCGCCTCCATCGCCGTCCCGGCTTCCGTGCCGCTGGTCATCACTGAAGGAAACTATCTCCTGGCCGAAACGCCGCAGTGGAAGGAAGTCCGCGCGCAGCTTGATGAGGTCTGGTTCATGGATACGGCGCCGGAGCTGCGGCTTGGCCGGCTGGTGGACCGGCACGTGGAGTTCGGCATGGTGCGTGCGGCGGCTGAAGCGTGGGCGACGGGCCCGGACGAAGCCAACGCCGTGCTGATCGAAGCCACCCGTCAGCGCGCGGACCGGATCATCCCCTGGGGCTAGGACCCGGAATAGTCCGGCCGAGGCCAGGGTTCTTGGCTGGGACACACATCCACAATGAACGGAGCGCGCTCATGACTGCACCATCGGTCCACCTCGGCGACGGCCTCAAGGTCAGTCCCCTGGGTTTCGGCGGAATGGCCCTCACACCGGTTTACGGCGAGGTTGACCCGGGCCAAGCCCTCGAGACCCTGCATCATGCCGTGGATGCCGGCGTCAGCTTCATTGACACCGCGGACATCTACGGCGGGGGCAGCAACGAAGAACTCATTGCGCAGTTGCTCAAGGACCGCCGGGATGAGGTGCAGCTCGCCACTAAGTTCTCACTGGTGGGCAATCCGGCGAAGGGCTACACGGACATCCGGGGCGACGCCGCTTATGTTCGGCAGGCTGTGGACGCGAGCCTTACACGCCTGGGCACGGACGTCATCGACCTCTACTACATGCACCGCCGTGACCTCCGCGTTCCGATTGTGGAAACCGTGGAGGCCATGGCGGGGCTGGTGCAGCAGGGCAAGATCAAACATCTTGGCCTGTCCGAGGTAACTGCGCAGGAGCTGGCCGAAGCTAACTCAGTGCACCCCATCGCCGCTGTCCAGAGCGAGTGGTCCATCTGGAGCCGGGACGTGGAACGCAACGTTGTCCCGGCCGCCGCCAGCCTCGGTGTGGGCTTTGTGCCGTATTCGCCACTGGGCCGGGGATTCCTCACCGGCACTGTGGACGCTTCCAGCCTCGGTGCCAATGACTTCCGACGCCGGATCCCGCGCTTCGCCGAGGACGCCGCAGACGCCAACCAGGCAGTCGTGGAGGCAGTTCGGTCGGTCGCGGCGGAAGTTGCCGCGACTCCCGCCCAAGTAGCGCTCGCCTGGCTGCTGGCACAGGGCAACCGCCTGGGACTGGCCGTGGTCCCCATCCCCGGCACGCGCAAAACGCACCGGATCGATGAAAACCTCGGCGCCCTGTCCCTCGACCTGACCCAGGCGCAACTGGACGCGCTGGACCTGGCCGCGGACGCCGTCGTCGGCTCCCGCTCGGCGGACCCCAACTGGGTGTCCCAGGGCCGTGAATAACCAGGCCTTGAATAAGCTGAAGCCCATGGAAACGCTCATTCACGACCTACGGAACATCACCATCCGCCGGATTTCGGTCAGCGAGATGGACAATAACGTGTATTTGCTTACCGCGAAGGAGTCCGGCGCGCAGCTGCTGATTGATGCGGCGGACGATCTTCCCGCCATTCAGGGGCTGCTGCAGGACGCCGCCGCGGACACCGCTGCAACGCCCAAGCTGGAACTCATAGCAACCACGCACCAGCACTGGGACCATGTCCGCGCACTTCCCGCTTTGGTGGAAGCGACCGGAGCCAGGACCGCGGCCGGAACTGACGACGCCCCGGAGCTCCCGGTGAAGGTGGACGTCCTGCTGGACCACGGCGACATCGGCAACTTCGACGGCTTCGACGTGACGGCAGTGCACCTGCGCGGGCACACCCCCGGATCCGTGGCGTTCGTCTACCAGGATCCGGATGGCCCGGCGCACATCTTCTCCGGGGATTCACTCTTCCCCGGAGGCGTGGGCAACACCCAGAAGGATCCCGACCGGTTCAGCCAGCTGATCAACGATGTGAGCGAGCGGCTGTTTGACGTCTATCCGGACGACACCGTGGTACATCCGGGCCACGGGAAGCCCACCACCCTCGGCGCGGAACGCCCACACCTGGAGGAGTGGCGCGCCCGCGGCTGGTAGCGCTTAACCCATCGAGTGCTCCACCAACGCCGTTATGAACCCTCTAAACGGCGTTTACGGAGCACTCGATGTTGGTTAACCTGGGCCCACAACCGCCGGGTTCCCTGACCGAGCTTGCGAGGTCAGGGAACGGTTGGGGATTAGCGGCTGCGGCGTTCGTTCGACGCCGGTGCTGACGCGCGGCGCGGGCCGCTGCGGGCCGGACGGCCATCGCTTGAGCGACCGCCGCCGCCGTTGCCGGCGTAGGAGCCGCCCGACGTTCCGCCAGTGTTGGAGGACCAGACAGCCTTGTTACCGCCGCCGGCTGCACCGGCACCTGCGGAACGCTGTCCGCCACCAGTACGGGCACCTGCTCCGGCTGCTGCGCGCTGGCCCGTTGCCGGGCGCCCGCCGCGCTGTCCGCCGGAGGTAGCCGGGCGTCCGGTACCGCCGCGGGGGGCATCGCTGCGGGTGACACGTGAGTCCGCGCGTCCGTCGGAACCGCGGCCAGCCGATGCACGGCCACCTGCTGCGGGGACGTCGTTGCGGTGAGTGGAAGCTGCGGTACCGCGGCCACGGGCGTTGCGGCGTGCGGCCGCCGCTGCGATGGCGCGGTCTTCGTTCTGCTCGATGACGCGGTCTGCGGCGTTACGGGCGGCGGCCTGGCCTTCGTAGGCCACTGCGCGGCGCTCTGCACGGGGCAGGTCGGTGCGCGGAGCCTCAGCCGAGACCCGTCCACGTCCGCCACGTCCGCCACGGCCACCCGCGGTGGGGGCCGCCTGGGTAGTGCGACGGGCGCGCTTGCGCTCGGCGTTGGCACCGGTGGAGGTGCCGCCGCCCTGCTGCTTTGCCTTGCTGGCGAGCAGTGCTGCCCGGGTGCGCGGGTCAATCTTGTCGGCCATTTCGCCCACGAGTTCGGCGACCAGCGGGGAGTTGGCGGTGACGCGCTCGAAGTTGACCTCGACGCCGGCTGCCTTCATGAGCTTCTTGACGTCGCTCTGCTGCTCCGGGAGGGTCAGCGTGACAACAGTGCCGTCCGAACCCGCACGGGCCGTACGGCCTGAGCGGTGCAGGTATGCCTTGTGCTCGGTGGGCGGATCCACGTGGATCACCAGTTCGACGTCGTCCACGTGGACACCGCGGGCGGCGACGTCGGTGGCCACCAGCACGCGGACCTCACCGGAGGAGAACTCCGCCAGGTTGCGGTCACGGGCGTTCTGCGAAAGGTTGCCGTGCAGGTCGACGGCGGGGATCCCGGCGTCGGTCAGGGTCTTGGCCAGTTTGCGGGCGTGGTGCTTGGTGCGCATAAAGAGCACGCGGCGGCCGGCGCCTGAAGCGAGCTCGACGATCAGCTGCTTCTTGACGGTCTGGTCGTTGACCACCAGCACGTGGTGCTCCATGGTGGTCACCGCAGCCTGGGGATCATCCACGGAGTGGGTCAGCGGGTTGGACAGGTAGCGCTGGACGATCTTGTCCACGCCGTTGTCCAGGGTGGCGGAGAAGAGCAGGCGCTGGCCCTGGCTGGGGGTCATGTCCATGAGCTTCTTCACGACGGGCAGGAAGCCGAGGTCGGCCATGTGGTCGGCCTCGTCCAGCACGGTGACCTCAACGGCTTCGAGGGTCAGGATGCGCTGGCGGATCAGGTCCTCGAGGCGGCCCGGGCAGGCGATGACGATGTCGACGCCGGCGCGGAGGGCCTTTTCCTGCCGGGCCTGGGAGATGCCGCCGTAGATCACGGTGGTGTTCAGGCCCATGGCCTTGGCCATCGGCTCGATGGTGGCGTTGATCTGGGTGGCGAGCTCGCGGGTCGGTGCGAGGACCAGGCCCATGGGGCGGCCGGGCTTGCGGAAGTGCTTGGCTTCCCGCTCAGCGAGTCGTGCTACAAGCGGGATGGCGAAAGCGATGGTCTTGCCGGAGCCGGTACGGCCGCGGCCCAGGACGTCGCGTCCGGCCAGCGTGTCCGGGAGGGTCTTGACCTGGATGGGGAACGGTTCAACAATTCCCTGGGCGGTGAGGGTGTCGGCAAGTGCTTTGGGCGTGCCGAGGGCAGCGAAAGTAGTCATGTAGTCAAAGGTCTTTCAGGCGGTATCCGTGCGGATATCGGCCCCCGACGCCGGTTGGCTCAGGGGTTCGCCGAAGAAAAGTCAGGTGATCAACCGTGCTGCTGCCCGGTTCAGGGCGGCGGCTGGGACCAAATGGAACGCGTTCATCGACGCAGGATGTGCCTCTCACATGAAAAAACCCGCTTCCCAAAATTCGGGACTCCGATTTAGGGAGCAAGCGGGCATCACTGCACATCAAGTTTCACCAGTCTAGCATCCCGCCGCGTGTAGCCCCGCCTTATGCCCCCGGCGGTGCTGCGGGGCGTTGCCAGCGGGGGCCCTCCAGGAGCAGGCTTGAGGCATGACGCAACAGGGCGAAGACCACCACCACGTAACGGACGACGGCGGCACCCGGCTCAGCGACGAACCGCACCAAAGTGCCGCTGAAGCCTGGGACGAAAGGTACCGCAGCAAGCCAAAGCTCTGGAGCGGCAAACCCAATCCACAACTCGTCCGCGAAGGAGGCGGCCTCCGACCAGGCAAGGCACTGGACCTGGGCTGCGGCGAAGGGGCCGACGCCATCTGGCTCGCCCAGCAAGGCTGGACTGTCACCGCCGTCGACGTTTCCGCCGTCGCGCTCGAACGGGCCGCCACCCACGAAAAAGCCGCGCTGGAACGCGAAAGCGTGCACGCCAAGGGGCCAGGCGAGATTCCCAGCCGCATCCACTGGGAACAGTGCGACCTCGAGGACTGGCAGCCTGCAGGAACGTACGATCTTGTGTCCTCCCAGTTCCTGCACTCACCCCAGCTGGCGTGGCAGGGTCCGTTGCGGGCCGCCGCTGGCGCCGTCAAGCCCGGCGGGACACTACTGATCGTTGGCCACCATCCGGACCGGCTGCCGCCGTGGGGAAACCACAACTCGCATGAGATGTTCTACACGCCCGCCGAACTGGTCCAGGAACTTGGCCTGGACTCGCCGGAATGGCAGGTGGAGGTCAGCACCACAAGGGAGCGGGTGGTCGCCGGACCTGACGGCCGGGAAGCCGTCATCGGCGATACCGTGCTCCGGGCTACCCGGCTGTCCTGATCACCGCTTTCCGGACCATCCCCAGTGGAAGGAATGAACCATGGCAAGGCTCATCGCCGAAATGACCATGTCGCTGGACGGGTTCATCGCCCTCCCCGATGACACCATCGGCGGACTGTTCGACTGGTACGAGAACGGCCCCGTGGAGGTTCCCACCGCCAGGCCGGACATGACCTGGCATGTCTCGGAAGCCAGCGCGGGGCATCTCCGCCGGACCATGTCCACTGCGGGCGCGCTGTTGGTGGGGCGCCGCATCTTCGACATCACCCACGGCTGGGACGGGCACCATCCCATCGACTGTCCCATTGTGGTGCTCAGCCATTCCGTCCCGGAGGGCTGGCCCCGCGAGGGCGTGCCGTACACCTTCGTCACCAGCGGCTTCCAGGAGGCCGCGGCGGAAGCCCAGAAACTGGCTGGGGACAAGGACGTGGGCCTCGCCGGCCCGGATATCATCCGGCAGGCGATCGACGCTGGCCTCCTCGCGGAGATCCGCGTCAACCTGGCACCCTGGCTGCTGGGAACCGGAATCCGCTTTTTCGACCACCTCAACGCCGCCCCGGTGAAACTGGAACGGACGCGGGTGATCGAGGGCGACGGCGTCACGCATCTCTACTTCAACGTCCTCCCCCGCCCGGACTACTGAGCTGCCGCGTATCGGGCAGGCCTACCGGGCCGTCCGCGCCGAGACCCTCGGCGCCACGGCGACCCCGGCTGCGGCGAGTACAGCGGCGAGGGCGAAGACGCCGGCGAACGATTCCGCCGTCGTCGTAAATGCCGCGAAGACGATGGCCGTGGAGGCGAGCGCGAGGGCGCCGCCCAGCGAGTCGGAGATGGACATTGCAGAGCTGTTGAAGCCCTCGTTGTCCTTGGTGGACAGGGCCAGCGTCATCACGCTCAGCCGGGGATACAGCAGCCCCATGCCGCCGCCGGCGAAGATCCAGCCGGCAATCGCGACGGCGGCTGGCCAGTTCAGTGCGGTGGTTACCAGTGCCAGGGTAATGGCGGCCAGCACGAGCACCGAGCCGAGGCGCACCGCGGCGCGGTGGTCCAGCCTGTTGCCAAGGCGGCCCTGGATCGCGGAGGCAGCAGCCCACGCAAGTGCGCCTCCGGTCAGGGTGAGGCCGGCGAAGGTGGGCGAGAATTCGTACTGCTCGATCAACAGGTAGGGCAGGTACACCTCGGCGCCGAAGAACGCCGAGGACACGAGGCCGCGGGTGAGGATCACGCTGGGTAGGCCGCGCCGGGCGGTCAGGGTTCCGCGCGGCACGAGGGGGCGGACAGCCACCAGGGCGACCACGATGGCGGCAGCGGCCAAAACGCCCGGCGCAGCGGGGATCCCGGCCACCCGGACCTCGGCGGACAGGTTAAGCGCCAGGACAGCCAGTGCGGCGAGCCCTGCCCACGCGAGGCGGCCCACAGCCCAGGGCGGGGTTGCCGATTCCTGGGGTTGCCGGTCCACGCCACGGAGCACCGGAACGATCATTACCAGGGCAGGAACCACCAGCCCCACCACTCCTAAGAACACCCAGTGCCAGCTCAGGACCTGCGCCACGATGCCGGCCGCGAACGGGCCCACCAGGGACGGGATCACCCAGGCGGCAGCAAAAGCGGCGAAAATTTTCGGGTGCAGGAGCGCGGGGTAGACCCGGGCCACCACGACGTATAGGGCAACGGTCATCGCTCCGCCGCCGAGCCCCTGGACCAGCCGGCCGGCCACAAGCACAGGCATCGACGCCGCAGTGCCAGCGATCAGCAGGCCAGCGACAAAGAGCGCCACGGAGGCGTACAGCGGTGCAGTGGGGCCCCGCCGGTCGGACCAGTTTCCGGCCGCCACCATGCCGATCACGCCGGTGGCCAGTGGTCCTGCGAAAGCCAGGGCATACAGGCTGGCTCCGTCCAGGTCGCGGCTGACCACAGGCATGATGGTGGTCACCGCCAGGGATTCGAAGGCGGCCAGGAAAACCAGGGCGCACGCGCCGATGGTCACCCACAGGTATGGCCGCTGCAGGATCCCTGCAGCGGGGTCGGTGGCGGGGAGGGTGGAATCGCGCACGGTTACGGCCTGATCAGAAGTCATGGACGCAAACCTAGGACCTCAACTAAGGTTGAGGTCAAGGCGGGCGGCCGGGTTGCGGAGCGGATTGGACCACCGGCGCGGAACGCTGTTGATCCAATAGGGGGAAAGCATGCCACAGGTGGCCGCCGGGAAGCACCATGCCCTCAGCATCGGCGAGTTATCGGACCGGAGCGGAGTGGCGCCGTCGGCCCTTCATTTCTACGAACGCAACGGCCTTATCTCCTCCGAGCGCACATCCGGCAACCAACGGCGCTACCGCCGGGATGCTCTACGGCGAGTGGCGTTCATCCGCGTGTCCCAACGGGTGGGCATCCCGTTGAAGGAAATCCGCGCGGCCTTGGACTCACTGCCGGAGGGGCGGACACCCACTAAGCGGGACTGGTCCCGACTGTCCCGGCTCTGGCGCGCCGAACTGGACGCGCGGATCGAGGCACTGGAGCACCTCCGCAGCGACCTCGACGGCTGCATCGGCTGCGGCTGCCTCAGCCTGAAGGCGTGCCGGCTGCAGAACCCGGAGGACACCCTGGGCGACGGCGGCACGGGCCCCCGCCGCTGGGACGGCACCTGAGCACCAGCCACCCCAAGTAAGTAGCAGCAGATGTCGTTTTGAGCCCTCATAACGACATCTGCTGCTACCCAGTTGGGCTGCCGACGAACCGGTTCCGGCCCGCGCGGTAGCCGAACACCGCAGCAAGCAACCCAACCACCAGGAAAAGGATCCCGGCAGCCGTGAAGGATCCCGTGGCCTGATGCAACTGACCCACCATGAGGGTCCCGGTGGACCCCAGGCCATAACCAACGCCCTGCATCATCCCCGACAGGTGCGCGGCGGTGTGCCCGTCCCGGGTCCGCAGCATGATCATGGTCAGCGCCACTGCCGTGAGGCTCCCCTGCCCCAGCCCCAGCAACCCCGTCCAGGCCCAGATGAGCTCCAGTGGACCGAAGATACTCAGCGCGAACCCGCTGCCGGTCATCAGCGCCACCACTGTGTTGATGGCCCGCTGGTCGCGGAACCTCGCCGCCAGCGCCGGCGCAAACAGCGAACCCAACATCTGTAGCCCGATCGACACCGACACCATCAGCCCGGCCGTCCCGCCGTCCACGCCGCGCTCGCGCAGGATAGGTGCCAGCCAGGCGAAGACACTGAAGGACATCATGGCCTGCAGCACCATAAAGACCGTCACCTGCCAGGCCACGGCCGAGCGCCAGACGTTCACGCCGCCCGCCAGTGCCTGATGCCGCACCCGGCGCTGCCGCAACGCCACCGGCAGGAACAGCAAAAGTACGACGGCGGCAGGTACTGCCCAGAACCACAGCGCCGAGGTCCACTCCCCCGTCGCCGTGAAAACCGGATAGGTGAAGCCGGCTCCCAGCGCGGCTGAAGCGCAGATGGCGGTGGTGTACAGCCCGCCCATGAGACCAAGGCGGTGCGGGAAGTCGCGTTTTACGAGCCCCGGCAGGAGGACATTGCAGAGTGCTATGGCCGCGCCGCAGGCCGCCGTCCCGGCGAGCAAAGCGGGCAGGTGGCCTATCCCCGGGATGAGGCCCCCCGCATCCAGTGGCCGCAGCAGGAGTCCAGCCGTGAGCACGGCCATCGCGCCCAGTAGGACCCGTTCGGCCCCAAAGCGGCGTGCCAGGACCGGCGCGAGGGGCGCAAAAACGCCCAAGAGCGTAACGGGCACGGTGGTCAGCACCACGATGGCCCAGCCCGGGAGGCCGGCGTCGGACCTGATCTCCGGGAGCACGGCCGCGAAGCTCGAGAACACGGTGCGCAGGTTCAGGCCGATCAGTACAAGGCAGAGACCCAGGTACACGAGCGTTTTGCGGCTGTTGGGACCGCCGGGAAGCTCCGTAGGGGACGGCGCGGGAACGTCGTCAATCTCGGCGTCGACCAGGAGGTCCGGCCCTTCCTTAGGCTTGGCGGGAGTCACGCGACCCATTCTGTCAGGCCTGGCCCGGGTGAGGCTTCGGGCGGGGTTATCCACATAGGCAGTTGCGGCACTGGTTGGGCCTGCGCGGTCTTTCTAGGCTCGAGGCGTTACGAGTCCCTGCAGCGATTGGAAACCCATGAACGCTCCGCCGGAGGGACCGTCCCCGCCACTGCCGCAGCCTTCCCCGTCAACCGGCACCGTTGCTGCCCGAGGGGCCAACCACGGCTTCGCCAGCTTGATGTTCGCTGTCGCAGCGCCACTTAGCCTCGTCGGTACCCTCCCGATGGGTGTGCTGTTCAACGTTGGGGCCTACTACCTCGCTGCGCCCATGTACGTGTATCGGTTTACACCACTGATCGTTCTGAGCGTGCCGACCATTTCCGGCCTCGTGTCGGTAGGGTTGGCCATCGTTAGTCTCACGCGTACACCGGCCACGTCACCCAGCCGGGCGTCCGCCGTGGCCGCACTGTGCATCAATGCGGTGGTCTTTACGTTCGGCCTGATTTTCACCATGCCGCACCTGCGGCATTGGTTCTTTGACTGAACGTACCCCGCGCCCTCGGCAGGTCCCCCCGGACCGCCGGTACGCCGATCTCCTCTATTCTGGAAGGGATGAGCGAAACCCCAGAAACCCCCCAGCCGCCGCATGTCCCGCGGCCGGTAACACCTGGCACCCAGGCGTCATTCGGCACCTACGGCGGCAGGCCGGTCAGCTTTGTGCGCCGCGGAACCCGGCTGCAGGGCCGCCGCCAGACTGCCTGGGAAGAGCACGCCGAGAGATGGGCAGTGGACGTCCCCCGGCACGTCGCCAACACCTCGGTGCACCCTGACTACACCTTCGACGCCGAAGCCGAGTTCGGACGCACCGCCCCGCTGATCGTGGAGATCGGCTCCGGCCTGGGCGACGCCATCTGCCACGCCGCCGAGCAGAACCCGGACACCGACTTCCTGGCCGTCGAGGTCTACACACCCGGCCTGGCCAACACCATCATCAAGATCAACAGCCGCGGGCTCAAGAACGTGCGCGTGGTGGAGGCGAACGCCCCGGAGGTGCTGGCCACCATGCTGCCCGCCGGCTCCGTCACCGAGCTGTGGGTCTTCTTCCCGGACCCGTGGCACAAATCCCGGCACCACAAGCGCCGCCTCATCCAACCGGAATTCGCAGACCTGGCCGCGCGGGCGCTCAAACCGGGCGGTCTCTGGAGGATCGCCACGGACTGGTCCAACTACGCCGTCCACGTCCGCGACGTCCTCGCCGGTTCGGCCGATTTCGAGAACCTGCACACCGGCCAGCGCCGTGGCCCGGAGAGCCCCCTGACGCAGGTGTGGCAGTCCGGCGTCGAGTCCTTGGTGGGCGGCGCCCCGGTCCGCGAGGGCCGCGCCCCGGTGAGCACTGAGCACACCGGCCCCAATGAGGGCATCGATGAAACCGGCGGCTGGGCCCCGCGCTTCGAGGGCAGGATCCGCACCAGCTTCGAGGCCAAAGCGCACGAGGCCGGGCGGCTGATCTTCGACCTCTGCTACCGCCGGCTGTAACCGGCAGCGCATGGCGCGAGCGGCTTGCCCCCCCTGGGCCGAGCGTCGGCCGGAGGTCGCGAGCGGCTGCCCGAGGGACGCCTGCCGCTGCCCGAGGGGGCGCCTCAGGCAGGCCGGATAGAGGTGACGATCTCCTTCAGGAGGTCCACCCGCGGTTCGGTTTCGGGGTTGATGTAGGGCCAGATGACCAAGGTCCCAATGAACCGGTCGTTTTGCCAGGTACCCACGGACGCGGCCACTTTGGCCGAGCCCTCTTGGTCCGTGTAGCCCACCAGGACGGCGTACGAGGACCTGCCTGGAATGTTCAGTTCACCCTCAGTGAGCAGGGTCCCTTTGCGCTCTTCCAGATAGAACTCGGACATCAGGTGCGCCCAGCCGTTGGCCTGGGCAGCGCCTTGGACGGACGTGTCATCCTTGATGACTGTCACGAGGACCTCACCCAGCAAGCCGTACTGCGCGGTGTTGGGTCCGGCCGATGAGTCTTCCAGTACCTGCGTGTGCTCGGGGAAGTCGGCGATGAAGCCGAGCGGGGATTCGATGTGCACGTCAGAGCCTTTCGAGCTTCGTGTCGTTCGGGACCTTATAGTACGTGGACACGTTGGTGGTGGCCTGGTTCTCGGTCTTGACCTCCACCTCGCCCAGCTTGACGTCGAAGCCGGCCTCGTTGGTCGCTGTCACGACAGTGTTGACCTGTACGGTGGCGGAGCCGGCCTCGTAGAGTTTGGCGGCGTCGGATGCGGCCCCGGCGTCGTTACCTGTGGCCACATTCCGCAGGTAGCTATCGATTACAGCTTTGTTCTCGGGTGAGTAGTCAACATTGATCTTCACCGTGCCCTGGGTGCCGGCAGTCACGGTGGACTCCACCTTTGCAGCCTTCACATCGGTTCCGGCCGTTACGCCTTCAGCTACGGTGCCTTCCATGGAGACAGAGACCGACTCAATGTTGTTGCCCTTATCCATGTTCACCTCCAGGCCACCCTTGCCGGATGCTTCAAAGACCCGCCCCTCAAGGTCCAGCTTGCCCTGCGCCGACACCTCACCGCTGGCGGTGGCAGTACCGTCCGTCAGGTTCCGCTCGTAGGCAAGATCCAGCTTCGCTGAACCGGACGCTGGGCCCGATTCACCCTCGGCTTCCAGCGACAGCGTCCCCTTGGCCTTGTCCGTCTGGCCTGTTGAGCCGTTGTCCTCGGCGGCGTCGTTGATGGTGTCCAGGATGTAGCCCGGCGGGTTGCCGGCAACGTCCTTGATTTCTCCGACGCTGTCCGGCGGGAGGTCCTTGTACATCTGTTCCCGGGCAGCCATGGCTTCCTCGACGCTGCCGAACGTGTACTCACGGGAGACCTCTCCGCTGAGCGTGACGCCGGCGGTCCCTGAGGTGTCATTGACGCCCAGGCCCATGTTTCCGTACACCTTCATGGTGGCCGAACCGTCAGCGTTCTCGACTACCTGGGTGCCCACCTCGGCGCCACCGTGGACCCAGGCAACCCTGGCTTCGATGGATGCCTTGCCGGATTCTGTGTAAACGGGGATATCGGCCCTGGCAATGTCCTGTAGGTGCCGCTTCGCCTGCTCCTGGGCGGACTCCGGAATGCCGCCGTCCATTCTCATCAGGTCCTCGGCGAAGGGACCGTCCTCCCCTTCCCCTTCGATCAGGTACTGGCGGTCCGCAGCGGACAGGCTGTTCCACCACTGCGCCTGCTCTTCGGGGCTTGCGTCCAGCATTTTGTCCAGGCCCTGCTCGAGTTCCTGCCGGTGGGCCGCCGCTTCGGCTGCCTTCTCGGCCTGCACCCTGAGCCATTCCTCGGCCTGGCTGGCCAGGGATCGGAGCCTGTCCCAGATGCTGCCGGAGCCAGCGCCCTTGCCGCCAGAGGCATTCTCCTGCTCTTCGGCATGCTTCAGAAGGATTTTGGAGTTCTCCCGGAGGCTCGACACCACGCGTTCCAGGCTGGGGCGGTGGTTGCTCGTCCAGTCCTGGCGGAAATGTTCGCCATCGGCGCCTTTCCACGGTGCCGCCTGGATCTGGCCCTGCAGCGATGTTGCCCTGCTGCTGAGGAGCGAGGCTGCCCTTTCCACCGCTTTGGCCAACTCGCGCAACTGGCTGACGTCAGCGCCGTATATGGTCATCGTGTCTCCCCAACAGAAGTGTGCGGCCCAGGGCCTGCGGTTGACCATATCGTTCCACAGCATCCCTCACGCGGCGATGGGGATCACTACCCATCGCCGGGTCGGCTTCAGCAGCGTCTCTTCCAGGGCAACCAACGGGCTGTTCGGAAGCGGGTTGACATGGCACGATTGGCCTTGTGGTGGGGGCACGCACATTCGCGCTCCCTGGGCGCTTGCACAAAGGAACGGCCATCAAAAAAGAACTAAGGCAAGCCGCAGATGCCGCGGAGGACGTCACCAATTCACGCACGTTCGAGCTGCTGGCGAGGGCCGGTTTTGCAGCCAGCGGAGTCCTGCACTTCCTTGTGGGCCTCATCGCCATCCGGCTGGCCACGGGTGGCAGCGGAAGCGCCGATTTCAGCGGCGCCGTAGCGGAGCTCGCCAGCCAGCCGGCGGGGCCTTTCCTGTTGTGGGGGAGCTTCGCGGCCTGTGCGGCATTGGCCATCTGGCAAGCCAGCGACGCGATCTTTGACTACGGCCACCTGCCCACCAAGGAAAAGGCTGGAAAAAAACTCAAGGCAGCAGCGCAGGCTTTGGTGTTTGCGGGACTTGCCCTGACGCTCGCTTCCTTTGCCCTGGGAACCGGTTCCGGCGGGGATAACCAGCAGTCCGCGACCGACCTGACCGTCGGCCTGATGAAGGCGCCCGGCGGTGTGGCGGTCCTGGTCCTGCTGGGCGTGGGAATCGCAGTCACCGGCGTGATCTACGGGATCCGCGGCGTTAAGAAGTCGTTCGAAAAGCACCTCATGATGCCAGCCGACCCCCCGGCCCGCACCGCAGTCACCGTGTTGGGCGTGACAGGCTATGTTGCCAAAGGAATTGTCCTGGTCCTGACCGGACTGCTGATAGCCATCGCCACCCTGCGGGCGCACCCGGAGGAATCCACCGGCCTGGACGGCGGGCTCAAGGCGCTGCGGGACCAGCCCTTCGGCGTATACTTGCTGGCCGCGGTGGGCGCCGGGCTGATCTGCTACGGCGTCTACATGGTGGTGCGAGCCAAACTGGCCAAGATGACACAGTAACGCCATTACCCGGCCGGGCTAGGGTGGGAGCATGCCCCAGGTACGCGCCGAACGCCTCATCCGCCTCGATCCGGAGACAGCCTTCGCTTTCTCCCAGACCACCGGCGACTTCCGGCTTAAGTGGGATCCCTTCATTTCCGCCCAGGGGTGGCTCGACGGCGCGGCCGCGGCCGGAAAAGGAGTCCGCACCCGGACGGTTTCCCGCATGGGCCTGGTCATGGTCAGCGAGTACGTTTCCTTTTCCCCGCCCAGGAATGTGGGGATGACCATGGTCTCCGGGCCGTGGTTTTTTGAAAACTTCGGCGGCGGCTGGCGTTTTACTCCCGACGACGGCGGCACCCGGGCCGTCTGGAAGTACACCTTCTCCTGCCGCCCGGCATGGCTGCGCCCGGTGGCCGAAAGGATCGGCGCCTGGCTCCTTGGCAAGGAGATCAACAAACGGATCGAAGCTTTTGCCCGGGCGTGCGAGGACCCGGAGCTCGTGGCCGAATTCCGCGCCTCTGCAGGGAAACCGTAGCCGCCGCCTTTGCCCGGTTAACTGACGGCCGTTAGGGCACCGTGATCACGGCGACCGGTTGCTGGGTTGCATCCCGCAGTTCCACACTGGCGATGCTCCCGAGCTGGACGGGCGTGGCTCCGGTGACCCGAATCCTGCCGCTTGGCGTGGCGGTCCACGCGCACGCCCGGTCCTCCCCGCCGTCGCGGTCCCGGATCCACAGCGACAGCGTCCCGTCCAGCGGCATGCTGCTGCCGCTCACGGCCAGCTCGGTTCCCCACGTTTTCCGTGTCAGGTCCACGCTCAAACGCAGGCCGTCCCCGGACTGGACCGAGTAACTGGCGTCTGGCTGCGGCGGACGGTTGAGAACAGGCCCGGCGGCGAGGCCGAGGGCAAGGCAGGCGGCGGCCACGGCGCCCACCAGCGCCGACCACCGCCGTCGTGATGTCCGACGGCGGGAGGCGAGTTCGTCCAGAATGGCCCGGGGCGGGGACGCTGCAGGTTCCTTTG
Source organism: Pseudarthrobacter sp. CCNWLW207 (assembly GCF_037203945.1). Lineage (NCBI taxonomy): Bacteria > Bacillati > Actinomycetota > Actinomycetes > Micrococcales > Micrococcaceae > Pseudarthrobacter > Pseudarthrobacter sp. CCNWLW207. The sequence goes on along the minus strand of NZ_JBBCBS010000008.1, from coordinate 143,761 downwards.
GCGCGGCAGTGCGTTGGGCTGCGGTGAGCGCCACTGCGTCCGGGACGGGGACTGCATCCAGCAAGGCGGGCAGGCTCTCCAGCTCGGCAAGTTCCGCCCGGCAGTCGTCGCAGTTCTCGAGGTGGGCTTCGAAGCGCTGCGAATCGGCCGGGTCGAGGCCGCCGAGGAGGTAGGCGCCCAGAAGCTGGTGCGGATCGGCGGCATTCACCGTTCCACCCCCATTTCATCAAGGATTGTCCGGAGGGCGCGGACCGCATAGAAAGCCCGGGATTTCACGGTTCCGCTGGGAATGTTCAGCTGCACCGATGCCTCGTTGACGGTGAACCGGCGGTAATGCAGCGCCACCAGGACGTCGCGGTGTTCGGCGCTGAGGCGCAGGAGGGCCTCCTCCATCAGGACGCGGTTGAGCAATTCATCCACCCGCTCCGCTGCTTCGGCGGGATCGGTGAGTTCACGTTCCAGCGCCTCGGCCGGCCGTCGCTGGGCCTTACGGTAGTTGTCGATCATAATGTTGCGGGCTGTCCGGAACAGGTAGCTGCGAAGGCTGCCGGTAATCTCCGGGGCCTGCTGCCAGACACGGAGCACCGTCTCCTGGACCACATCCTCGGCCAGCTGCGGATCGCGGGAAGCGCTGAGGACAAAGCGGCGCAAGGCCGAGCCGTGGTCGCGGTAGATCGCGGCCACTACGTCCTCATCGAGGGGCATGCCGGCGCCTCCTGTCCCTGGTACTCGTCGCCAGTCAGTGTCCGTGATCCCGGCCCTGAAACGCGGAACGGTTTCTCCATGTGCAGATTCACGCTTGCACATTTCGGCTGATACGACGTCCGCAGTCCACAAACGGTTCATCGCTGGCGGGCACATTGCCGGCGGAACCGAGGAGAGTATCTGCCTTTTGAACCATTCTTCACCTTGGCGCGTCTTACGGGTTAGCGTCCGGTGATCCGACGCCGGGCCCCAGCCGAGGAGCATTCCCATGAAACAGCATCTGGGCACCGGTCTTGCCGCATTGGCCCTTGTGGCCGCCCTGGCAGGCTGCGGGGGCAGCCCGGGAACTACCAGCACCACAGCCGCGGCTACTCCCTCGGCGACCAGCCCCGCTCCCGCCTCACCCGGGGCGACCGGCAGCCCAACCGCGGCGGCCGCCGTCGACCTCAAGACCGAAACGTCCAGCGCCGGCACCATCGTTGTGGACGCCAAAGGCATGAGCGTTTACTTCTTCACCAAGGACGTCAAGGATTCCGGCACCAGCGCGTGCACGGGAGCCTGCCTCACGATGTGGCCGCCGGTCCTCAGCACCGCGGCAACGCCGTCGGCGGAGGGCGTCAGCGGAACCCTGGGCACTATCGCGACGCCGGACGGTGCGAAGCAGGTGACCCTGAACGGACTGCCGCTGTATTACTACGAGCAGGATAAGAATCCGGGCGACATCCTGGGGCAAGGCGTGAGCGACGTCTGGTACCTGGCGAATCCGGCAGGCGAAATGATCAAGACAGCGTCTACAGGCTACTGACGCTTTCGCCGCTTCGACCCCTAATTCCGGCTGCTACGGATGAACGGTGGGTACTGGGACCGGAGGCGTGGCCGGCACCGGCAGGGTTGCCGGCTGATCCTCGCCTTTCAGCGGTCCACCAGGAACACCCGGCGTGACATTCTCCGGCACGGGAAGGTTCGGCAGCGGAACTGACGCCGGATTCGTCGGAGCAGGTGTGTGCTCCGGACCCTTGCCGTCCCCTGATTCCGGGGCAGGAGTTGCGGACGCAGCGCTGGTTGCCGGCGCGGCGGGCGCCGATGCGGGAGGGCCCTGCTGTGCGGGAGCAGGAACCGGCGTCCCAACCGGAACGGGTGCGGGACCGCCACCCGCGGTAGCCATGAATGACGTCACGGCGTGGTGAAGCTGGCCGAAGGAATCACGAATGCCCTGGTCGGCGGCAACGGCAACCGCTCCGCCTGCCGCCAAGGAGGCCGCCAAAGACAGCGTCGTGAGGGTGATCCTGCGCTTGGCACGACGGCGGGCGGCCAGCTCGTCGGTGACAGCTGCTGGAGATGCTGCTTGCGGCTCCGGACGTGCCGCCGCGTCGGGGACTGCCGCCAGGAGTGTGGTGGCAGCCTGTTCAGCCCGCTCAACCTTTTCAGCCGGCGGCGCCATCAGTGCTGCTACCGCGGCGGACGCCTGGGGCTGTGCGGCGGCGAGGCCGCGGAGGTGAAGCAGTGCAGGGCGGAGATCAGTGTCGTCGTCGAACCCTGCTTCCCGGAGCAGCCGGTCGACCGTTCCGTCGTTGCGGGAGCCTGCGGTGTCACTCATGATCTGCCTGGTTTCTTTTAAGAGTCTGGTCCTTGAGGTTTTGCAGGGCCCTGCGCTGGAGCTGCTTGATGGCACCTGGGGACTTGCCCATGATGCCGGCCACCTGTTCGATGGAGAGGTCAGCCACCACCCGCAATGCCAGGACTTCGCGGTGGTCCTCGGCCAGTCCTTCCAGCAAGTGGGCTGCGCCGTCGCCGTGGCCCAGCACGTGGTCTTCCGCCGAGGCAGTGCTGCGGCCGTCCTGCAGGGGGTCGTACGGGGTGAAGTCGGGCCTGCGCTCAACGCGACGGTAGTAGTCAACCATCCGGGCGTGCGCAATCGAGAAAACCAGCGATTTGGCGCCCTGCAGCCCGCCGGTCAACTCACCGATCTTGGGGTAGAACGCCAGGAAGACGTCCTGGGTGACAGCTTCGGGATCATCCACGCCCCGGGCCTTGAGGTAGCCGAGCACAGCGCCGGAAAAAGTGCGGTAGACAGCGCCGAAGATCACGGCCGGATCAACGCCGGCTGTGTCTGCGAATATCTCGATATTTTCTTCGGCCAAAGTGTCTAGCACCAGTGGCTCCTCCATCCCGGGCGGTGGACCACTACATCCCGGTTTCCGGAGCGGACGGTTCCGCTGCCTCTGTGGACTGCCTCTCGGACTGCCGTTTGAACGGCGTCATGGACTGCGGGAAATCCGGCCCAAGGGGCGCGATTCCCGCAGTCCAGACTAGCCGACCAGGTCCTAGCGGGCCGAAACGGCGGGTGCGTCCGCAACGTCGCCGGGCACGGCGGGCACGGCCGGTACGGCCGGAACTGCGGGCTCGCCGTCGACACCGGGAACAGCCGGAACCGCAGGCACGGCGGGAAGCTCGGGACGCTCAGCCTTGACGGCGGCGGAACCCTCTGCTGCCGCGGCGGCGTCAGCGGAAGCAGCACCCTGCGCGATGACGTCGGCGCAGAAGGCGTCAACGTTGGCTTCGCCCTCGGCGGCGATCACCAGCGAGGAGAAGCCTTCGGAGGCTTCGTTGAGCCCACCGTTGGTGAAGGCGGTGCAGAGGCCGAACGCTGCAGCGCCGGCTGCGTCCACAGCGGTGCCTGCCGCGGCGGAGACCTTGGCTTCAGCGGCGATCTCGTCGTCGGACACGGCTGCTTCGCCGGTCACTGCTGCATCGCCGGAAGCGTCGAGGTCTGCGCCAGCGGCAGCTGACTCCACAGCGTCGGCTGCCAGCTTCGGGGCCGGGGCGCCAAGCAGCTCGTGGGCGGTCTGCTGGGCTTCCGCGGGGAGGGCGCCGGTTGCGGCGGCAACGCCGGTTCCGCCGACGGCCAGGGTGCCTGCTGCCAGGACTCCGGCGGCGACTTTGCTGGTGGCGAGAACAGTGAACAACGACATAGAGATACTCCAAAACATAGAGAACAATTCAGATCCGGTTCCGTGGGGAACCCATCACCCCCTACATCGCTGGCCGGAACGAAAAAGTTACGGCTGCCCCAAAGTTTTTCCTCGCGCCCCGCTGACCAGCACTACGATCGAAGCATGCCCAACGCCCAGGAACCCCGGAAAACCGCCAAAACCTGGCAGACCATGGTGGACAGCAATCAGGCTCTGTTGCTTCGGAAGACTGGCCAGGACGTTGGCTATTGGGCTGGGCAGGCACGCAGCGCCGGAATACAGAACGATGCCCAGCTCCGCGCCTGGATGCGCGATGAGCACGGCGTCACCGGCTATGCGCAATACGCCGTGTCCTGGGAGCTGTTTGGATACCCGGATTTTATGCTCCGCGACGCCGACGAACTGATCGAGGGCCAGTACGCCAACCACCCGCAGCTGCGGCCCATCGCGGACGCCATCCTTGCCTGGGCTTCCGCCACCGAGGGCGTAGAGATCCAGATGCGCAAGGGCTACGTCTCGCTCCACAGCCCGCGCCGGAAGTTCGCCCAGGTCACCCGGACCACGAACACGGCCGTGGATGTGACTCTGCGGCTGGACACACGGCGGCTGGAGGCAGCGGGCCTGGACGCGTCAGGCCTGGACACAGCCACTGGGGGGCGCTTGGAAACCGTCAAGGTCCGCGCCGACGACGCGTTCGACCACCGCGTCCGCCTCACGTCCGCGGACCAGGTGGATGAGGAACTCCTGGAGATACTGGCCGGGGCCCTGGAGCAGAACCGCTAGGCAAGCCCGACGGCGGGTTCCCGGCTCGCTCTGGCGCCGCACCCGCCGTCGAACTCGCGGGAACGGCGCGAGTTCGCGGGATCGTTCCCGCGAACTCGGTCCGTTCCCTCGAACTGGGCGAACCCAACCAGCCCCGCGCCGAGGGCGAGAGTCCTACGCGTCGACCATCTCGTCGTCGTCGGCCTCTTCAAACTCGACGGCGGCGACGATTTCCTGAGTCACGGGGTCGATCATGAAGGCTTCGTCGTCGTCTTCGACCATGATGAAGTCGCCGTGGTCCGTGCTGAAGTGCCAGGCCAGCGTCTTCTCGCCCTGGTGCAGGTAATTGGGGTCCCCCATGGTGATCTTCTGCAGCGCGTAGCCGACAATGTTGCACAGCTCGCGGATGATGATTTCGAAGTCCGGCGCATCCTCCAAGGCCTCGGCGTCGGCCTTGGCCTGGCGTTCGGCAAGGTTAGGGATGGACGCAACGCGCTCCGCGATGTAGGCAGTGAGCCCGTCTTCGTCCAGCACCAGCAATGACTCCTGGCCGCGGAGCCAGGCAGCGTTCAGTGCGGTGATGTTCTCGGTTTCCAGGAGCTCCTCGAACTCGCCGTCGAGCTCTTCCAGGGCAAGCACGCCTTCGGTCGGCTCCTCGTCGTCATCCAGGGCGCCATCGAGGTACCGCTCAACGTCCTCCTCGGACAGGGCATCGAACGCCTCAACGGTCCGGTTGAACAGGTCCAGGTGGGCAGTGGCACCCATGCTGGCCATGCCTTCGCGGACCAGGGTGTCCGTTTCGTCGCGGTTCAGGGAAGTGAATACGTACTGCGCGAAGCCACCCTCAAGGGACTGGGTGAGGTAGAAATCCACGTAATAGCTGCGGATGGCCACGGGAGAAATTTCGTCAGTCTGGAGGAGTTCGCGGTGCATGGCGTCAACCACCAAAACGTTCGCGTCCACCACCTCCTCATCAGCTGCTTCGATGCTGCCGGTGGTCAGAACAACGGGTTGCTGGCTCGCGGTCATGGTAATCCTCACTGCGTAAGCGGGTGGTGCTCGGAACACTTTTCACGCTACGTGGGCGGGGTGCGCGCCCGGTTGAGGCCGAGGTGAACGTCAGGCGAAGTTTGGGCGCCCGTTCCGGCGAACTAAGATGGATCAGATAACCATCGATCGGACACGGGTCCACCGTGGCCAGCTGAAAGTAGCGCGCACCATGCCATCCCAACCGGACGAGAGTGCGGCACTGGCAATACAGACACCCGCCATTAACGACCGTTCCCTCGCGGCCGGGCTGGCGTATGCCATGGGCAGCCGTGTTTCCGGGATTTCTTTCGACGCCGCCACCGGACTGATGCTGGGCAAAGTCCGGGGTGGCGCCGACGTCCCTTACTCCACCACGGCCAAGCTAGTCCGGAAAACAGGCGGCTGGAGCTGCACCGTTGGCGTTTGTAGTTGCCCCGTCCGCAAGGATTGCAAACACGTGGCCGCGCTGCTCTTCGCCGCCGAGGACAACCCTGCCATACGCGTCCAGCTCCTGGCCCCGGCGGAAGTTTCCCGCCTCTCCCGCCAACCCGCCAGCCTCGACCTGGCCGACTGGGAGCAGGCCCTGAGCCCGCTCATTTCCCAGCCAGGCATCACCCAATCAAGCAACGGCATCCCGTTGGCCCTCCAGTTCGAGATCGAGGAGCCTGCTCCGCACTTCTCCTACACAGGCCGCCGCGACCCGCTGCGCAGCGTGCGCCAACTCAAGGCCCGGCCCGTGATTATGGGAACCAAGGGCAAATGGATCCGCGGCGACGTCTCCTGGAACACGCTCAGCTACCTGAACTTCCGGCGCGAATGCAACGAGGCGCACATCGAGTGGATGCAGACGTTCCTCGCCGCCCACACCGCCGCCGCCAACCGGCTGCACAACTCCTCCGCCCTGTGGCTGGGCCTGAATACCTTCGCGGGCAAAAACATGTGGGGCCTGCTCGCCGACGCCAAGAAGATCGGCCTCGCCCTGGTCCACAGCCGCGGCACTGAGCCGGTGCGGCTCGCGGAGTCTCCCGCCGCCGTCGGGCTTAACCTGAGCCGTTACGGCTCCCCGGTGAGTGGGGATGCTGTTTCCGGGCCCAAGACGGGAACTGACGACGACGGCGGGCTGGAACTTGCGCCCACCATCACGCTTGAGGGGGAAGAGGTTGATCCGGCGTCGGTGGGAACCATCGGCCGCCCTGCGCACGGCATCTTCCTGACCACGGGCGGCGAAACGCTGCCCGGAGCGCCCGCGGACAGCGTGATCACCCTGGCTCCGCTGGAAAGCGGGCTCAGCGAGGAACTGCTGACGTTCGTCACTGCCGGCAGCACCCTGCATATCCCGGCCAAGGACGAGACCCGCTTCCTCACCGGTTTCTACCCGAAGCTCAAGCAGGCCGCCCGGGTCACCGCGAAAGACGAATCGGTGGAGCTTCCTGCCCTGGCCATCCCCACCCTCTCGCTGCTGGCAAATTACGGCGCCGACCACCGGGTCCGGCTGCACTGGGAGTGGCATTACAAGACCGGAAACCTGGTCACCGCCCAGCCTCTGTGGCGGCACCCAGGCGACCACGGCTACCGCGACGACACCGCCGAGGCCCGCATCCTGGAGGGAATCGGCCAGCCGTGGAACGTGGTCCCTGCGCTGGGCGAGTCGGCCACCGCCGGCTGGGGAACCCCGCGCCTCGCCGCATCCGTTGAGCTGAGCGGCCTGGACACGCTGGCCTTCACCGAGGACGTCCTCCCCGTGCTGCGGCAGGCCCCTGACGTGGCCGTGGACACCGCCGGGGACATCGCCGACTACCGCGAGGCCGAGGAAGCACCAGTGGTTTCCATCTCCACCAAGGCCACGGAGCAGCGCGACTGGTTCGACCTTGGCATCCAGATCTCGCTGGAGGGCCAGCCGGTGTCGTTTGCGGCGGTGTTTTCCGCGCTGGCGGCGGGCCAGACCAAGATGCTCCTGCCCAGCGGCGCGTACTTCTCGCTGGACCTTCCGGAACTGCACCAGCTGCGTGCCCTGATCGAGGAAGCCCGCTCGCTGCAGGACAACAAGGATGCTCCGCTGCAGATCAGCCGGTTCCAGGCCGGGCTGTGGGACGAGCTCGCGCACCTGGGCATAGTGGACCAGCAAGCCGCGGCCTGGCGCTCGGCGGTTGGCGGTCTGCTTGAGGGCGGGATCGAAGGCCTGCCGCTGCCTTCATCGCTCAATGCCGAACTGCGCCCCTACCAGCTGGAGGGTTTCAACTGGCTTAGCTTCCTGTACAAGCACAGCCTTGGCGGTGTCCTCGCGGACGACATGGGCTTGGGCAAGACCGTGCAGGCCCTTGCGCTGATGTGCGCGGCGAAGGAGCACGGCGCTCTGCCTGGAGATGGGGTGCCCTCTGGCGGGGCTTCCGCTGGCGCCGGAACCATCGCGGCCTCCGGAACTCCCACGCCCGACGGCGGCACTCCCTTTTTGGTGGTTGCCCCCACCAGCGTCGTGGGTAACTGGGCGGCGGAAGCCGCACGTTTTGCGCCAGGCCTGACGGTTCGGACCGTGAGCGAGACTTTTGCCAAGAATGGCCAGGACGCGGCCGTTGAACTGGGCGGCGCGGATATCGTTATCACTTCGTACGCCCTGTTCCGGATCGACTACGACTCCTACGCCTCCAAGACGTGGGCTGGGCTGGTGCTCGATGAAGCCCAGTTCGTGAAGAACCACCAGTCAAAGGCTTACCAGTGCGCCCGGAAGCTGCCCGCGGTATTCAAGCTGGCCATCACCGGTACTCCGCTTGAGAACAACCTCATGGAGTTCTGGGCTCTGACGTCCATTGTGGCGCCTGGTCTGTTCTCAAGCCCCAAACGGTTCGCCGAGTACTACCAGAAGCCGGTGGAAAAGAACGGCGACAAGGCGCAGTTGGACAAGCTCCGCCGCCGGGTCCGTCCACTGATGATGCGGCGCACCAAGGACCAGGTCATCCAGGACCTGCCGCCCAAGCAGGAGCAGATCCTGGAGGTGGTGCTGAACCCGCGGCACCAGAAGGTCTACCAAACGCATCTGCAGCGTGAGCGGCAGAAGATCCTGGGGCTGATCGAGGACGTGAACAAGAACCGCTTCACGATCTTCCAGTCGCTGACCTTGCTGCGGCAGCTCAGCCTGGACGCGTCACTGGTGGATCCGTCGCTTTCGGGGGTTCGATCGTCGAAGCTGGACGTGCTGTTCGAGCAGCTGGAGGATCTGGTCGCCGAGGGCCACCGTGCGCTGATCTTCAGCCAGTTCACTGGTTTCCTCGGCAAGGTCCGGGAACGGCTTGTGGAGGAGAAGATCGAGTTCTGCTATCTCGACGGCGGCACCCGCAACCGTGGCGACGTCGTGAATGAATTCAAGAACGGCACCGCGCCGGTGTTCCTGATTTCGCTGAAGGCCGGCGGATTTGGACTCAACCTGACCGAGGCTGACTACGTTTTCCTGCTGGATCCGTGGTGGAACCCGGCGTCCGAGGCGCAGGCCGTGGACCGCACGCACAGGATCGGCCAGGCCCGGAACGTGATGGTGTACCGGCTCGTTGCCAAGGACACGATCGAGGAAAAGGTCATGGCGTTGAAGGCCCGGAAGTCGCAACTGTTCGCGGACGTCATGGAGGGCGACGCGCTGTCCGGCGGTTCGATTACAGCCGAGGACCTCGCCGGGCTGTTCAAGGACTGATCCAGTTTCGGGGACTGGGCCTGTTCGAGCCCGTCCGACAACCTCCCCGTCTCCTTTAGGAAGGGGCCGGGAGGTTATCCACATAGGCGATGTGCTGTGGTGTTTTTGTTGGCGGGTCGCTGGATGATGGGGGTATGGGGATCCGGGGTGTTGACGAGGCGGTTGAGGCCTTTGAGGCTGCTGCTGCGGAGTTTGCTGCCTTTGTGCGCCGGGGGCTGGGCGGCCGCGGTTCCGGGACGGGTTCCCAGATGGATTCCGGAACGGGTTCCGGGATGGGTTCCGGGGGTGGTGATCCTTTGCGGGGGCAGGCGGATGCTTGCTTGGATGGGCTGGGCGGTTCGGTCCGGGTGGACGCGATGGTGGCGGCGTTCAGGGTGCGCCTGGCCGCCGCGTACGCGGGGAAGGCTGCGGCCCTGGACGGCCCGGTCAGGAGCCCGGGGGAACACGCGGCCCAGGAGATGGGTGTGGTGTCCGAGGTCGCGTGTGCGCTGACGGTGAGTGAACGCTCGGCCTCGGCGCTGTTGGCGCAGGCCCATGAACTGACCACTGCCTTGCCGCTGACGCTGGCCGCGCTGCAGTCCGGGGATCTGTCGTGGCAGCACGCGCGGGTCATGGTCGATGAGACCACCGGCCTGGATGCGGCCGGCGCGGCGGCGTTGGAGGCCCGTTTCCTCGGCCCGGACGTGCCGGACCGTGCCCGGGAGTGCCCGGCCGGTGAGCTGGTCCCGTCCCGGTTCCGGCACAAGGCCAGGACCTGGCGGGAACGCCACCACCCGGTGAGTATCGAAAAGCGCCATGCCAGGAGTGTGCTGGACCGGCGGCTGGAGTACGTCCCGGACCGGGACGGCATGGCCTGGCTTTCGGCCTATCTGCCCGCGGACCGGGCGGCCGGGATCTGGAACGGCATCACCGCCACCGCCCGCACCCTCCAGGGCCCGGCCGAGACCCGCACCATGACCCAGCTCCGCGCCGACATCGCCGCCAAACTGCTCCTCAGCGCAGGCTCCACCGGCACCACGGCCAGCCCGACCGAGGCCAGCACCACGGCCAGCCCGGCCGAGGCCAGCACAGACACAGCAGCCGGCAGCCCCAGCACCAATAACGTCGGGGCCGGCAACAGCGGCTACACCACCACGGCAGGCAGTACCCCGGCCCGTGATGCCACCGCAGGCAGCCGCGCCCCGGACCGCGACGTCTCGGCAGGCTGCCCCGCGGGCCCCGACCTTACCGCTGGTAGTTCCCCCGACAGCCATGGCGACGCTGGAAGCGTCCCGGCCAACGGGACCATGGCGGGCAACGACGTCCTGGCGGGCCATGTCGAAACCACCGGGACCGCGGCGGGCAACGACGTCCTGGCGGGCCGTGTCGAAACCAACGGGACCGCGGCGGGCAGCGAATCCGTGGCGGGTAGCGACGTCTCGCTGGGCAACGACTTGATGACGGGCCGGGTCCCGTCGCCGGCGGCGCAGGTCCTGGTGACGGTGCCGGTGTTCGCCCTGATGGGTCTCACGGACGAACCAGCCACCCTCGACGGGTACGGGCCGATCCCGGCATCGATGGCCCGCAACCTGGTCGCCGACGGCGCCGGCTCGTTCCACCGCGTGTTGACCGACCCCCGGAACGGGGCGCCGCTGGAGATCGGCCGCCAAAGCTACCGGATCCCCGCCGCGATGCGCCAATGGCTGAGGATGCGCGACGGCAAATGCCCGTTCCCCGGCTGCAACAACCAGTCCCTGGACAACGAAGCAGACCACCTCCTGGCCTGGGCCGACGGCGGCACCACCGGCATCAGCAACCTCGGCCAGCCCTGCCCCAAACACCACCGGCTGAAACACACCACCGCCTGGACACCCACCGAAGCCAGCATCGACAAACCACCCGGCTGGACCTCACCCACCGGACGCCACTACCAAAGCGAACACCAAGACTGGGAACCACCCCAATGGCCACCCCAGATGCTGAATCAGCTTCCTAATCAAGCACTCAGCCCTGCCCTGTCTGGAGAAATCGGGCCTGGCGAAATCCTGCGGCCTGACGAACTCCCGCCCTCAGACAACCCTGCCTCAGATGTCCCGCGCCTCGGCGCCGTCCCCGAATGTCCGCTGCCTGAAGGGCTGTTCCCTGAAGGGACGTTACCTGACAGAGCCAGGCTCAAAGATCCCATGCCCGTGTGGGGCTCGGCAGTGGTGCCCGCCGAACTAACCAGGCCCAAACTAACCGGGCCGAACTAACCCTGCCGATCTAACCGGGCCCGGATTCGGACCCGGAGGAATGCGTTCGGACCCGGAGGAATGCGGCCGGGACGGTGCATCCCGCTACGAGGACAAACCATGAACCCCTAGCTGCGGGAAAGCACTTTCCCGCATATGCTGTACGGAAATCCGACCCGCCCGTCCACCTGGAGACTGCCGTGCGCCCCGAATCAACAACCTGTGGCTCAATGAGTCACCCTGAAGCCCCTGACGTCGTCGCCCTCAACCCTGACGCCTTCAAGACCCCTTATCGGGATCCTGTCTGGGACGGCCCCACCGATCCCGTTCTGGTTCCGGACCACCTGACCGGCGAGTGGGTACTCTTCTATACCCAGCGCCGGGCCACGCAAACAGGGCTGACTGGCGTCGAATGGGTGCACGGCACCGAAATCGGGATGGCCCGCTCGTCCGACGGTGGACTCACGTGGGCCTATCAGGGCACCGTGGATGGACTCGTCCCGGCGGGAACGGAACGGCGGGCAACCCTGTGGGCGCCCGACGTCGTACGGATCGGCGACCAATGGATCATGTACCTGACAGTCTTGGGCGGCCGACGGACCGACTGGACCGGCAGCGCCGCCATCGTTCAGCTCGCCAGCAACGACCTGGTCACCTGGGAGTACCTAGGTGCTATCGGCTTGGACTCCCCGCGCGTCATCGACGCGGCGGTCGCCCTGTGCGGCGACGGCCGATACAGGCTCTGGTACAAGGACGAAGCCCGCGGGTCCAACACCTACAGCGCCGTTAGCAGCACGCCTGCCGATCCGTCGTCGTGGGTTCTTGAGGGGCTGACCATTCCCGGGAGACCCCACGAAGGACCCAAAGTTTTCAAGCTTGAGGACCAGTTTTGGATGATCGTCGACGAATGGCGCGGGCAGGCGATCTACCGCTCGGAGGACGCCGCTGGCTCCTGGACCCGGCAGGAATACCTTGACGGCCTCATCCTGACCGATCCAGAAACGGCCGACGGCGGTCCAGTAGCGGGCAGGCACGCGGACGTTGTGCCGCTGGAACCGTCAGCTGAAGGCAAGGAGCGCGCGCTGATCGTGTACTTCACGCATCCCCACTGGAACGGCGAGGACATCGACGGCATGACAGCGGACCCCAAGACCCACCTCAGCCACGTCCGCGCTGCCGTTTTGGAGGTCCACGACGGCAACCTGGTCTGCATCAACGCCTGAGGCAGTAAACAACTAAGTCAGTAAGCGACTAGGCAATAAACGACTAAGGGCCGAACTGCGGAACTATAAGCCAGCAGCTGCTGACACCGGTCCACTGTTCGGCCCATCGCCGGACTCGCGTTCCGGGCGGTGCCGATGGCACCACCCGGACAGCTGTTAAGGGATAACGCGTGCTAGGGACGCGTCCCCTGCTTATCAGGCCCGCTGCGGCGAGCCGAGTTCCACGGGGTCTTCGTCCGTGAGGTACGCGAGTTCCGAGTGGGCAGCGAGGTCAATGCCGCGCATTTCGTCCTCGGGCTTGATCCGCAGGCCGATGATACGGTCGAGAATCTTAGCCAGGATCCACGTAATGCCGAACGAGTACACGAGGACCGTAACCGTGGCCAGCGCCTGGACGCCCAGCAGTTCAACGCCGCCGCCGTAGAAGAGTCCGCTCACCCCGTTCGGGGCTGCATCGGTGGCGAACAGGCCGATCAGCAGGGTGCCGATGATGCCGCCCACGAGGTGAACGCCCACGACGTCGAGCGAATCGTCAAAGCCGAGGCGGAACTTCAGCTCGATGGCCAAGGAGCAGACAGCGCCCGCGATGGCGCCGATGGCAAGTGCGCCAAGCGGGCTGACAGCACCACAGGCCGGCGTGATGGCAACGAGGGCCGAGATCAGGCCGGATGCTGCGCCCATGCTGGTGGCCGCGCCGTGGCGGAGCCGCTCAACAAGGGCCCAGGCGAGGAGCCCGGCAGAAGCCGCCACGGCAGTGTTGAGGAAAACCACCGAAGCGGACTGGCCGGCGGAGAGCGCCGAGCCTGCGTTGAAGCCAAACCAGCCAACCCAAAGCAGACCAGCGCCAACGAGCACCAGCGGCCTGCTGTGCGGCTTCGTGTGTTCCATCTTGGGCCAGCCGGAGCTCTTGCCCAGGACCAACGCCAGAGCCAGGGCTGCCGCGCCGGCGTTCATGTGCACCGCGGTGCCACCGGCGAAGTCAATCGCCTTGATTCCGCTCGCGATCCAGCCGCCCGTGACGCTGCCGTCAGCCGAGGAGAAGGCAAAGACCCAGTGCGCGATGGGGAAGTAGACGATGGTTGCCCAGATTCCGGCAAACAGCATCCAGGCGCCGAACTTCATACGTCCGGCTGCCGCTCCCGCAACCAGGGCCGTAGTGACACACGCGAAGAACAGCTGGAACGCGGCAAAGAGGATCACCGGAATAGAGGCTGCCTCGTCGGCGGCGAGCAGCTGTCCCATGCCCGGGAATTCCGTGACGTCCCCGATGAGCCCCAGGCCGCCTACCGAATTTCCGAAGGCCATCGAATACCCGAAGAGCGCCCAGAGCACTGCCACCAGGCTCGCGCCGCCAAAGCACATCATCATCATGTTGAGAATGCGACGAGACCCCACCATGCCCCCGTAAAACAGGGCCAGGGCGGGGATCATCATACAGACCAGCGCAGAGCTGGCCAGAATCCATGCGACATTTCCCGAATCCATGGGAAACCCCTTTCGTGATGCGAAGAGAGAACGGAAATTGCCCGTGAGAGCCGCTCCGAAAGGAGGGACGCGGAGTCAGTACCACGTTCATCGGAGGGCAGCTATTGCCGTCTGGTTCCAACTGTATGGCGGGACTTTCGCCGTGGGTTTCCGGCCGGTTAAATCAACGTTTCAGTCACGGGCACGTGAGTTTCACACGTCTCATGAACGCAGTTTGGATCGAACGCGCTGTGGATTCAGGAATGCTGCCGTACTTCGCTGCCGGAAATCGGACGGCAACATGGGCCGGAATACGTGCGGGATCACGGGCCGAAACACGGGCGGATTACTTGGCAGAAACGGCCAGGAACTTGATGGGCAGCTCAAGCAGTTCCAACGGCCCATGAGGGCCCTCGCCGTCCAGCAGGAGTGAGTCGCCGGCTTCCATCGTGTACTCGTAGGCGCCGTGCCCGTAAACCATCTTTCCGGCCAACATGTAGATGAATTCCGTGCCCGGGTGCTGGAACAGCGGAAACACGTCGGACGCATCGGTGAGGGTGACCAGCGTCGGTTCGAGCGCGTCCGTCCGCCCCTTGAGAGCGCCCAGGACCCGATACTCATGGCCATGCTGGGTGCCGCTGCGAACAGTCAGGCTGCCCTGGCCATTCTTGGTGAAGGTGGCGTCGCGGTCGGTGTCCGCCCCGCGGAACAGCGCCGTAACGGGAATTTTGAGGCCGTCCGCCAGCCGCTGGAGCGTAGTCAGCGAACACGACGTGGTTGCCGTTTCAATCCTGGAGATCATCGCCTTGGACAGACCGGTCCGGGCAGCGAGCTCGGCCGCGGACAGGCCGTTGGCGGTGCGGTAGTGCCGTACTTGCGTGGCGATGACCTGTTCGAGCTTGCCTGAAACGGCGCCAGGATCAGCTGGAGCGCCCGGATCTACGAGGGCGGCCGTACTGCCGGCAGCGGCACCGCCGGCGGTCTGTGCGGCGTCTGTTCCCTCCGGGGCGTGATTGGTCATAGGAGCCATCATAGGTGGCGGCGCCGTAGCCAAAGTCCTGCTCCGGGCCTACTGTTTTTAGGGGGCATGGAAGTGAAGGGAAGAACGATGCGGACCGTGACCTACGGTGCGGCGTGCAGCCTCGATGGCTTCATCGCCGGCAGCGACGGTGCTATCGACTGGCTGCACTTCAGCTCAGACGTCGAAGAGGTAATGGCCCAGTACTGGTCCACCGTGGATACCGTCCTGATGGGCCGAAAGACCTGGGAGTTCTCGGCCGGCCAGGATTTTAGCGCCGACGATACCAAGGGCAACGAGGCCACCCCGGACCTGAGCGGCACCCCGCCCATGACCACGTACCTTTTCTCCCGCACGTTGACGGACGCGCCGCAAGGGGTGGAGCTCGTCTCTTCCGACGCCGGCGGCTTCGTCAACCGGCTCAAAGAGCAGCCCGGCAAGGGCATCTGCCTGATGGGCGGCGGTGACCTCGCCGGCTCGCTCTTCGAAGCAGGCGCAATCGACGAGGTCAGCCTCAATGTCCATCCGGTGCTGCTGGGCTCCGGCGTCCCGTTCTTCAAGCCCCAGGCACGCCGCATTGCCCTTGAGCTGACAGAAGCGCGCACCCTCGACGGCGGCTGCGTGCTGATGACGTACCGCGTCAGGCACTAAGGGCGGGCAGGACAACCACTATCCGACGGCGCGTGCTTCCCCCAGCAACCCGGCCAGCGAGTCCGCGAGCGCCACGGCACCGGCCTCGGCGTCCCAGTCCTGCACCAACTCATCAGGGGAGTGCGATACCCCGGTGGGATTGCGGATGAACAGCATGGCGGTGGGAATCTGCGAACTGAGGACGCCGGCGTCGTGCCCTGCTCCAGTGTCCAGGACGGGCGCGGCCGGCAGAAGCTCCTTCAGCCGGTCCCGCAGCGATGTATCGAAATGCGCCGTGGGGCTCAGTGACTCCACGGTGAGGCTGGCGGTGCAGCCTTCCTCAGCGGCCATCACCTGGGCGTTGAGTCCGATGGCTTCCACGAGGGCGGCGGTGATGGAGTCGTCCGGATGCCTGACGTCGATCCACAGGTCCACACGCGAGGCGATGACGTTGGTTCCGCCCGGGACGGGCTGGACCCGCCCCACGGTGGCCCGCGCGTCACGGTACTTCCGGGCGGTGTCGCGGATGCCCACGATGACTTTCGCGGCGGCAATCATGGGGTCCTTCCGGTCTTTCATGAGGGTGGTGCCCGCGTGGTTGCCCTCACCGGTGACCGTCAGCTTCCACCGCCCGTGGCCAAGGATCGATGAACCGATCGCCACAGGCTGGTTCAGGTCGATCAGGCCCCGCCCCTGTTCAACGTGCAGCTCCACAAACACGCCCAGCTGCTGAAGGGTCTTGTAGTCGGCACCGATGAGCCGCGGGTCCTGCCCGTTGGCGGCGGCGACGTCGGCATACGTGTTCCCGTCCGGGTCTTTCAGGCGGCGGGCCTTGTCCGGATCCAGTTCGCCGGTCAGCAACCGTGACCCCAGGCAGGCCACGCCAAAGCGTGATCCTTCCTCTTCGGGGAACACGGCAATGGCAAGCGGGCGTCGGGGCCGCAGTCCGCGCGCCTTGAGAAGGTCGACGGCGACCAGCGCCGAGGCGACCCCCAGCGGTCCGTCGTACTCACCGCCGCCCGGGACAGAGTCGAGGTGGCTTCCGGTGACTACGGCGTTTCGCCGAGTGCCGGCGGCGGTGTCCCACCACGCCCAGATGATGCCGTTGTGGTCCGTGTGGACGTCCAGCCCGCGGCGCCCGGCCTCGGCAATGAACCAGCTCCGCAGCTCAGTCTCGGCGTTGGAGAACACCGGTCGGGAGTAGCCTCCGCGGGCCCTGTCGCGGCCGACGTCGGCGATATCCCTGAGCAGGCCGCTCACCGTTGCGGCGGACGGCTCTGCCTGGACAGAAGTTGCAGCGGCTGGCCGCGGCAGTGCCTGGGAGGGCAGTGCCATCGCTGAGGGGGTGAAAGAAGAGATGGGGGCAGTCACGGGGGTCCTTTCCCGAGATGAGTGCTGGGGTGGGCGTGGTCAGCGGGAGCTGACCGCCGTCGTCGCCGTCCGGAAGCGCAGTGGCACATTCGCGGTGCCGGTGGCCAGGTCCGCCGCCCATTGGCCGACTAATGGCGCAAACTTAGCCCCGTGCCCGGAGCACGGCGAGAGGATGGTGATGTTGTTGACGCGGTCGACGATGAAGTCCTCGTTGGGCGTATTCGTGAACAGGCAGGTGGTTTCGGCGTACGACTCCGGAACCAGGCCGGGCAGGAAGCGGCGGACGTAGTCGACCACGCGACCGCGGTTGGCGGGGTCCACTTCACCGGTCTGTTCGGCTGCGCTGGGGAGGAGCCTGCCCCCGTTGTATTCGGCGACCTTCTGGCCGGCAAAGCCTGCGTCCCGGCCGCCGGGAAGGCCATAAACCTGGATGTCCGCCCTCTTGTGGATGAACGTGGGCCAGAAAGTGCCGACGTCGGCAACAGAGCCGGGTCCGCCGTCGTGATCACTGTAGCGGAAGTGGAATGCCTGCTCCTGCCGCACAGTGATTTGGGGAAGCCCGGCCAGGAAGCCTGGGGGAAGCGACAACTCCCCCAGCAGCCCGGGCAGCCAGCCGCCCGCGCTGATCACCACGTTTCCGGCGTCGAACGTTTCTCCCGTTGCCGAACGTAGCCGGTAGCCGGCAGCGGTCCTGTCCAGCCCTTGCAGCGGCCATCCCGTCAGCAGCCGGGCGCCGTGCCTGACCGCCTGCTCCACCATGGCGTTGACGGCGGTCTCGGCGTCGATCACTCCCGCAGCCGGGTGCCAGAGCACCTCGGTGTCGAAGGCGATCTGCGACCAGCGGCCCATGGCTTCCTCCGCACTCAGCAGCTCGTGCTCAATTCCTGCCTGCGCCAGCACACCGGCGAGCAGGCGCGGATTGCGTTCGGAACCGAAGTCGGCAGCGCCTGAATGCGTGATCAGTTGCGAGCCGCTGTCCACGGCAAGGCCGTCCCACAGCGCCTTGGCTTCCTGCACTGCCCGGGTATAGAAGGGGTCCGGGTAGGCGTAACGGAAGATCCGGGCGGACCCGTGCGAACTGGCGTCGTGGCTTGCCGGGACGTTGCGTTCCAGGATGGTGACCTGGTGCCCGCGGGCCGCGAGCTGCCAGGCGGTGGCGGCGCCGGCCAGGCCGGCGCCCACCACTACATAGTCGGAAGAATCAGGCATGGAGCATCCCTAACCCGCGCCGGGGATCCAGCTGGTGCCGGCCAGCGGGACGCGGGCCATGGCCGAGGCCTCGATGGTCAGCGCCACGAGGTCCTCGGGTTCGAGGTTGTGCAGGTGCGACTTTCCGCAGGCCCGGGCGATGGTCTGGGCCTCCATGGTGAGGACGCGCAGATAGTTGGCCAGCCGCTTGCCCGCAGCCACCGGGTCCAGCCGGGAGGCGAGTTCCGGGTCCTGGGTGGTGATGCCGGCGGGGTCGCGGCCGTCCTGGAAGTCGTCGTAGAAGCCGGCGGCGGAACCGATGGCGGCATACTCGGCGGCATAGCGTGGATCGTTGTCGCCCAGGGCGATCAGCGCCGCGGTGCCGATCGCCACGGCGTCCGCACCCAGGGCCATGGCCTTTGCGACGTCGGCCCCGGTCCGGATGCCGCCGGACACGATCAACTGGACTTTGCGGTGGACGCCGAGTTCCTGGAGTGCCTGGACGGCCTGCGGGATGGCGGCGAGGGTGGGGATGCCGACGTTTTCGATGAACACCTGCTGCGTTGCGGCAGTCCCGCCCTGCATGCCGTCCACCACCACAACGTCGGCGCCGGACTTCACGGCCAGGGCGGTGTCGTAGTAGGGCCGGGATGCGCCGATCTTGACGTAGATGGGCGTCTTCCAGTCGGTGATTTCACGCAACTCGCCGATCTTGATCTCGAGGTCGTCCGGGCCGGTCCAATCCGGGTGCCGGCTGGCCGAGCGCTGGTCGATGCCCACCGGAAGGGTGCGCATGCCGGCCACGCGTTCGGTGATTTTCTGGCCCAGGAGCATGCCGCCGCCGCCAGGCTTGGCGCCCTGGCCCAGCACGATTTCGATCGCATCAGCCTTGCGGAGGTCATCGGGATTCATGCCGTAGCGGGACGGGAGGTACTGGTAAACGAGGTGCTTGGACTGGCCGCGCTCCTCAGGGGTCATGCCGCCGTCGCCCGTGGTGGTGGAAGTGCCCACCTCCGAAGCGCCGCGGCCCAGCGCCTCTTTGGCGTTGGCGGACAGGGCGCCGAAGCTCATCCCGGCGATGGTCACCGGGGTCTGCAAGTGCAGCGGCCGGGACGCGTGCCGGTCGCCGAGGACGACGTCGGTATCGCACTTTTCGCGGTAGCCCTCCAGCGGGTAGCGGGACATGGAGGCGCCGAGGAAGAGCAAGTCATCGAAGTGCGGGACCTTGCGCTTGGCGCCCCAGCCGCGGATGTCGTAGACGCCGGTGGCCGCGGCCCGCTGGATGTCCGCGATGGTGGCCCGGTCGAAAGTGGCTGATTCGCGGAGGCCGAGTTCAGCGAGGTTCTGGGTGGGAACGTTCTGGGTGGGGACCGGTACTGAGGTGATGGTCATGGTGGGCTCCTAGTACGACGTCGAGTTGTCGACGTGGAAGTGGTAGAGGTTCCGGGCTGAGCCGTAGCGCTTGAAGTCGGCCGGGTTGTCGGTGCGACCGGCTGCGGCCAGCAGTTCGCCGAGTTCGGCCAGGTGCTCCTCTCGCAGTGGCTTCTCGATGCAGTCCGCGCCGAGCGATGCCACGGTGCCCTTGACGTAGATCCGGGCCTCATAGATGGAGTCGCCCAAGGCATCGCCGGCGTCGCCGCACACCACGAGGCGCCCTGCCTGGGCCATAAACGCGGACATGTGGCCGATGTTGCCGCCCACCACGATGTCCACGCCCTTCATCGAGATTCCGCAGCGTGCGCCCGCGTTCCCGTCGATGACCACCAAACCGCCATGGCCGGTGGCTGCCGCTGACTGGGACGCGTCGCCCTTCACATGGACCCTGCCGGACATGATGTTCTCGGCGAGTCCCACGCCGGCGTTGCCGTTGATGGTCACCTCCCCTTTTTGGTGCATCCCGGCGGCGTAGTAGCCGGTGTGGCCTTCGATGGTCACCGTCACGTCCGCATCGATGCCGACGGCGAGGCTGTGCTTGCCACCGGGGCTGGTGACGGTCCAGGACTGCCCTTCAACAGCGTTGTGGAGGGCCTGGTTGAGTTCCCGTACCGGGCTGCCGGTGAGATCGACACTGAAAGAGTCCAGGACTCCGTTCGTGCTGACGGCTGCTTCGATGCTGGCTTCGGGGGCTGTCAGAGTGTCCATGTGTAGACCTTTCCGGGTTCCGGTTCAAAGATGCGGGCGCTTTCGATGCCGGGCAGGCTTGCCAGGGCACGGTATTCGGAGGCCATAGCTACGTAGTCGTCCGTTTCGGCGATGATGGCGGGCTTGCAGGCGATGGGGTCCCGGACTATGGCCATGCTGTCAGCGGTGGTGACCACAAGGGTGTAGAAACCGTCGAAGACCTTGCCCAGGTTCACCAGCGCTTCTTCGAGGGTGTCGCCCTGCTGCAGGCGGGAGGCGACATAGCGGGCGCCCACCTCGGTGTCGTTGTCGGAGTCGAACACCACACCTTCGCGCAAGAGGCCCCGGCGGATGGTGGCGTGGTTGGAGAAGGAACCGTTGTGCACCAGGCAGAGATCGTCAGCCACGGAGAAGGGGTGTGATCCTCCGGCCGTCACCGCGGACTCGGTGGCCATCCGGGTGTGGGACAGTCCTTGGCTTCCGGCCATTGCTTCCAGTCCGTGCTCGGCGGCGATATCCATGGGGTGGCCAACGCTCTTCATCACGGCAACGTGCTCGCCGCGGCCGATGATGGTTGCCTCCGGGAGGGTTTCGCTGACTGCCTTCACCAGCAGGTCGGTCCCGACGGCGGCGCTCACGAGGGTGGTGTCGCCCACGACGCGGACGGAGGCGGCCGCGTCGGACGGGAGCATTCCGTCCAGGGCAAGCTGGATCTCCGCGACGGGCAGGCCCTGGTCCTTGCCGAGGAGGCTCAGGGTTGAGGTCCCTTCCGAGACCAGGCCGGGGGTGTTGTAAACGGCCAGGCCGGCGGAGTCCGGGCCGCGGTCCACGATCTGGCACATCATGGAGGACAGGAGGCTGCCCATCCGGGGGTGCAGCAAGGGGTTGCGCAGCTGCAGCGCGGCAATTCCACACATGGTGTGTCCTTTACTTACTAGGGTTTCTCAGATCGAACGCGGTCAGATGGAAGTCAAATATGTGCGGATTTCCCAGTCGCTGACCTGGTTGTGCCAGGTGAGGAATTCCTCTTCCTTGGCATCCGCGTAGTACTTTCCGATCTCGGCGTCGCCGCTGAGGCTGGCGAGGATCACCGGGTCGCGGCGCAGGGCTTCCACGGCGTGGAGCAGCGTGGCCGGCAGCAAGTGGGCATCGGGCTTGGACTCTCCGGGACCGGACGGCATGCCCGGATCGGCAGCCTTTGCCACTCCGTCCAGGCCCGCCGAGATCGCGGTGGCGATGGCGAGGTAGGGGTTGGCCGAGCCGTCGCCCGAGCGCAGTTCGATCCGCTTGTTGTCCGGGACGCGGATCATGTGCGTGCGGTCGTTACCGCCGAACGAGGCCTTCCGCGGCGACCAGGTGGCACCGGATGAACTGGTGGTGGCACCCGAACGCTTGTACGAATTCACCGTCGGCGCCAGGAAGGCCTGCAGTGCAGGCGCATGTTCCAGGATGCCGGCGATGAATGAGTAAGCGAGCGCTGACAGCCCAAGGCCGCGGCCGCCGTCGTCCGTTTGACCGTCATTGCCGGGGAACAGCGCCTCGACGCCGGACCACAGGGACAGGTGGAAGTGCAGGCCCGTTCCAGTCCGGTCCGTGAAGGGCTTGGGCATGAATGTGGCGGTCATGCCACGCTGCTCCGCCAGGATATTGAGGATGTAGCGGAGGCTGACTACCCGGTCCGCGGTGGTGAGTGCATCCGCGTAGTTGAAGTTCTGCTCGAACTGGCCCGCTGCGTCCTCGTGGTCGTTGGCGTAGTTGCCCCAGCCCAGCGAGTTCATCGCCTCGGAGATGGAGGTGAGGTGGTCATACATCCGTGTGACGCCGCGGGCGTCGTAGCAGGGGCGGGGGGAATCGTCGCGCGCGTCCGCGGTACTCAGCGTCCCGTCGTCGTTCTTGTGGACCAGGAAGTACTCAACCTCGGCGCCAATTTTTGCCTGCATGCCCTGCTCGGCCAGGCGGGCGAGGGTGTTCTTCAGGATGACCCGCGGCGCGTACGGCCAAGGCTGGCCGTTGACGTGCGGATCGCAGTGAACGATGGCCAGGCCCTCCTTGATGAAGGGGACCGGGGTGAAGGAGTCAAGGTCCGGGACGGCGATGAGGTCCGCGTCCTGCGGTTTCTGGCCGATGAGCCCTGCCGCGTAGCCGGCGAAGCCCATGGCCCCGGCTTCCAGTTCGTCGGCCGCTTCCACGGGAACCAGCTTCGCGCAGGGCTTGCCGGTCATATCCACGAAGGTGGCAAGGATGAAACGGACATCGTGCGCGCGGGCGATGTCCGCCAGGGAAATTCTGTCAGTAAGGGGCGAAGCGGATACAGCAGGGGTTGCGACACTTGTCATCGAAACATTCCTGTCCGGTTGGTGTTAGCTACTAGTAAACCTTGTTGAATCACAGTAGCCAAACCGGCATTACAGGCGTCGGACGGGAATGTTAAAAGTACGTTTCGCTTGGGAGCGCTGCCCCAACCTCGCCTCCGGCCGCGCCCTCCCAACTAAGTAGCAGCAGATGTCGTTATGAGCGCTCAAAACGACATCTGCTGCTACTTAGTTGGGTGGGGTGGGCTTGGGGGGTGGGTGGACCTGAGGCGGGCGACCAGGGTTGCGGCGAGCAAGGCCGTCGTAAGTTCCAGGGCTATGACCAGCAAGAGTCCGCCGGCGCTGCTGACGCCCGTAATGCTGGACGCCGTAATGTTCGACGGCGGCACTCCAGCATGCGCGTGACCTGCGGTTCCGCTGCCCACCAGCAGCAGCCCATGGACAGCACCCATGGATCCGGCACACACCATGACCCTGCGCAGCGCAGCCACCCGACCGTGCCGCCAGATATGCAGGGCGCACGGCAGGCAGACAGTTGCTAGCGCCAGCATGAGCATGCTCAACCATGGTCCGTGCTGGTTTTGGACGGCAAGCCAAACGTGCGCGGCGCTGGAGCCTGCCACCACCGCGGCGCAGAACCGTGAATGCAGGACGGGCCCGCGACTGCGGGCCCGCCCTGTAAAGGTCATCGGGTTTACCTAGCCGTGGCAGCTGGCAGAGCTGGTGCCGGAACCGGCACCAGCGTCACTGTGGCAGCTGCCGGCCGTGCCTGATCCGGCGGTGCTGGCGGGAACGTCCAGGACGGGGCTGCGGTCGAAGAAGCCTTCGGGCCGCAGCTTGAAGCCGACCGTGTCCACCGGCATGATCGGCCAGTCCTCCACGCGCGGGAAATGCGTGAGCCCGAAGGTGTGCCAGACGACAATGTCCTGGCCGTCGATCTCGCGGTCCTGGGCGACGTACGCCGGAAGCCCGGCACCGCCGGGGTGCTGGTTGACGAAGTCGCCCGTGGGGTAGCGCTCGTCGTCGGCGTAGCGGGTGACCCAGAGGTCCTTGGTGGCAAAGGCGGCGCGCCGTGAAATGGACGAATCCGGATCTGCCAGCAGCGTGGGCTGGTTCTGGGAGTGGAGCTTGTAGCCCACGGGTTCGCCGAGCCGGTTGCGGGATTCGGGGTTGGAAATGATCCAGGTCCGGCCAGCCCGGGCGTCGGCCTCACGGACCGCTTCCGATTCGCGGGTGAGCAGCGTCCGCTTGCGGGAGAAGGCGTTGCCCCGCTCGTTCCCCTCCCCCAGGGGCTGGCGGACCACGTCTTCTTCTTCCACGCGGTTGGTGAAGCCGTCAATGGCCATGTCCAGCCGCGCACTGAAAAGATGCTGATGGAAGGGCGCACCCAGGCCCGGGGCCAGTTGGGAAATGTTGTCCGAGCCGCCCTCGGGGAACGCGCTGGTGAAGACGACCCCGGTGGCCTTGGCTTCGAATTCGATGGTGCCGTCCAGGTACAGGTACCAGTAGAAGCCGTAATCGTAGTTGCCGATGGTGGTGAAGAACGAGATCACGAGGCGGCGGTTGCGCCGGGTGTAGTTGATCCCGGTCCAGAGATCGCTGTGCTTGGACAGGATGCCCCAGTCCTCCTCGTGCATGCAGATGCCATTGCGGATCTCACGCGGGTTGCCGAAGGAGTCGGAAATGACGGGGCTGAGGTAGGTGATGTCGCCGAGGCAGTCGCAGCCGAGCTCCAGGGAGTTGGCGTACTGGCCGACTAGGTATTCGCCGGTGTCGAAGTAGTTCTGCCAGGACCGGATCGGCGACGGATCGCCATACGGAACCACCATCTCGGCAATAGAGGCCCGGTTGATGATGGGCCTCAGCCGGTCGCCGTCCTGGAACGCGATATTGTGCAGCACTACGCCTTCGCGGACGTCGAAGCCGACGTCGAGGCTCCACTTTTCCCATTCCACATGGTTGCCGCCGGTGACTGTGAAACTGGGACCCTCGGGCTGGGTGATGCTGATGGGTTTTTGGGTAGTGCGGAGCGGGCCGGTCAGTTCGGGATCCGTGTAGTTGCCGTGCTCTGTCGGCACCGGCATGGCCCCGAGATCCAGCACCCGGGTGACCTCCTTGTTGACCACGTCAACATACGCCACGAGTCCATCCACGGGGTGCGCCCAGGCACTGTCCTCCGGGAAGTCCTGGACAAACGCCAGGCCACGAAGGATGCGGCGGCCCTTCTCCTCCGGGTACTCGAAGACACCGGCCGACAGCGGGGCAACCCGGACTTTGCTGACGTCGAGCCCCCGCTCTGAGAGAGCCTTCAACCAGCGGTCGTCTGTTGCCAATAGCGCCTCCACCACTTCGAATTCCTCTTCAAGGACGGGAAGCTCGCCGGTGACGGCAGTGTCCAGTTCGACGGCGGACACCACTTCCTGCCGGGTCACGGAGACCACCGCATCCGTCGGCGCACCGCCGGTGATGTCGTGGATGAAGATCCGGAACCTGCGGTCCTCGGTGGGGCTCCCGACGGCGGCGGTACTGGCGGCGGCAGCACCGCCGTCGTGCGTCCCCGCGTTGCGGTTCGCGACGGCGGTAGTCCCCCGGGCGGGATCCAGCAGGCCCAGGTAGGCGATACGCTTCTCCGGACCTAGGTGGCCGGCAGCCCGCAGGATGGCTTGGACATCGGTGATTTCGCCGTCCGATGCCAGGCGGTACGGGGTAGCTGTGTCAGCTGTTGCAAGTGTCATGGGTGACCTTTGTCCGGGACCGTGGCTGGTCGGAATTTTTATTTTCTATAGTTGTAGAGAATAAGCGTCCGTAAGATGGCTCACAAGAGTCTGAGCGAAATATTTCCGGGGAGCGGCAGCCGTGCCAAAGATTGTTGACCATGACGAGCGCCGGCTGGAACTGGTGGATGCCACGTGGCGGATCATCGCCCGGCTGGGCATTGAAGGCGCCACCATGCGGGAGATCGCCCTGGAGGCAGGCTTCGCCAACGGGGCACTCAAACCGTATTTCCCTACGAAGGACACCCTCCTGGAGTTCGCGTTCGGGCACGTCTTCAACAGGACCAACCAGCGCATCGCCGAAGTGACCGAAGGCAGAACCGGACTCCCGGCACTGCGGGCATTCTGCCTGGAGGTACTCCCGCTGGACGACGAGCGGGTCAATGAAGCGCGGATCGTCATCCCGTTCTGGCAGAAGGCGATCAACGATCCGCAGAAAGCCGAGATCCACCGGCAGTCCATGGAGGAGTGGCTTGCAGCCATCCGGCAGTACCTCGCGGAGGCGCGTGATGCGGGGGACGTCCGCTCCGCCGTCGACGACGCCACGCTGGCGAGCCAGCTCCTGAACATGCTGCTGGGCGCCCAGATCGGGGCAGCTCTGGCCACCACCCCCGGCGCCGATCCGGGGCTCGCCGATCAGCTTGAGGGCTATCTGGCCCTGCTGGCCGGATAGCTGAGCCCAGCCAAAATCCGCCCATCCCAAATCCAGCCCGCCCGGCACAACCCGGACCCCAGCCAGGAGAGCTCTGCCATGACCATTCCCCCTGAGATCGACACACCAGACATCATGATCGACATCGACATCCTCGAGAGGAACATCGGCCGGATGGCAGCGGCTGTCCGGGAGAAGGGCCTCGCCCTCCGCCCCCACGCCAAGACGCATAAGATCATCGAGATCGCCGCCCGCCAGTTGGACGCCGGAGCAGCAGGCCTGACGGTGGCAACCATCGGCGAAGCGGAAGTGTTCGCCGCGGCAGGGGTCGGCGACATTTTCATCGCCTACCCCCTCTGGATCTCGCCACAAAAGGCCGACCGGCTCCGGCGCCTGGCGTCAACGGCAACCATCGCCGTGGGAGTGGACTCCGCGGCGGGGGCAACCATGCTGGGAGCCGGCCTCGGCGAAGCGGCCGGGAGCGTCAGCGTGTTGGTGGAAATCGACAGCGGCCACCATCGCAGCGGCGTCAGTCCGGAGGCCGCTGCCCCGGTTGCAGAAGCCGCATCGCGGGCCGGGCTGCAGGTTGCGGGGGTTTTCACGTTCCCGGGCCACAGCTATGCCCCCGGGATGCCGGCGGAGGCAGCCGTGCAGGAACAAGAGGCGCTGCGCTTGGCCGCGGCATCCCTGGCGGCGGCGGGCTTCGAAGCGACTCGCCGCAGTGGAGGTTCCACCCCTACGGCGCTCCTGACCGAGGGATCCGCGGCAACCGAAGTGCGCCCCGGCGTCTACGTCTTCGGCGACGCGCAGCAACTGGAACTCGGACGCTGCGCCGTGGAGGATATTGCGCTGACGGTCGCAGCCACCGTGGTGAGCCACCATGTGACTGCCCCGGACGCCCCCGCGCGTTTCATCATCGACGCCGGCACCAAGATCCTGGGGAGCGACCGGCCGGCCTGGGCCACCGGCTTCGGCCGCCTGATCGACCATCCGGATGCCCGGATCACCGCCCTTTCGGAGCACCATGCCACGGTTGAGTGGCCCGAAAGCGGGACCCGCCCGCCCCTCGGTGAGCGGCTGCGCATTGTCCCCAACCACGTCTGCCTGGCGATCAATCTGGTGGACGACGTCGCGGTGACCAGCAACGGCGTCCTGATTGACCGCTGGACCGTCGCTGCAAGAGGCAAGAACAACTAGACAGTCACTGGACGCCGGCACCCCATAAAAGGAAATCTTTTTTCGCCCACTGTTGAAAAAAGACCGTCTCCGGCGTTAACCTGATGGGACTGTGTTCCAGGACACAGCCATCGGGGAACCCACGTTTGCGGCCATCCGTCGTCAGGAACATCCATGCCAGCAGCAGTCCAGCCCGCCAGCCAGAACCTCACGTCCAGCGTTGCGGAGACGTTCGACCACTGGAAACACCTCGTGGCAGAGTCCTTCGTGCCGCTCGCGGCCCGGACAGCAGACGTTGACGGGTTCCGCGGGCAGATGCGCGCCCGTGTGCTGGACCGGATGTCCGTCGTCGAAGTCTCGGCAACCTCCCACGAGGTCCACCGCACGCCTGCCCTGATTGCGCAGGCCGGCGAACGCTACTTCAAGCTCAACCTCCAGTTGGAGGGCACGGGACTGCTGATCCAGGACAACCGCGAAGCCCTGCTCCGCCCAGGCGACCTGGCCATCTACGACACCAACCGCCCGTACACCCTCGCCTTCGAGGACGAGGCGCGGATGATGGTGGTGATGTTCCCTTGTGATGCCCTCTCGCTGCCCACGGATTACGTGGGCCAGCTCGCGGCAGTCCGGATGGCCGGCAGTACCGGACTGAGCGGGATCGTGGGGCAGTTCATCCGGCAGCTGTCGGAGAACCTTGAGGTCCTGAGCGGTCCCAGCGGCTCGCGGCTGGCCACGAACGCCCTGGACCTCGTGTCCACCATGCTGCACGCCGAAATGGATATCGCGCCGGACCGGATGAAGCCGCAGGCGCTCCTGGCCGTGTCGGTACGCGAATACATCGAGGCCAACCTGTCGGATCCCCAGCTGTCCCCGGCGAGCATTGCCGCGGCACATTTCATCTCCACGCGGCACCTGCACAATGTCTTCCATGAGTCGGGGACCACTGTGGCCAGCTGGATCAGGAGCCAAAGGCTGGACGGCACGCGCCGCGAACTGCGGGATCCGCTGCATGCCGGGAAGTCCGTGGGCACTGTTGCTGCCCGCTGGGGGTTCCTCGACGCAGCGCATTTCAGCCGCATTTTCCGCGATGCCTTCGGCGTTTCCCCCAGCGACTGGCGCCGCGGCGCCTGAACAGAGTGCCTGAACAGCACGCGGAGGCCCGGCGCGGATTGATTCCGCGCCGGGCCTTTGCGCTCCCCCGTCCTCGCCGGAGGCTGCTGCTGATGTGAGGCGGCGCCTCAAACGACCCGGTGCCCGAGGGCGGCAGCACCGCGGCGGCGCTCAACGCGGGCTTCCACCAGCACACCGGCCGCGAACACCACCGGAACCGCCACCAGCAGGGCAACAGCGGTTTCTGCGCTCCCGCCGATCAGCGACGTGAAGTTGCTGAGCACGAGGTACAGGACCCACGCCAGCAACACGGACGCCAGCAGCGGCGCCAGGAGTGTCTGCCAAAGCTGCCCGTCGACCCGTTCGCGGCGGAAGAAGCCGACGACGGCGATGGAGCAGAGCATGTAGAGCACCAGGAGTGCCGCGACGGCCAGCCCGCTGAACCACGAGAACAGGGTCAGGACCGGGTCCAGCGCCAGCAGCGCGAAGGGCGCCACGAGTACGACGGCGGTGGTGGTCTGGATCCACGCGGCCGCGGCGGGTGCGCGGTGCCGGTTGGTCCGGGCAACGATCGCGGGCAGCGAACCGCGGAGCGCCAGCGAATGAAGGTAGCGGTTGATGCCATTGTGGAAAGCGATGATCCCGGCCAGCAGGGACGTGACCAGCAGGATGCCCGTGGTGATTCCTGCCCAGGGGCCGAACAACTCCACCATGGGCGTGAGCACAAAGGCGGTGGAGTCGCCGGATTCCAGGGCAGCGCCGGCGGCGTCGACCACCTGCGACGGACCGTAGTAGCTGACCAGCATCCAGGAGATGAAGGAGAAGAAGACGGCAATAACGCCGACGGACAGGTACGTTGCCCGGGCCACCGTCTTGTGGGCGTCCTTAGCCTCGGCGGAATAGATGGCCGTGGACTCGAAGCCGAACATTGATGCCACTGCGAACATAATGGCCACCCCTGGAGCGCCGGAGGCGATGGCCTCGGGCGAGAAGGAGGCTGTCAGGCTGAGGCCTTCGGGACCGCCGCCGCGGAACAGGACGGTGAAGCCGAACATCAGCAGGACTGCCACTTCCAGCCCCACCAGGAGGGCCAGGACCCGGGCGCCAAGTTCGATGTTCAGGGAACCAAGCACCTGGACACCGGCCATCGTCACGAGGGCCAGCAGCCACCAGGGAATACCGACACCCACAGACGCCAGCAGGCCGGAGAAGGCGGCGCCGTAGAGTCCGTACATGGCGGCCTGCACCGTGCTGTACGCCAGCAGCGCCAGCCATGCAGCACCGGCACCGACCTTGCGCCCGAAGGCTGCGGTGACGTAGGCGTAGAAGGCGCCGTTCGCCTGGATTTTGCGGCTCATCGCCACGAAACCGACCGCGAAAACCACAATCACAATGCCGACAATCAGGTAGGCACCCGGGGCACCGGCGCCATTGCCGAGTGCGGCCGCGAGCGGCGAAGCGCCGACGATCCCGGTGAGGGGCGCCTGGGCGGAGAGGACAAAGAACAGGATGCCCATGACGCCGATGCTGCCGGCGCGGAGGGCGGTTGAGTGCTCCGTGCGCGGAGCGGCTTCAGTGGTCCGGGACTCGGAATTCGAAATACTCATTGGATCCTTCTTAACGGTCATGAGCTCTGGGGAAGGGACGCTGCGCGAGGGGGCAGGCGCCGATGAATCCAGCATCGCAGCGGAGCCGGCCTGCGCCTTGTCCTGTAGCGATCAGTTGTTGTGCGTGAGTGCAGTGACGCCCAGGGCTACACGGGCCGGGGTTCACGATCCCGCAGGATTGCGGCGGCGGTGAGGGCCGCCTCCATGCCGCTCTCAATGGCGCCGTCGATGAATCCGCCCCACCCGTTGGCGATGTCTGATCCGGCGAAGAGGACAGCGCCGTGGGCCTCCTGCATGGCGTGCAGATGCCGGGACAGAAATCCGGTGGCGTGCATGGGCCAGGTTTCACCGGACAGCGGATCGTCCACCCAGTTGTGGCCGGCCACGCCTACCACTTCAGCATCCGGGACAAGTCGCCGAAGCTGTTCCTGGACGGCAGCCGGGTCTTCCGAGTCGATGTTTGCGGCGTCCGGACCGAATCCCACCACGATGGTGTCGCCGTCGATACCGTATTCAGCCTGGAAGAAATTCAGGGGCCAGTCGGCGCCGCCAAGGGCAACAAACGGCGGGTGGTTTCCCTTCAGCCTGATCCAGACCTTGGCCCCCTTGGACACCTGGCCGAGGCTGAGTCCTTCGTTCTTGGCTGCGGACAGGGGCGGCTCGAAGCTCACCGCGTGCATCGCGTGCAGGGGCACGGTGACTATTGCCGTCCGCGCACTGACGCTCCGCCCGTCGGTGCTGTAGACGCTCACGGAGGTGCCGACGTCGTGGATGCGGTCCACCGTGAAACCATGTTCGACGCCGGCACCTGAGTCCGCGAGGATCGCCGCGGCCAGCGCTGCGGTGCCGCCCACGACTTTGTAGGTGGCGCAGGCCTCGAAGTTCACGGCCCAGTCGCCATTGGTCAGGGCAACCCAGCGGAGGGCCTGGGTCAGCGCCGCGTTTTCCAGCGGACCGTTGAAGTTCAGGGCCCAAAAGGATTCCAGGAGGTCGCGCTGCGTACCGGCGGGGAACTGCTCCCGGATGCGGTCCTGGACGGACACGTGGTCGATGGCTTTGAAGTCGTCGCGGGACAGTGGGCGGAAAGGCTCCGGGAAATACTTCCGGGAGTCCTGGGCAAACTCCCCGTTCATTCCGCCGATGAGCCCGAGCAACTCGTCCGGGCTGCCCTCGTGGCGGCGGCCGTCTGCCCACCAGATCGCGCGCTCCGGCTCGGGGCTGGGCGTCGTGTCCAGGCCGTAGCGCTTCAGTTCGGCCCAGACGTAGGGCTGGGTCCAGTGCACCCAGGTGCCGCCGATTTCCAGGTCGCGCCCCAGCCGGCGGTCCAGCCAGGTCCGTCCCCCAATGCGCTCGCGGGCCTCCACGATGCGGACGGACAGGCCCAGCCTGCTGAGCTCGCGTGCTGCTGTGAGACCCGCGAAGCCGGCCCCGACCACCATAACGTCGTGCAGTTCGTTGTCCATTGCCGGCCCCTTAGGAGTAGACAAAGAATTCGACGGTGGGCGCCATCACTTCCCACCTTGTCCGGGCGCCCTTGTTGAAGGAGGCTGCGCCGCCGGCGGTGAGGTCATACGTGTCGCCGCCCTCCACCTCGATCCGGAGGTGCCCTTCCACGATTGAAATCGTCTCGTCGGCGTCGATCAGGAGGTCAAAAGGCTCCGGCGCCTCCAGCGGGGTGACGTGCCAATATCCGCAGGCGAGGGCGGGGCGGTCGCCCTCGCCAAAGCGGCGGACCCATTGGACCTGACCGAGTTCGAAGGGTTCATTCTTGTTCGCGTCAAGGGCTGAGGAAGTACTGAAAGCAGGGGTTTCTGACACGTTGGCTCCTGGGTGAGGGGCACCGGCGGCTGAGCCGGGCGGGTGAGGGGTTCGGGGTGAGGCAGTGGTGCGGAACGCCAACGAAGTGACCCGCGTCACCACTTAGATGAATCTAAGCAGTTGCTTAGTTTAAGTCAAGAGGCGCTGCCGGGAAGCTGGCAGCACTGGCTAGACTCGGCATATGAAAACGCCAGCCGCTCCCGCCGCACCGTCCAAGTACGGGACCGGCAAGGAAGCCCTCCTCAGGGCCGCGATCGGCGTGGTGGCGGCCAAGGGGCTACGTGGGCTCACGTACCGATCGGTGGCGGAAGCCGCTGGCGTGAACAACACACTGGTGGCCCACCACTTCGGCTCCCGCGATGCCCTGATCGCTGCGGCCCTGGACTGGGCGGCCGACCAGTCCATCAACGCCTCCCAGCTGCGGGAAGCCGCAGCCGCGGGCCATTCCTTCACGGATTCGCTCCTGGAGCTGCTGCTGGCCGAGCCTGAGCTGCAGGTCTTCCAATACGAGATGATCCTCGAGTCCCGGCGGCGGCCCGAGCTGGCTCAAGCGGTCACGGGCCTGTACCAGAACTACGTCAGCGCTCTGGCCGACGGACTCAGGGCCTCCGGGGTGACCGAAAACGTGCAGGTGGTGGCACGCACGCTGTTTGCGGCCCTTGACGGCCTCGTACTCCAATACCTGGCAGGAGTGGACCGGGCCCTCATCGCGGCGTCCCTCGATGAGGTCCACGAAGTGCTGCTCCTGCGGACCGGTCCGCAACACTGACAGGACCCCCGGGGCATCTGTTCGCCTCGCGTCAACCGCCGTTCGCGGATACACAAGACGGCCCGAGGGCGGCAGGGCAGACTCGAGGCATAGCCCCAGGCCACGCAGGCCAGTGCGCATTGCCTACTCGAAGTGGAGTAACCCATGGAAACTTACGACGCCCTGCTGGCCTCGATCACCCCGGAGTCCGGCGATACCCGGACCATCATTGACCCTGCCACCGGCACCGTCGTCGGCCACGCCCCGGTCCACACCATTGCAGACCTTGAGAATGCCGTTGCCGCCGCCAGGGCAGCCCAGCCGGCTTGGGCTGCGCTGGGCCACGACGCCCGGTCCGCCGCGCTCCTCAAAGCCGCCGACGCCGTCGAACGCTCCGCCGAGGAACTCGCCCGGCTGCTCTCCCGCGAGCAGGGCAAACCCCTCAATGGTCCCAACGCACGGTTCGAAGTGGGCGCCTGCGCCGCCTGGCTCCGGGCCGCCGCCACCATCCCCCTGAAACCCGAAACTGTGGTGGACGACGGCGAAACGCATGCCGAACTGCATTACCGGCCCATCGGCGTCGTCGGCGCCATCGGCCCGTGGAACTGGCCCATGATGATCACCGTCTGGCAGATCGCCCCCGCCCTGCGGATGGGCAACTCCGTGGTGGTCAAACCCTCCGAGATGACCCCGTTG
This sequence comes from Pseudarthrobacter sp. CCNWLW207, assembly GCF_037203945.1. NCBI lineage: Bacteria > Bacillati > Actinomycetota > Actinomycetes > Micrococcales > Micrococcaceae > Pseudarthrobacter > Pseudarthrobacter sp. CCNWLW207. The sequence continues at coordinate 110,496 of NZ_JBBCBS010000008.1, read as the reverse complement.
TCCGTCCTGGCACTGATCAAGGTCATCAACGAAGAACTTCCCGAAGGCCTGCTCAACGCCGTCTCCGGCGACCGCGAGGTAGGCGCCCGCCTGGCAGAACACCCCGCCGTCGGGAAGATCATGTTCACCGGCTCCACCTCCGCCGGCCGGCAGATCATCAAATCCTCAGCCGACACCATCAAGCGGCTCACCCTCGAACTCGGCGGCAACGACGCCGGCATCGTCCTGCCCGACGCCGACCCCGCCACCATCGCCGAAGGCCTGTTCTGGGGCGCCTTCATCAACACCGGCCAGACCTGCGCCGCGCTCAAGCGCCTCTACGTCCACGACGACATCTACGACGCCGTCTGCGACGAACTCACCAAGGTCGCTGCCGCCATGCCCATGGGAGTCGGACTGGACGAAAACAACGTCCTGGGCCCGCTGCAAAACCGGGCCCAGTACGACGTCGTGGCCGCCCTCGTGGAAGCCGCCCGCGACTCCGGCGCCCGGATCCTGCTCGGCGGAAACCCCGAGAAGGACCAGCCCGGCCACTTCTACCCCACTACCCTCGTGGCCGACATCGACAACAACAACCCCCTGGTGGCCGAGGAGCAGTTCGGCCCGGCCCTGCCGATCATCCGCTACAGCACCGTGGACGAGGTGGTGGCCATGGCCAACGGGCTCGACGTCGGGCTCGGCGCCTCCGTCTGGTCCCCCAACCTCGCCGAAGCGCGCAAGGTCGCTGCCCGCCTCGAAGCCGGCACCGTCTGGATCAACAAACACGGCGCCGTGGACCCCCGCGTCCCCTTCGGCGGAGCCAAGCAGTCCGGCTACGGCCTGGAATTCGGCGTCGAGGGCCTCAAAGCCCTCGGTATCCCCCAGGCCATCAACGGCTGACCCGAAAAATCCAGCTCAGTTCCTTAATGCGGCAGCCCTAATGCAGCGCCGGTTCCTGCATCCACGGCCTGGTGGGCGTCTGGCCGAGATGGTCGTTGAACTCCTGGGCTTCGCGGTAGTACTCGAGCATGGAGAGCCGGGACGCGGCCGCGGGGTCCAGGAGGATCACTGCCCTGCGGTGAAGCTGCAGCACCGACGCCGGGCAGTTGGCGCTGACCGGGCCCTCCACCATTGCCTGGACGGCGGCGGCCTTGTTCTCTCCCATCGCCACCAGAACCGCCAGTTTCGCCTCACGGATGGTTCCCAAACCCTGGGTGAGGCACAGCCGCGGCACGTCGCCGTCGGGGAAGAACCGCGCGTTGTCGGCCCGGGTGGCCCCCGCCAGGGTCTTCACCCGGGTCCGTGAGGCAAGGGACGACGTCGGCTCGTTGAACCCGATGTGGCCGTTGGCCCCGATGCCCAGGATCTGGATGTCCACTCCGCCGGCGGTGGCGATCGCCGCGTCGTAGCGCTCGGCCTCGGCCACCAGGTCCGCGGCGTCCCCCTGCGGGGTGAACAACCGTTCAAGGGGCAAGTCCACGTGGTCAACGAACTCCCGGCGGATGGTGGTGCAGTACGACTGTTCGTGGTCCTTCGGCAGCCCGGCATATTCATCCAGCGTGAAGCCGGTGACCTGGCTGAAGCTGAGCCGTTCCTCGCGGTGCCGCCGGATCAGCTCCTGGTACGTGGAACTCGGCGAGCCCCCGGTGGCCAGTCCCAGGACGGCCGGACCCTGCCGGACCCTCGCCTCGATGATGTCTGCCGCCCGGGCTCCTACGTGGTCCGTGGACTCACACAGAACTATCTGCACGGTCATTCCTTTCCTGCGTTTGTGGTGTGCCTGCCCGATAGGCCTGCACGAGTTCAAGTTCGTCGGTGGCTGCCAGGACGTCGGCCCGGTATCCCGCGGCGATGGCTCCCACCTGACGGGCGCCTGGGCTGTCGAGGCCCATCAGCCGGGCCGGAGTGGACGTCGCGGCGGCCACCGCGTCTGCGAGCGGGATCCCCCATTCAACGCAACGGCGGACGTTTTCCAGCAGGAAGCTCGTGGCTCCCGCGATCGCTCCGGGCTCCTCCTCGTCGGCAGCAACTGCCCCTTGCGCCGGCAACAGCCGTGCCACCCGGTCCTGGACAAGCACGTCCAGGCTGCCGAGGGTGTAGTGCCCGTCGGACATACCCGCCGCGGCCATCGCGTCCGTGATGAGGGCAATCGAGCGGGGCCCCACCAGGCCGAAGACCATCCGCACGATTTCCGGGTCCAGGTGCACGCCGTCGGCAATAAGCTCCAGCACCATCTGCCCGGGCGACTGTTCGGCAGCCTGCAGCATCACCGCGACCGGCCCGGCCGCCCGGTGGCCCAGCGGCGGCATCCGGTTGAACAGGTGCGTGGCTGACCACGGGCCTGCCTGGCCGGCGCCAGCGCCAGCATCAGCCGCAGGACGAGCCCCTCTACCGAGCCCACCGCCGGCAACACCCGATAGGACTTCCCGGGTCTGCGCCGCGGTGGCATTGGTGTGGCCCAGCGAGGGCACCACGCCGTAGTCACGGCAGAGCCGCACCAACTCATGAAAATGAGGGGTCTCCGGGGCGAGGGTCAGAGACCGTACCGTCCCACGCCCCGCCTCCAGCCATTGCTTCAGGAGAGCCGGGTCGCCGTCGATAATCGCCGCGGGGTCCTGTGCCCCGCACATGCTCTTGGTGATGAACGGCCCTTCCAGGTGCAGGCCGGCCAGGGTGCCGTCCTGCACGAGGTCCCGCAGCACCGCAATTTGTTCCAGCAGCACGCTGGACGGCGCCGACACGAGCGAGGCAAGGACCGACGTCGAGCCTTCCGCGGCGTGATGGGCCGCGGCCAGCCGGGCCCCCTCAACGTCCGCGGAGAACGTGTGCCCCACGGCACCGTGGCAGTGCACATCCACGAGCCCGGGCAGGATCAGCGGCACCTGCCGGATGTCGGCGTCGAAAGTTTCCGGCAGGTCCGACGTCGGGCCGCACCACTGGATGGTCCCGCCGGCCATCACCACAGTGCCGTCGTCAATCACGGGATCCCCGGGGAGGCCGGTGACGAGGCGGCCCCGCAGCCCCACCCCGCCGCCGGAGCCGCCGGAGCCGTCCGAGCTTATGGCCGACGAAAAATCAGCTTGCATCGGCTTTGGCCATGGAGCCGTTCTCGTCGGTTTCGTCTTCGCGGCCCATGGTGCGCAGGTTCCAGCGGCGGATCACAAAGCGGAACACCACGTAGTAGATGGCGGCGTAGACCAACCCAATGGGGATCAGCCACAGCGGATTTTGCGCGATGCCAAAGTTGAGGACGTAGTCGATGGCCCCGGCGGAGAACCCGAATCCGTGGTGGATTCCCAGGAAGTTGACCAGCATCATGGACGTTCCGGTCAGGAAGGCGTGGACGATGTACAGCGGCCAGGCCACGAACATAAACGAGAACTCGAGCGGTTCGGTGATGCCGGTGAGGAACGCGGTGAGGCCGGTGGAGAGCATCACGCCGCCCACGATCTTCCGCTGTGACGGCTTGGCTTCCTGCCAGATGGCCAGGGCGGCGGCGGGCAGGGCAAACATCATGATGGGGAAGAAGCCGGTCATAAAGACGCCGGCAGTCGGGTCGCCGGCGAAGAACCGGTTCAGGTCACCGTGGGCGCCGTTGTAGTCGCCGATGATGAACCACACGATGGAGTTCAGGATGTGGTGCAGGCCCAGCGGGATCAGCAGCCGGTTCAGGGTGCCGTAGACGCCGCTGCCCACCACGGTGTTGTCAGCCACGGTGTTGCCCACGGCGGTGAGGCCGGTGTTGAAGTACGGGTAGATCAAGGCCATCACCACGCCGATGACGATCGCGGCGAAGGACGTCAGGATGGGCACCAGCCGGCGGCCGGCGAAGAAGCCCAGCCAGTCCGGCAGGGTGGTGCGGTGGAAGCGCTGCCAAAGCAACGCCGTCGTCAGGCCCATCACGATGCCGGCCAGCACGCCGTAGTTGATGACCGGATCCTTGCCGCCCTCGGGCGCGGCACCCAGCACGAGCGGTGCCATCACCTTGAAGACGTTGGTCAGGACCAGGTATCCGACGACGGCGGCGAGGGCCGTGGATCCGTCACCTTTCTTGGCGAAACCAAAGGAGATGCCGACGGCGAAGAGCAGCGGCAGGTTCTCGAACAGGGCACCGCCGGCGGCGCCGATGACCTGCGCGACCGTGGTCAGGGATTCGAACCTGCCCAGAAGGTCGTCCTGACCCAGGCGCAGCAGGAGTGCGGCCGCGGGGAGGGCAGCGATGGGCAGCATCAGGCTGCGGCCGAAGCGCTGCATGTTCTGCAGGGCCTTGCCGCTGCCCTTGGTCTTGCCCGGCGCCGGCGCGCCCGCTGTGGGATTTTCCGTGGTCATGATGTTCCTCGTCTCGAAGAAGGTGGTGCTTGTGCGGGGATGCTTGTTTCAGTAGAGTCTTGCTAACTGGTTATAACCAGTGACAACCATCACTGTGAAGGGCGCCGGCCTCAGTTGTCAACCTCAAGCTTCAAATTGGCTTCTGGAACCGCCGCCTTTCACCGCTTACCAACACCGGGAGTGGACATGTCCAAAGCTGAAATCATCCTCGCCGCCCTTGGCGGCGCAGAAAACGTCGAAGAGATCGAAGGGTGCATCACCCGCCTGCGTACCGAAGTGGTGGACGCAGGCCGCGTGGACGAGGCTGCCCTCAAGGCCGCCGGCGCCCACGGCGTCATGATGTCCGGCACGGTGGTCCAGGTAGTTGTGGGCCCCGAAGCCGAGAGCCTGGCCGAAGACATCCAGGACCTGATGTGAGCACGGCAGAAGTGGGCAGCCCTGACGTGAACACCCCGGAAGCAGCGACGGAAGCACCCGCCATCAGCGTCGCATCCCCCCTGCCCGGCCGGCTCATCCCGCTCAGTGAAGTGCCGGACCCGGTGTTCGCCAAGGGTCTGGTGGGCGGCGGCGCCGCCGTGATCCCCGACGACGACGCCGGCGTGGTCACCGCCGTCGCACCGCTGGACGGCAAGGTGGTCAAGGTCATGCCGCACGCCTACATCGTCCAGCACGCCTCCGGCCCTGCCGTTTTGGTCCACGTCGGCATCGACACCGTGGGACTGAAGGGCGAAGGCTTTACGGTGATCGCCCAGAAGGGCGACCAGGTCCGCGCCGGCGATCCCATGATCACCGTGGACGTGGCCCTGGTCCGGTCCAAGGATCTCAGCATGTGCAGTCCCGTGGTGATCCTGGACAGTGCCGCGGATGCCATCGAACCCCCTGCCACCGGTGGCCGGGTGGAAGCGGGCGCGCACCTGTTCGACCTTCCCGGAAAATAGGAGTCATGGATACAGCAGGGGAACTGAAACACGTCTGGGTCAGAAGGCAACTCCAGGACCTGGTGTCCAGCACTCTGCGGCCCGGCGATGCCCTGCTGGGTGAGCGCCAACTGGAGGAGCAGTTCGGGGTCTCGAGGATCACGGTCCGGCGGGCCATCTCGGACCTGGTCCAGGACGGCGCCCTGGTCCGGATCAAGGGGAAAGGCACCTTCGTCTCCCATGGGCTGGTGCGGTCCACCCTGCATCTGGCCTCGTTCAACGAAGACATGCGGGCAGCCGGCTTTGAGCCCAGCACCCGGGTCATCAACGTGTCCACTGCGATGCCGCCCGCGGCGGCCGCCGAGCATCTGGGGCTGGCTCCGGAAGAGCCTGCCTACCGGGTCCGGCGGCTTCGCCTGGCCAACGGAGCACCGGTCAGCGTGGACGAATCCTGGCTGCCCCCGCGGCTGGTGCCGGACCTGCTCTCCTCGGACCTGACCGGCTCCCTCTACCGGGCTTTGGCCGCCGCAGGACATCCAGTCCAACAGGCAGAACAGACGGTGGAGGCCGCCGCGGCGTCGGAGGAAACGGCTGCCCTGCTGGATATCGGGCCGGGGTCACCCGTCCTGCTGTTCAAGCGGCGGTCCTTCACGGGAACCGACGAGCCCGGCACGCCCATTGAGTACTCCATCTCGACATACCGCTCGGACCGTTACCAGGTATCCATGCGCCTGGCGCTGGGCTGACAGCGGATCCGCCCGGTTGGGGTGGCTGCAGCCGCCGCTGGTAGGTTGGCTTTCATGCATGAAACCGTCGATCTGGAAGAAGCCGCCAAGCAGCACGTCCACAGCGTTTTGGGGGCCGATGACGGCATTCAGCGCGCCGATCCTCACTGGCAGGAGTTTGCTCGGCGGCTGGACGTTCACTTCCCTGATCTGTGCGGGCTGTTCCGTTCGCTGTATGGGACACGGCCTGACTGGCAAGACCAGTTAGGCGCCCTCGTCCTGCAGTGTGCCCGCTCGTGGCAGGAACGTTCTGCGGACCTCAAAGCGCTGGACGCCGAGCGCGAAGGAAACAGCGGCTGGTTCCAGTCCAACCGGATGCTCGGCGGCGTCTGCTATGTGGACAGGTACGCCGACAGCCTGGACGGCATCCGCGACCGGATCCCGTACTTCAAGGAGCTGGGCCTGACCTACCTGCACCTGATGCCGCTGTTCCTGGCACCGGAGCCGTTCTCCGACGGCGGGTATGCCGTTTCCAGCTACCGGGAGGTCAACCCCAAGCTGGGCACCATGGAGCAGTTGCGGGCACTGGCGTCGGAGCTCCGCGAGAATGGCATCTCCCTGGTGGTGGACTTCATCTTCAACCACACGTCCAACGAGCACCACTGGGCCCGCCGCGCCGCCGAAGGGGACCCCGAATACAGCGACTACTTCTGGATCTATCCGGACCGCACCATGCCGGATGCGTTTGAGCAGACCGTCCGGGAAATCTTTCCGGACGACCACCCCGGCTCCTTTGTCCCGCTGCCTGACGGACGGTGGGTCTGGGCCACCTTCCACACCTACCAATGGGACTTGAACTACGCCAACCCGGCCGTGTTCCGCGCCATGGCCGGGGAAATGCTGTTCCTGGCCAACCAGGGCGTGGATATCCTCCGCATGGACGCCGTTGCCTTCATCTGGAAGCAGCTCGGGACCCCGTGTGAGAACCTGCCCGAAGCACACCTGCTGCTGCGTGCCTTCAACGCCGTGTGCCGGCTCGCGGCGCCGTCGTTGCTGTTCAAGTCCGAGGCGATTGTGCACCCGGACGAGGTTGCGCTCTACATCGATCCGGCCGAGTGCCAGCTTTCCTATAACCCGCTGCAGATGGCACTGATTTGGGAGTCGCTGGCGACCCGCAACGTCTCGCTGTTGCAGCAGGCGCTCGAGCGGCGCCACAACATTCCTGACGGCACGTCCTGGGTGAATTATGTCCGCAGCCATGACGACATCGGCTGGACGTTCGCCGACGAGGACGCCGCAGAGCTGGGGATCAACGGCTTTGACCACCGCCGGTTCCTCAACGCCTTTTACGTCAACCGGCACCCCGGCAGCTTCGCCCAGGGCGTGCCGTTCCAGGACAACCCCCGTACCGGTGACTGCCGCATCTCCGGAACCACGGCTTCCCTCTGCGGCTTGGAGGACGATCCGGACCACGCAGTGGGAAGGATCCTGTTGGCCCACTCGGTCGCGTTCAGCACCGGGGGCATCCCGCTCCTTTACCTCGGCGACGAGGTGGGGCAGCTCAATGACTACCAGTACGCCATGGAAGACGGCCACGAGGCTGACAGCCGTTGGGTGCATCGGCCGCACTATCCGGCGGAGCGGTACGCCCGGCGCCACGACCCCGCCACCCCGGAAGGCGCCATCTTCGCCGGGCTGCGGCAAATGATCGAGGTACGCGCAGGGACGCCTGAGCTGGCTGGCACGCGGCTCATCGATTTCCACACCAACGCCCCGGGAGTCCTGGGCTACCAACGCCCTGGCGACGCCGGCACCATTCTTGTCCTCGCGAACTTCGGCGACGGACCGCAGCAGCTTCCGGCGGTGACGTTCTCCGGGTTCTCTGGTGCCGCCGTCGAACTTCTTACGGGTGCTGCGCTCAGCCTGGCCGATGGCGTCACGCTGGCCCCGCACCAGTACCTCTGGCTGCGCGTCTCCCCGGCCGCGTAGCCCTTCCCCAACTAGGTAGCAGCAGATGTCGTTTTCAGCGCTCAAAACGACATCTGCTGCTACCCAGTTGGGCGGGTGGGCGCGGTGCATGACACCATACGGATCATGGCCCAGAAGATTGCGTACCAGGGTGAGCCCGGCGCCAACTCCAATATCGCGTGCAAACAAATGTTCCCCGAGCTGGAAAGCGTCCCCTGCGCCAGCTTCGAGGATGTCTTCGAAGAAGTGTCCAGTGGCGCCGCAGACCTGGCCATGATCCCCATCGAGAACTCGATCGCCGGCCGGGTGGCCGACATCCACACGCTGCTCCCGCATTCCGGGCTGCAGATCGTGGGCGAGTACTTCCTGGCCATCCACTTCGACCTGATGGGGATACCCGGCAGCACCATTGAGGCCGCCACCGAGGTCCACAGCCACATCCACGCCCTGGGCCAGTGCCGCCGTTTGATCCGCGACGCCGGCCTTCGCCCGGTCATTGCCGGCGACACCGCCGGCTCCGCCCGGGAAGTCCGGGAATGGAACGACCCCACTAAGCTGTCCCTCGCACCGCCGCTCGCAGCGGAGCTGTACGGTCTGGAAGTGCTCGCCTCCCGGGTGGAGGACGACCCATCCAACACCACCCGGTTTGTGATCCTGGCCCGCGAAAAGGAATTGCCGGCCCGGGATGAGTTGCCCGGACCGGCAATAACCAGCTTTGTTTTCCGCGTGCGGAACGTCCCCTCAGCCCTCTACAAGGCATTGGGCGGCTTCGCCACCAACGCCGTGAACATGACCCGGCTCGAGAGCTACATGGTGGGCAACGAATTCTCCGCCACGATGTTCATGGCCGATGTGGAAGGCCACCCCGAAGACCTGCCGCTCAGCCTGGCCCTGGAGGAACTGGACTTCTTCACCACGGAAGTGCGGATCCTTGGCGTCTACGCGGCCGCCGAGTACCGGGCGGTTCAGGCCGCGGCCGCCTGACGCCGCTTCAGCAGCGGCGCGAAGAAGTCGGCGAGTTCCGCCGTTGCCGTCAGGGGAAGCACGTTGGCTACGTACTGGTCCGGCCGCACTACCACCACAACTCCGCCGCGGTCCAGGCCGCGGAGCTCGAAAATGTCGGCGTTGGGGTCGGTGCCGAAGACCTTCTCGAGGTAGGTGAGCCGGAAAGGACCCACTGTCGGCTTGAACACCGCCGGAACAGCGTTGATATCGATCTCCGTGTGCGGCTGCTGGTAAATCACCTTTACGTCGAACCACGCGTCGCGGTCAGCGCCCGACGGCGTGGCGGCCAGCGGTGAGTCGGGCGCGTTCGCGATCCACTCGGCAAAGTCCGCGGTGGGCGACGGAGCGCCGTGCTGTTCTGTTCCGGGCTGTCCCGATTCCGGAGCTGCCGAGTCGGCGAAGACATAGATTCGCCACCGCCCGTCCGCCGTGGCATGGTGGCCCAGGTGCATCGGGTTGGTGTCGCAGACCCGCACCACCGGCGCGGACTTGAAGCGTTTGCCGATGGTAAAGCCGGTGGCGAGGTCCTGGTGCTTCGGCTCCGCGACCAGCATGGAGGGTGCGTACTGCGTCATGAAGCCCGCAGGGAACTCGGCCGTGCTGACGTAGAAGTTCTCCAACTCCGTGGGGTCCTCGAACTCTTCAGGCTTCTTCGCCATCAGCGTGGACCACTCCTTGTCGAAGTCGATGAGGTTCTTCGCCACCACCTGGCGCTCCGCGGAGTAGGTGTCCAGCAGGCTTTCCGGGCTGCGGCCCTCAAGGACGTGCCCCAGTTTCCAGCCAAGGTTGAAGCCGTCCTGCATGGAGACGTTCATGCCCTGGCCGGCCTTGGCGCTGTGCGTGTGGCAGGCGTCGCCGGTGATGAACACGCGCGGGGTGCGGCTGCCGCGCTCGTCCGGGAGGACGTCGTCGAACCTGTCCGTCAGGCGGTGGCCCACCTCGTAGACGCTGTGCCAAGCCACGTTTCGGACGTCCAGCGTGTACGGATGCAGGATCGCATTCGCCTTGGCAATGATCTGTTCAATGGTGGTGCTCCGGACTGCGCCATGGTTGTTCGGATCAACCTCGCCAAGGTCCACGTACATGCGGAAGAGGTGGCCGCCTTCGCGCGGGATCAGCAGGATGCTGCCGCCTGAGCCGGACTGGATGGCGCACTTGGTGCGGATGTCTGGGAAGTCGGTGACGGCGAGGACGTCCATGACGCCCCAGGCGTGGTTGGCCTGGTCACCGGCGAGGTGGCACCCGATCGATTCCCGCACTTTGCTCCGCGCTCCGTCGGCACCGACCACGTACTTGGCGCGGACAGTGCGCTCCTTGCCCTCGTTCGGCCCGGAGGTGTGCAGGAGCGTCACGGTGACGGGGTAGTCGCCCTCCCCCGTGACCGTGAGGTTGCGGAACTCGTAGCCGTAGTCGGGGGTCATACGGGTGGGGGAGTTGGCCATGAACTCGGCGAAATAGTCCAGCACGCGGGCCTGGTTCACGATCAGGTGCGGGAACTCGCTGATGCCCGTTTCGTCGTCGACCGCCCGGGCGGCGCGGACAATGCGCGAATGATCTGCGGGGTCCGGCTTCCAGAACGCCATCTCCGTGATGCGGTAGGCCTCGGCGGTGATGCGCTCGGCGAAACCGAAGGCCTGGAAGGTCTCCACGCTGCGGGCCTGGATGCCGTCGGCCTGGCCGATGGCGAGCCTGCCGGCCCGACGCTCCACGATGCGCGTGGTGACGCCGGAGAACTGGGAAAGTTGCGCGGCGGCCAGCATGCCGGCAGGCCCGGAGCCGACGATGAGCACGTCGATTTCGTCGGGAAGTTCGGCGGGACGGTCAATGCCGACGCCGGCGGCCGGCTGGACCCGCGGGTCACCGGATACGTAGCCGTGGTGGTGGAACTGCACGGGATGTCCTCACTTCGTTGTGTGGCTGTATGTCGCCGATCAGATGTTCGATAATAGAATTTTACGTTCGATAATAGAAAAGTGATCCTGTGATCCAGAACTCTACGCCACGTTTGAGGCGCCCGACAAGTGCCAATACCGGGCGAAGGGAAGGTGTTGACGGATGCGGCGGTCCGGGTCCATAGTGATTCGTATACGATTTCGTACTCGATGAGGAGTAGCTCTTGGACCAGGTCACCGACCACCTCCTGGCCGCGGCCCGCAAGGTCATCGCGGTGCATATCAACTACCCCAGCCGGGCAGCCCAGCGCGGCCGCACGCCGGAACAACCCTCCTACTTCCTGAAGCCGCCGTCGTCCCTGGCCACCGGCTCAGAACAAACCCCCTCCATCGTGGAGCGCCCCGCCGGCTGCGAACTCCTCGGCTATGAAGGCGAGATCGCCCTGGTCATCGGAAAGCCCGCCCGCCGGGTCGGGCTGGAGGACGCCTGGAGCCACGTCGAATGGGTGACGGCCAGCAACGACCTCGGCGTCTACGACCTCCGCTACGCGGACAAGGGCTCCAACCTGCGGTCCAAGGGCGGCGACGGCTTCACTCCCGTGGGCCCGGGCCTGATCGCGGCAGACTCGGTGAACCCCGCCGGCCTCCGCATCCGCACCTGGCACAACGGCGAACTCGTCCAGGACGACACCACCGAAGACCTCCTTTTCCCCTTCGCCCGGCTGGTTGCCGACCTGTCCCAGCTGCTCACCCTTGAAGAGGGCGACATCATCCTCACCGGCACCCCGGCCGGGGCTTCCGTCGCCCAGCCGGGCGACGTCGTCGAGGTTGAAGTCAGCACTGTTGAAGTCAGCGCCGGCGCCGTCACCAGCGGCCGGCTGGTCACTCGGGTGGCGGAAGGAACGACGGCGTTTGCGGACTTTGGTGCCCGGCCCAAGACCGATGACGTACAGCGGGAGGAAGCGTACGGTTCGCGGGAAGCGGCGGGCCTTCCGGCAGACGGAACTGCCGCCGTCGGACCTGTCCTCTCCCCGGAGCTGAAGGCCAAACTGGAAAGCGTCTGCACCGCCACCCTGTCTTCGCAGTTGCGCAAGCGGGGCCTCAACAACGTCAGCATCGACGGCCTGACCTCCACCCGGCCGGAGAAGCGGATCGTAGGCCTGGCCCGGACCCTGCGCTACGTGCCCAACCGTGAGGACCTGTTCAAGACCCACGGCGGCGGCTTCAACGCCCAGAAAAAGGCCATCGACTCCGTCAACCCGGGCGAGATCCTGGTCATGGAGGCCCGCGGGGAGAAAGGCACCGGCACCATCGGCGACATCCTGGCCCTCCGAGCCCAGGTCCGCGGAGCCGCGGCCATCATCACCGATGGCGGCGTCCGCGACTTCTCCGCTGTCGCGGCCATGGACATGCCCACCTACTACTCCAACCCCCACCCCGCCGTGCTGGGCCGGCGGCACATCCCGTGGGACACCGACATCACCATCGCCTGTGGCGGCACCACCGTCCAGCCCGGCGACATCATCGTGGCCGATTCCGACGGCATCCTGGTGATCCCGCCGGCCCTCGCCGAGGAACTGGCGGACGACTCCATCGTCCAGGAACGCGAAGAGACGTTCATCGCCGAAATGGTCCAGCAGGGCCACAGCGTGGATGGCCTCTACCCGCTGAACACTGAATGGCGGGCCAAGTACGAGCAATGGGACACGGATAAAGCCGATGACTGAAATAGCCACCGCAGCGGGCACTTCGTCCGGGAACGGGACTGTCGGCAGCAAGTCCGAGCAGGCCTACCAGGCCGTCAAGACCCGGATTGTGGAGGGCACGTACACCCCCGGGTACCGGCTGGTCCTTGCCAAGATCGCCGAGGACCTCGGCGTCAGCGTGGTCCCGGTCCGCGAAGCCATCCGCCGGCTCGAAGCCGAAGGCCTGGTGAAGTTCGAACGGAACGTCGGCGCCACCGTTTCCGGGATCGACCCCACCGAGTACCTCTACACCATGCAGACCCTGAGCATCGTGGAGGGCGCCGCCACAGCGCTGTCCGCCCCGCTCATCGGAGCGGCGGACATCGCCCGGGCCCGTGCGGTGAACGAGGAAATGCGCGAATGCCTCCAGCACTTTGACCCGATCCGTTTTACACGGCTCAACCAGGACTTCCACAGCGTCCTGTTCGAACACTGCCCCAACCCCCACATCCTGGACCTGGTCCACCGAGGCTGGAACCGGCTCGCCTCGCTTCGGTCCTCCGTATTCCGTTTTGTGCCCGGCCGGGCACACAACTCCGTGGACGAACACGAGGCGCTGCTCCGGCTCATCGAGACCGGCGCCGACGCCGACACCATCGAAAAAGCGGCCCGGCTCCACCGCTCCGCCACCCTGGACGCCTACCTGGCCCAGGCCAAAAACCTCTGACCCCTCCCCGGCTAACAGACCGCACAGCAGTAAGGAAACAACAATGACGTTCACTGCCCCGGAAACCAAGACCCACTACATCCCGCAAGAACTCCCCCGCCACATCCAGCACTACATCAACGGCCAGTTCGTTGACTCCGTGGGCGGGAAGACCTTCGATGTCCTGGATCCGGTGTCCAACACCAACTACGCCACTGCCGCGGCGGGCCAGAAAGAAGACATCGACCTCGCTGTCGCCGCCGCCCGCGAAGCGTTCACCAACGGCCCGTGGCCGAAGATGAAGCCCCGCGAACGCGCCCGGATCCTGAACAGGATCGCGGACGCCGTCGAAGCCCAGGAAGAGCGCCTTGCTGAACTGGAAACGTTCGATACCGGCCTTCCCATCACCCAGGCCAAGGGCCAGGCCCTCCGTGCAGCCGAGAACTTCCGGTTCTTCGCGGACCTGATCGTGGCCCAGTTCGACGACGCCATGAAGGTCCCCGGCTCCCAGATCAACTACGTGAACCGCAAGCCGATCGGCGTCGCTGGCCTCATCACGCCGTGGAACACCCCGTTCATGCTGGAGTCCTGGAAGCTCGCCCCGGCCCTGGCCACCGGCAACACCGTGGTCCTCAAACCCGCCGAGTTCACCCCCCTTTCGGCTTCGCTGTGGGCCGCGATCTTCAAGGATGCCGGCCTGCCGGACGGCGTGTTCAACCTGGTCAACGGCCTCGGCGAGGAAGCCGGCGACGCGCTGGTCAAGCACCCGGACGTCCCGCTGATCTCCTTCACTGGCGAGACCACTACGGGCCAGACGATCTTCCGCAACGCCGCTGCGAACCTTAAGGGCCTGTCCATGGAGCTCGGCGGCAAGTCACCGTGCGTGGTGTTCGCCGACGCCGACCTGGACGCCGCGATCGACTCCGCCTTGTTCGGGGTGTTCTCCCTCAACGGTGAACGCTGCACCGCGGGCTCCCGGATCCTCGTCGAACGCGCTATCTACGACGAATTCTGCGAGAAGTACGCGGCCCGGGCCAAGAACATCGTGGTGGGCGATCCCCACGATCCCAAAACCCAGGTAGGTGCCTTGGTCCACCCGGAGCACTACGAGAAGGTGGCCTCCTACGTGGAGATCGGCAAGTCCGAAGGCCGGCTCCTCGCCGGCGGCGGCCGCCCGGACCACCTGCCCGAGGGAAACTACATCGCCCCCACGGTGTTCGCCGACGTCGCCCCTGACGCGCGGATCTTCCAGGAGGAGATCTTCGGCCCCGTCGTGGCCATCACGCCTTTCGAGAACGACGACGAGGCGCTGGCTCTGGCGAACAACACCAAATACGGCCTGGCGGCCTATATCTGGACCCAAAACCTGACCCGCGCGCACAACTTCTCCCAGAACGTGGAAGCCGGGATGGTGTGGCTGAACAGCCACAACGTTCGCGACCTCCGCACCCCGTTCGGCGGCGTCAAGGCCTCGGGCCTCGGCCACGAGGGCGGCTACCGCTCCATCGACTTCTACACCGACCAGCAGGCCGTGCACATCACGCTCGGCTCCGTCCACACGCCCAAATTCGGCGCCTGAGCCACCCCTTTCAAAGAAGAGAGACCATCATGACGAACTTCGTTCCCACCCCCACGGTCCCGGCTCCGGATATTGTCCGCTGCGCCTACATGGAAATCGTGGTCACCGACCTCGCCAAATCCCGCGAGTTCTACGTGGACCTCCTGGGCCTGCACGTGACCGAGGAAGACGAGAACGCGATCTACCTGCGCTCCCTCGAAGAGTTCATCCACCACAACCTGGTGCTCCGCAAGGGACCCATCGCCGCCGTCGCCGCCTTTGCCTACCGGGTGAAGTCCCCCGCCGAGGTGGACGCCGCAGAGGCCTACTACCGCGAGTTGGGCTGCCGGGTGGAGCGCCGCAAGGAGGGCTTCACCAAGGGCATCGGCGATTCCGTCCGCGTCGAGGACCCGCTGGGCTTCCCCTACGAGTTCTTCTACGACGTGGAGCACGTGGAGCGCCTCACCCAGCGCTACGACCTCTACTCCGCCGGGGAACTGGTCCGCCTGGACCACTTCAACCAGGTCACCCCGGACGTCCCCCGCGGCCGCAAATACCTTGAAGACCTCGGCTTCCGGGTCTCGGAGGACATCCAGGATTCCGACGGCGTCACCTACGCGGCGTGGATGCACCGCAAGCAGACCGTCCACGACACCGCCCTCACCGGAGGCAACGGCCCGCGCATGCACCACGTCGCGTTCGCCACGCACGAAAAGCACAACATCATCCAGATCTGCGACAAGATGGGCGCCCTGCGCGTCAGCGACCGGATCGAACGCGGCCCCGGCCGGCACGGCGTTTCCAACGCCTTCTACCTCTACATCCTGGACCCGGACGGCCACCGCATCGAGATCTACACCCAGGACTACTACACCGGCGACCCCGACAACCCCGTCATCACCTGGGACGTCCACGACAACCAGCGCCGCGACTGGTGGGGCAACCCCGTGGTCCCGTCCTGGTACACCGAGGCTTCCTTGGTCCTGGACCTCGACGGCAACCCCCAGCCCGTCGTCGTCCGCGAGGAAAAGTCCGAAATGGCCGTCACCGTGGGCGCCGACGGCTTCTCCTACACCCGCAAGGACGACGCCTCCGGAGACGTCGAAGGGTTCAAGCTCGGGGCGCAGGTCTAGGACATGCTGGACGCGAAGACGATCGAAGCCATCGCCGACGAACTGGTCGAAGCCGGGCGTTCCCGGACTCCGGTGCCCCGGCTGACCGCCCGCTACCCGGAGATGACGGTGGAGGACTCCTATGCCGTGCAGCAGTTCTGGCGGCGGCGGAACGAGGAGGCCGGACGGTCGCTCGTGGGCCGGAAGATCGGCCTCACGTCCAAGGCCATGCAGGCCGCCACCGGCATCACCGAACCGGACTACGGCGCGATCTTTGACGACATGGTGCTCGAAACCGGCTGCTCCGTGCAGTGGGATAAGTACACGCACCCGCGCGTGGAGGTGGAGCTCGCCTTTGTCCTGAAGGATGCGCTCAAGGGCCCCGGCTGCACCATCTTCGACGTCCTGAACGCCACCGACTACGTGGTTCCGGCCCTCGAGATCCTGGACTCCCGGATCGAAATGGAGGGCCGGACCATCGTGGACACCATAGCGGACAACGCCGCGATGGGGGCCATGGTGATCGGCGGCAACCCGGTCAAACCCGACGCCGTTGACCTCCGCTGGGTCTCGGCCATCCTGTACAAAAACCAGACCGTGGAAGAGACCGGCGTCGCCGCCGGCGTCCTGGACCACCCCGCCAACGGGGTGCACTGGCTGGCCAACAAGATCGCAGCCCACGGAGACGGCATGAAAGCCGGCGACATCATCCTCGCCGGCTCCTTTACCCGCCCGCTGTGGGTGTACAAAGGCGATACCGTGCACGCCGACTACGGACCCCTGGGGAGCATCACATGCCGCTTCGAGTAGAAGACACCTTCCGCGATGCTTTGCGGAATCAAAAAGGTGAAGCGGGCCGCCCGCTGGCCGGCATGTGGGTGTGCTCCGGCAGTCCGCTGATCGCCGAACTCTGCGCCGGGTCCGGCCTGGACTGGCTCCTGGTGGACGCCGAACACAGCCCCAACGGCCTCGAATCCATCCTCGCCCAGCTCCAGGCCGTCCACGGCTATCCGGTGCAGGTGATGGTCCGGCCGCCCGTCAATGACACCGTCCTGATCAAGCAGTACCTGGACCTGGGCGTGCAGAACCTGCTCATCCCCATGGTCAACTCCGTCGCCGAGGCCGAGGCAGGGGTGGCCGCCACCCGCTACCCGCCCCACGGAGTCCGCGGCGTAGGTTCAGCCCTCGCCCGCGCCGCCCGCTGGAACCGAATTCCGGACTACCTCGCCAGAGCGTCCGAAACCATCAGCGTCACCGTCCAGATCGAATCCACCGCTGCCGTCGCCGCCGTGGAGAAGATCCTCGCCGTGGAGGGCGTGGACGCCATCTTCCTCGGGCCCTCGGACCTCGCCGCCTCCATGGGGGTGCTGGGACAGCAGGAACACCCGGACGTCCGTGCCGCCGTCGAACACTGCCTCGCCGCCGCCCAGGCTGCCGGGAAACCGGCCGGCGTCAACGCCTTCAACCCCGCCATCGCGCGCAGCTACCTGGCGGCCGGGGCCTCCTTTGTCCTGGTGGGCGCCGACGTCGCCATCCTGGCCCGCGGCTCCGAAGCACTCGCCGCCGAGTTCATCAAGCCAGCCGACGGCGGCTCCCCCATCAGCTATTAGTCACCCTGCTGGGTGGAGGCGTCCGACGGCGGCACGTTTGACGTTCACGATCCCCTAGCCCATCGCGGGGGCCGCCGCCGTGCGGGAGCTGAACTGGCGGCGGGCCCAGCGGGCGAGCTTCTTGCCCTTGCCCTTCCACCAGTTGTCCTCGTCGGTGTCGTGGTGGAGCCGGAAAATGATCATCACCATCACGAACATGGACATCACCACGTCCATCCAGGACCAGGTCACAGCACCGATCAGGACGCCCGACCCCGTGGAAACAATCGACGGAATGGCCAGCGTCCTGAAGACTGTGGAGGCAACATAGCGTCGGTGCGACCTCGGTACAGACATCTCCCGCACCATGTCGAAGCAGACGCAAACCACCACTACCACCTGCCCGATGGCCAGCAGGATCTGCCCCGGCACTGACCCGGCGAACATGATGAATGAGGAACCGAACACTCGAATGCACCCCCAGAAGGCTTGAAACCGCGCTGTGAGACTCAGCTGCAGGTTCCATTCAAGCCAGTGGCACGCACCCCGTCACGAGTAGTGGGTACTCGAATTGATCGCTGACCCTCGCCCGGAATTACTCGCCCGGAGGCTTGTCGCTGCTGAAACAGCCCAGTTTTGGTCTGCTTGCCCGCAAACCACAGGGGGTTGCTGTGCGCCAGGGCTTCAAAGCTGGGCTGTTTCAGCGTTCGCCAGGAGGAATTAGTTGCCCAAGGCGCGCGGCCGCCAAACCACCACGGCCTGCGACCTTGCACGGGGGCGCTGGCCACGGGCGAGGCTCACTACGTCGCCGGCCGCGCCGGCCGCGAAGATCCTTGAGTCCAGGGGATCACGACGGCGGCCCAGTTCCTCGGTCAGTTCGGTCACCCTGCGCTGCAGTGCGGCCACCTGGTTCTCAAGTTCAAGGATCCGCTTGATGCCTTCGAGCGAGACCCCTTCGTGCGAGAGCCGCTGGACCTCGCGGAGCATGTTGACGTCCCGCTGCGAATAGCGGCGCGACTTACCTGGAGCCCTGCTGGGTGAAACGATCCCGAGCCGGTCGTACTGCCGCAGCGTCTGCGGGTGCATGTCCGCAAGTTCGGCCGCCACCGAGATCACGAAGATCGGCTGGTCAGCATTGATGTCCACGGCTTCGCTCCGCCGCTAGAGCCGGGCCTTGGCGGCCAGGCCCTGCCGGACATCGGCGTCAGCCGTGGCTTCGGCGAACGCCTTCACCGCGGCCTCCGCCTCTTTGTTCAGGTTCTTGGGAACCGCGACGTCGATGGTCACCAGGAGGTCGCCAGTAGCCTTGGACGTCTTCACGCCCCGGCCCTTGACCCGGAGGGTGCGGCCGGACGGGGTACCGGCCGGAACGCGGACCTTCACCTTTTCGCCGTCGATGGTGGGAACCTCAATGTCGGCGCCCAGGGCAGCTTCAGGGAAGGTGACCGGTACGTGGATGCGGAGGTTGTCGCCGTCGCGCGTGTAGAAATCGTGGGGCCTGACCGAGACGGTCACCATGAGGTCGCCGTTGCCGGCCGGGCCGGGCTGGCCCTTCCCGCGGACGCGGACTTTCTGGCCGTCCTTGATACCGGCGGGAACGCGGACGTCAATGACTTCGCCGCTGGGTTCCCGCAGGCCGATGGTCGTGCCGCGGATGGACCCGGCAAAGGAGATGCTGGTGGTGGCGGTGCGGTCGGCGCCCTTGGCTGGCGGGCGCTGGAAGCCGGGCTGGCCACCGAAGCCACCGCCGAACAGGTCAGCGAACTCGGGCGGAATACCGCCGGAGGTACTGAACCCGCCGGCGTGGCGTCCCGCGTTGCCGGTGAACAGTCCACCGAACATGTCCTCGAAGCCACCATTGGCCGCGCCGGCGCCGCCCGGGGCGAACCTGGCCCCGCCGCCCATCGCACGGATGGCGTCGTACTGCTGGCGCTCGTCCGGATCCGAGAGCACCGAATAGGCCTCGGAGATGTCCTTGAACTTCTTCTCCGACGCAGAGTCCCCCGAGTTGGTGTCCGGGTGGTGCTGGCGGGCAAGTTTCCGGTAGGCCTTCTTGATGTCGGCGTCGGAAGCGTCCTTGGCGATACCAAGGATCGCGTAAAAGTCCTTGTCCACCCAATCCTGGCTAGCCAATGGCGTTTCCTTTCAAAAATCTGTGCCGAGATGACAGTTCGCGCCAATGTTCTGTCGAATCACTGCCGCGAACTGTCATCTCGATATGGGGCTAATGCTACGCAGGGACTGCCACAATAACCTGCGCTGCGCGGAGGACGCGTTCGCCTGACTTGTAGCCGGAGCGGAGCACCTGGCTGACGGTGTCAACCTCGATGTCATCGCCCGGCTGCTGGATGAGGGCCTCGTGGATCGTGGGATCGAACTCCACTCCGGTCTCATCGATGCGGACCAGGCCGTACGTCTTCAGCGCGTTCTCCAGCTTGGTGGCGATCGCGGCGAACGGGCCGTCGGCCAGGTCACCATGCTGGCGGGCAGCATCGACGTCGTCCAGCACCGGCAACAGGGAGTTCAGGACGCCGATGACGGCCATCTCCCCTGCCACGGCGCGGTCGCGTTCGACGCGCTTGCGGTAGTTGACGTACTCAGCCTGGAGGCGGAGGAGGTCGTTCTTCAGCTCAGCCGCTTCAGCTGAAGAGCCCCCCGGAACGCCCTGGGCCACGGATTCCTCGGCAGGCACCTCAACGCCGTTGAGGATTTCCTCGGCCTGGGCCAGGGCGTCGCCGTCGGTGTCCGCCGGCTCGGCGGCCGGGGAACCAGCCTTGGCGGCTGCTTCCCCTTCCGGGTGCCGGGCCTGCCCGGTCACCGGGTCAACCTTGCGGTTGTCCCGGATGACCGGCTCCTGGTGGCCGTTGCCGTTCTGCCCCGCGCTGCGGTCGTGGCCTGATGAAGAGTTGTGCTCTTCCTCGTTACCGTGGTGCGGCATGGCTACTTCTTCGCTTCGTCTTCGTCGACAATCTCGGCGTCGACGATGTCTTCATCCGCAGCCTTATCACCGGCAGGGGCGCCCGTTGCGCCTTCGGCACCTGCGGCACCGGTGGCGCCGTCGGGGGAACCGGCCTGGGCGTAGATGGCCTCGCCGAGCTTCGTCTGGGAAGCCTGCAGCTTCTCGAACGCGGTCTTCACGGCGGCGTCATCCGTGCCTTCGAGGGCCTTCTTGAGGGCGTCGACGTCGGCCTGGACCTCGGTCTTGACCTCTTCAGGCAGCTTGTCGGCGTTGTCGGCGATCAGCTTGTCCACGGAGTAGGCCAGCTGCTCAGCCGTGTTGCGGGTGTCGGTCGCCTCGCGGCGGGCCTTGTCCTCGGCTGCGTGCTCCTCGGCGTCCTTGACCATGCGGTCGATGTCTTCCTTGGAGAGGCTGGAACCGCCCGTGATGGTCATGGACTGTTCCTTGCCGGTGCCCTTGTCCTTCGCGGAGACGTGGACGATGCCGTTGGCGTCGATGTCGAAGGTGACCTCAACCTGCGGGACACCGCGCGGAGCCGGCGCGATGCCGGTCAGCTCGAACGTGCCCAGCGGCTTGTTGTCGCGGGTGAATTCGCGCTCGCCCTGGAAGACCTGGATCGCCACGGACGGCTGGTTGTCGTCAGCGGTGGTGAAGGTCTCGGACCGCTTGGTGGGGATGGCGGTGTTGCGCTCGATCAGGTGCGTCATCACGCCACCCTTGGTTTCGATGCCGAGGGACAGCGGGGTGACGTCGATCAGCAGGACGTCCTTGCGCTCGCCCTTCAGCACGCCGGCCTGGAGTGCTGCGCCAACGGCCACAACCTCATCCGGGTTGACGCCCTTGTTGGGTTCCTTGCCGCCGGCGAGTTCCTTGACGAGGTCGTAGACGGCGGGCATACGGGTGGAGCCACCAACGAGCACGATGTGGTTGATGTCGGAGAGCTTGATGCCGGCTTCCTTGATGACATCGTGGAACGGCTTCTTGGTGCGTTCCAGCAGGTCCTTGGTGAGGTCCTGGAACTTGGCGCGGGTCAGCTGCTCGTCCAGGTGGACCGGGCCGTCGGGGGTGACGGACAGGTACTGGAGCGAGACGTTGGTGCTGGTGGAGGAGGAGAGTTCCTTCTTGGCCTGCTCGGATGCCTCACGAAGGCGCTGGAGGGCGATCTTGTCCTTGGAGAGGTCGATGCCCTTGACCTTGAGCTGGTTCAGCAGGTAGTCCACGACGCGCTGGTCCCAGTCGTCGCCGCCGAGGCGGTTGTCGCCGGCGGTGGAGCGGACCTGGATGGTGGAGAAGTTGTCTTCGTCCTTGCCAACTTCGAGCAGGGAGACGTCGAACGTACCGCCACCGAGGTCGAAGACCAGGATGAGTTCGTCTTCCTTGCCCTTGTCCAGGCCGTAGGCGAGTGCTGCAGCGGTGGGCTCGTTGACGATGCGCAGGACGTTCAGGCCGGCAATCTCGCCGGCTTCCTTGGTGGCCTGGCGTTCGGCGTCGTTGAAGTACGCGGGAACGGTGACCACTGCGTCGGTGACCTTTTCACCCAGGTAGGCCTCGGCGTCGTTCTTCAGCTTCATGAGGATACGCGCGGAGATTTCCTGCGGGGTGTACTTCTTGTCGTCAATGGCGACGCTCCAGTCAGTGCCCATGTGGCGCTTGACGGAGGTGATGGTGCGGTCGATGTTGTTGACGGCCTGGCGCTTGGCGATTTCGCCAACCAGGACTTCGCCGGACTTGGAGAATGCAACGACCGACGGCGTGGTGCGGCCACCCTCGGCGTTGGCAATAACGGTGGGCTCGCCACCTTCGAGAACGGAGACGACGGAGTTGGTGGTTCCGAGGTCGATACCTACTGCACGTGACATGTGTTGCTTCCTTCTTTCCTTGGAAACTTGCTGGCGCCCCAGGATTGAGCGTTCTACACTCAACTTTACTCAGGGGGCTACCGATGTCAATCCAACTTGAGCGAAGTACGCTCAACTGTGGATGCGGCTGCAGGCACAGAGCCGCGTTTTCCGCGTCTTTGCAAGCATTAAGCCCGACGGCGGCGGCTCACCGTTTCGCTGTAGGAGAACCTTGAGGAGGCCTACCGAGAGTTCGGATCGCCGTGCAGGGGACCCCGCTCCTCGTCCGTGGTGTTGACCTGGCCATCGATAAGCTCCTCGCGAATGGCATCCGCCGGGTCGTCGGCAGGGGCTTCCACGCTGCCAACGTCCCCATAGTCCCCCTCCGCGTACTGCCCGCCCTCGCCCTCCATCCCCGGGGCTGAACTACCTTTCCGGGACTCCTCCCCGGGGATTTCCTGGTTCTCGGTCATGGCGCACCTCTCCTTTGAGTTCCGCGTCCAGGCGGCCGCATTTTGGAGTCTACCCAGCGGCCCGCCGGCAAAACAGGGGTGGTTTTTTGGCGGCACCGGCGCCCGCCGGAGGCGCAGCCACCTCAGGCTTCGAGCCCCACCAGCTTCGCCAGCACGGCCAGATGATGCTCAAAGAGTTCATCACGTGCACTGAAGGTGTCCGCTCCGTACTGGCCAAAAACCTCGAAGCTCACCGTTCCAAAGAGTGACGTCCACACGAGGGCACCGTTCGCCAGCAGCCCCTCCGGGACGGCAAGCCCCAGTTCGTTTCGGATGGCTTCCATGTCAGGAGACAAAGCGGAAGGCACGACGGCGGTGGGCGCCGCCGTCATCAGCCCACCCGCGCGGTAGGCGGCGTCGAGAATGCCGATCAGGCTGTAAACCACGCGGGTTCCAGGCGTGGTGGTTCGCCCGGCCGGTGCCTGGTAACCGGGCACCGGACTGCCGAACAGCAGCCCGTAGCGGGCCGGCTCACGCAACGCCCAGTCCCGGACGGCCCGGCCCAGGGCCTTGAAGCGCCCGGCATGGTCCCGCGGGGACACCGCTTCCACCGCCATATCGACGGCGTCGCCAAGTTCATCGTAGGCATCCACCAGCAGGAGGGTGAGGAGTTCGTCGCGGTTGGCCACGTAGCGGTAGACGGCAGAGGAGACCACGCCCAGGTCCCTGGCGACGGCGCGCAGGGACAGTGCTGCCGCACCATGGCTGGCCAGATGCTCCCTGCCCAGCCGGACAATGTCCGCAACAGTCTGGGCCCGCGCGCGTTCCCGCGGCGTCCTGGGCATGGTTTGCATCTCTGCTGCAGCGTCACTCATGGATCCAAGCATCGCACAAGGCAGAGCACTGTCAACAAATGAGAGCACCGCTCTTGACAAGGCGTATCGAGTGGATGCAGGCTTATACGAGAGCAGTGCTCTCAAAGCCCATTCCTTGAAGGAGAAGTCATGAGCAATGTCTACGTTGTCACCGGAGCCGGCCCCGTAGGCTGGACCGTGACTGAACAGCTCGCCGAGCAGGGGAAGAAGGTCAGGATCCTTACCCGCTCGGGCACCGGACCTGAGCATCCCCTCGTGGAGCGCGTCAAGGCAGATGTCCAGGATGCCGCACAGGTGCAGGGCGCCTTTGCGGGTGCCGTCGCCGTCTTTCATTGCGTTCACGGCTCTGCTTACACCGTTGACGCGTGGCAAGCCGAACTGCCCCGGGCCGAGCAAACGGTGCTTGCGGCGGCAGGCGAGGCGGGCGCCGTCGTCGTCTTTCCCGAAAGCCTGTACTCGTACTCCGAACCCGGGCACCCGATGACCGAGGCAGGTCCGCGGACCGCCCAAGGCGGCAAGCGAGGCGTGCGGACGCAACTGTTGAAGGCGCGGGATGCCTCACCAACGAACACCGTCAGCGTAGTGGCCGGCGACTTTTTCGGACCGCGCGTCAGGACCTCCCACGCCGGCGAGCGAATGGTCCCCGCCGTCCTGGCGGGCAAGAGGATTTGGGTGATCGGGAGCACCAGCCAGCCCCATTCGTTCACCTACGTCCCGGACCTGGCCGCGGCGATGATCCATGCCGCGCAGACGCCTTTGCTCTGGAACCAGGTATGGCACGCCCCCACCTTGCCGGCAGTCACTCAGCGGCAACTGGCGACGGCCTTCACCGAGGCCGGCGGAGTGGAATCACCGAAGATGGTGGCGGTGCCGGGCTGGGCGCTCCGTGCTCTCGGGGCCTTCTCGAAGGATGTCCGCGAACTCGCCGAGATGCTCTACCAGTTCGAGAAGCCGTTCGTGATGGATTCGACGCCGAGCCAAACGGCCCTGGGCCTTCGCCCCACGCCACTTCCGGAGGCAGCCGCGGCCACGGTGGCCTGGTGGCGCGCGCAGAGGTGAAGTCCCAAGCCGGGCCGGCCGCAACGCGCCCCTGCAGTCCTAGCGGCGACCGGCGCCCTCGGGCTCCAGGGCGTCACTGCCACGCAGGCCGGCCGCGTCCAGTTCCGGCTTCCCCAGCCTGGACGGCCACCAGATGCGTGGACCGATGTCGTACGCCAGCGCCGGAACCAACAGCGAGCGCACCAGGACCGTGTCCAGGAGGACGCCGAAGGCCACAATGAACGCCAATTGCACGAGGAACATGATGGGAATGACCCCCAGGGCAGCAAACGTTGCAGCGAGCACCACACCCGCCGAGGTGATCACTCCTCCGGTCACGCCAAGCCCGCGCAGGATGCCCGGCCTGGTCCCGTGCTTGAGGGACTCCTCCCGCACGCGGCTCATCAGGAAGATGTTGTAGTCCACGCCCAGAGCCACCAGGAACACAAAGCCGAACAGCGGCACGGTGGCGTCGGCGCCCGGGAAGCCCAGCAGGTTATTGAACACCAGGGCCGACACGCCCATCGCGGCTCCGTACGACAGGACGACGGAGAGCACCAGCAGGACCGGCGCCAGTACCGAGCGGAGCAGCAGCATCAGGATGAACAGGATGACCACCAGCACGATGGGGATGATGATCACGAGGTCGCGCTGGGCGGTGGTGTTGGTGTCCAGGGCCGTGGCCGTCACGCCGCCAACCAGGGCGCCGTCGTCGACCGTTTTCACGTCCTCGCGCAATACCTTGACGGCCTCCTCGGCCTCGATGGAATCGGCGGCGAAGTTGAGCGTGGCGTTGATCAGCACTTTCCCTTCGCGGACGTCCGGCTCGCTGGGAGTGCCCGGGACACCTTGCTGGCCGGAAATGATCGGCACGCTTCCTTCAGCCAGGAGGTAGGCATCCCCCACGCCGTCGGCTGCCTTCACCTTCTCCAGCACCTCGTCAGCTCTGCCTTCGTCCGCCACCACGACGGCGGGGCTGCCGCTGCCGGCGTCGAAATGGCGCGCCAGCGCGTCCTGGCCGTCCACCGCGTTGGAGGCTGACAGGATGACGTCCGTTTGGGGCACGCCGTTGGCCTTCAGCTGCAGCACTCCGGCCGAAGCCACAAGCAGCAGCATGACTGACGCGATCCAGACCGTCCGTGGGCGCCGCGCCACCAGCGAACCGGCGGCCCGCCAAATACCCTTCTGCCCCTCCAAGCCGGTGACCAGGTCAGGCTCGCGCTCGCCGGCCGGGACCAGCTTGGGACGGAACGGCCAGAATGCGGCCCTGCCCAGGAGGGCCATGATTGCAGGCAGCAGGGTCAGGGCGGCGAAGAGTGAGCAGAGAATGCCAGCCGCGGCCACGGGGCCAAGTGCCTTGTTGGAATTCAGGTCCGAGAAGAGCAGGCAGAGCAGTGCGATGATCACTGTGGCGCCGGAGGCCAGGATCGGTTCGAAGGACGCTTTCCAAGCGGTCAGGACGGCGGCAGTCCTGTTGGTGGTGTGGGTCAGCGCTTCCCGGAAACGTGCCACGTAGAGCAGGGCGTAATCGGTGGCGGCGCCGATCACCAGGATGGACAGGATGCCCTGGCTTTGGCCGTTGAGCTGGATCCAGCCGAGCTTTGCCATGCCAAACACCAGCAGGATGGCGGCGCACAGGGCGAAGACGGAGGTCAGCAGCACCGCGACAGGGAGGAGGAGCGAACGGTAGACGATCAGCAGGATGACAAAGACAGCCCCCAGTGCCACCAGCAGGAGGATTCCGTCAATGCCCGCGAAAGCACTGACCAGGTCGGCGGTCAACCCAGCGGGCCCCGTGACGAAAGTCTGCATGCCCACAGGCGCGGCGTCCGCGAGGAAGTCCCGCAGCTCCAGAACCGATTCCTTGACCTCGTCGGAGGACCCGATCGGGGCGATGAACTGCACGGCCTCGCCATCCTCCGACGGGATGGGCCCGATCACGGCACTCCCCAGCGCCAACTCCTCCAGCCCGGCCTTCAGGGACGCCAGCTGGCCAAGTTCTGCGGGGCTGATGGCGGCGCCGTTCTCAATGACGATGACCGCCGGGATCTCGTCCGAGTCGCGGAACTTCGCCTGCCAGTCCTGCGCGGCGGTGGCCTCGGCGCCGGCAGGAAGGAAGGAGGCCTGGTC
Organism: Pseudarthrobacter sp. CCNWLW207; assembly: GCF_037203945.1. Taxonomy (NCBI): domain Bacteria; kingdom Bacillati; phylum Actinomycetota; class Actinomycetes; order Micrococcales; family Micrococcaceae; genus Pseudarthrobacter; species Pseudarthrobacter sp. CCNWLW207. The sequence continues at coordinate 83,739 of NZ_JBBCBS010000008.1, read as the reverse complement.
ATTCGAGGAGACTTCGTCGAGCCGGCCGAACGTGGGGCCGCCCACCCCGGCGATGGCCAGCCACGTGAGCACCAGCAGCACCGGGATGAGCCAGCGCAGCCAGAACGGGACCCGCGCGCTGTGTTGGGGACTGGATTTCATGATTCCTTCTGGGCTGGGGGACGGAAGAGTACAATTGATTCCATCATAGAGTATCTCCACCATGGAGAGATATAGCACTGGAGATATAAGGCTGGAGACATAGCCATGGGGAAATACTGCCCTGGAGCAGTTCTCCGGCGGACTCCGCTCATCGGGCTGCGCTGCAGTAATATCCGTCAGGGCATCAAGCGGCGAGCGAAGGAGGCGGAACATGGCAGACGAAGCATTCCAGCGCCCCACAAACGCAGGCCCCCAGTCGCTGGTTCGCCTGCTTCAGGACTTCACCCTCGAGGCCAACCGCTATGTGGATACGGCGGGCGGACGGAACGACATGCACCGCACGGACCTCAATGCCCTCGCCGTCATCATGCGCCACACTGCCAAGGGCACCGTGGTCACCCCCGGCATTCTCCGCAAGGAACTCAACCTGAGTTCACCGGCAACCACCGCGCTGATCGACCGGCTGGACCAGTCCGGACACGTCGTCCGGGAACGGCTCGGCTCAGACCGGCGGCAGGTCCAGCTCCGCATGACGCCCAAGGCGTTCCAGGACGGCGGAGCCATGTTCATGCCGCTCTCGCGCCACATGGGCACGGCCATGGCCGAGTTCTCGCCCGAAGAGCTGGAGCTCGTGACCCGTTTTATGACCGCGATGGTGGAGGCCACTATCGCAGCCCGCCAGGAAGCGTCCAACGGCGGCCCGGCCCAGTCTCCCCCGCCTCACCCAACTAAGTAGCAGCAGATGTCGTTTTGAGCCCTCATAACGACATCTGCTGCTACTTAGTTGGGTGAAGGCACGACGGCGGTTCCTCCCATTCGAGCTACCGCGGCGGTAGCGTTTGGTTATGAGTGCGCAGCAGCCTGAAGACGACGTGTACACCCACGGCCACCACGAGTCGGTGGTCCGCGCCCATGCGTCCAGGACGGCGGAAAATTCAGCGGCCTTTGTCCTTCCGCACCTCACCCCCGGAACTTCAGTACTCGACGTAGGCTGCGGCCCCGGGAGCATCACCTGCGACTTCGCAGACCTGGTGGCACCGGGAAAGGTCACTGGCCTGGACCGGGCACCGGACATCATCACCCAGGCTTCGGCGCTGGCCGCTGAACGCGGGGTGGCAAATGTGGAGTTCCTGGCCGGGAACATCTACGACCTCGATTTCGAGGACGAGACGTTCGACGTCGTTCACGCCCACCAGGTGCTGCAGCACCTCACCGACCCCGTGGAGGCCCTGCGCGAAATGCGCCGGGTCTCCAAGCCGGGCGGGATCGTGGCAGTGCGCGACGCCGACTTCCACGGCATGAGCTGGTACCCCGCCTTCCCGGAACTGGACGAATGGATGGAGCTGTACCAACGCATCGCCCGCCGCAACGGGGCCGAGCCCGACGCCGGGCGCCGGCTGGTTTCGTGGGCACAGTCCGCCGGTTTCACCGATGTTGCGCCCACCAGCAGCAACTGGCTCTACGCCACTGGGCAGCAGCGAAGGTGGCAGGCCCGCGTGTGGGGCGAGCGCGTGCTGCATTCAGCGTTCGCGGAACAGGCGTTGGAGTATGGATTTGCCAATGCCGCGGACCTGGCCAGGATTTCGGCGGGCTGGCACCGCTGGGGATCCACCGACGACGGCTGGTTCCTGATCCCGAACGGCGAGGTGATCGCCCGGGCGTAGGACCATGGGCTGTCGTTGTCCGCATGCGGCGCTTAACCTGTTCCGGCCACCACGAGCCGCCAAGACAGCCCGTGACAGCCCTGTGCTGAACCGGCACTAAACTTGGGAGGTGCAATTCTCCCTTTGGCTCGCCCTCGCGGGTGCCGGCGTCCTGGTCAGCTTCACACCGGGAGCCGGTGCGATCAACACCATGAGCAACTCCCTGACGTCAGGGTTCCGCCGTTCCATCTGGGGGATCCTGGGCCAGCAGGCAGCCCTGGTCATCCACGTGATGGTGGTTGCACTCGGAGTGGGCGTCCTGGTGGCGAGTTCCCCCGTCGCCTTCAACGTGATCCGCTACGCCGGAGCGGCCTACCTGGTGTACCTGGGCATCCGCCAGTTCCTGAGCAAACCCCAACCCGACCAGGAGGCTGCCGAGTCGCTCCGGAACGAGCCCGCGGGGTCCATGTTCCGGCGCGGTCTGTGGGTCAACCTGCTGAACCCCAAGGCCATCGTCTTTTTCCTTGCATTCATGCCGCAGTTCATCCGGCCCGAACAGCCGCTGCTCCCGCAGTATCTGGTGTTGACGGCCACCGTCGTAGTCATTGACATCCTCGTCATGTGGTTCTTCTTCGCCACTGCTGCCAAGTCCTTCCAGCGATTTACCCATACCGCCCGCGGACAGCAGATCCTCAACCGGATCTTTGGCATTTTGTTCGTGGCCGTCGGCATTCTCCTCGCCCTGATCCACTGACCAACCGCTTGATCGTGGTTCAAAAGAAGCACACTGCAACCGCATCGTGACCATTTATGCAATTCTCTTTACGAATCCGTGAAACATGCCGAAAACCGGCTAGCCAAGAGCGGCGGTATCCCGCATGCTTAGCACCATGAACTCATCGTCGAGCCCATACCGGATCATTGCCGTCTGCACCGGGAACATTTGCCGGTCCCCCATGGCCGAGCTGATGCTGGCTGCGGCGCTTGAAGCGTCCGGGCTTGACGGCGAGGTGACGGTGGACTCTGCAGGGACCACAGGCTATGAGGCCGGGCGCCCCATCGATCCGAGGGCAGCCCGCCGGCTCGCAGCCACGAAGCTCACCTCCGACCGGCACATTGCCCGCGAGTGGCAGGCCGGCTGGTTCGGCGAACGGGACCTGATCCTCGCCCTGGACATCGACCACTACGCCTGGCTGCGCGAAAACGCTCCGGACCAGGAATCCATGGATAAAGTGCGGATGCTGCGCAGCTTCGATCCGAAAGTAGCCAGCAAAGACCTGCTGGACCAGGGCATCGAGGACCCCTGGTACGGCGGCCAGGCTGACTTCGACGTCGTGTGGCACCAGATCCAGACCGCACTGCCGGGGATCATTGAGCACGTCCGGTCCGTCATCCGGAGCCGCGACCGGAGCAGGCAGCAGGAGCAGCAGGTACGCTCTATTTCATGACCCCCGCACCTGTGATCATCGCCGTCGACGGGCGATCCGGCGCAGGGAAAACCACACTAGCCATCGAACTGGCCGCGCGGCTCCGGAACCACCACAAGGTCTCGCTCTTCCACCTGGAGGACATCTACCCCGGCTGGAACGGCCTCGCAGCCGGTATCGAGCGCTATGTCTCCACGGTCCTCACCCCCCTGAGCCGCGGCGACCGCGCCACGTGGACAAGCTGGGACTGGGAAAAACATTACGACGGCGACATCCGGGTCACGCTGCCCGCCGAGATCGTCATCATCGAGGGAGTCGGCTCCGCGGCAGCCGAAGCCCGCCTCATGCTGGACGCCGTTGTCTGGGCTGATTCGCCGGACGATGTCCGCCGGACCCGGGCGCTGGACCGTGACGGAGGAACGTACGAGCCGTACTGGGATCAATGGGCGGCCCAGGAAGACGCCTGGCTTGCCGGCGACGACGTCCCGGCCCACGCAGACATCCGCGTCCTGAACGAGGCAGACGGCTCCGCGCCCACCGATGTCCTGCAGCTCCTGCCCTACCTCCCCTCGCTGGCAACCGTGCTGGTCCCCGAACTGTCCGCAAGGCGCGGCCTGAGGCTCCGTACGGAACGGCTGGACTGCCGGCCAGACGCGGCCGCGCTGTTCGCGGACTTGTACGGCAGCTCGCGCAACGCGGTATGGCTGGACTCCTCGAACGCCCCGTCCGCCCCGCCGTTTGGGCCTTCCCCGGCAGCGGAGCGCAGCCGCTTCAGTATCCTGGCGGACGACGGCGGCATGTTCGGCCAGGTGGTCACGCACCGGTCAGGCGAGAGCCTCATCGCCGCAGGCAGCGCCACCGCACGCGTGCCGGGCCCGTTCTTCCGCTGGCTGGACACGGTTTGGGGCCGCCGGGCGGTCCGCACCCCGGACGATTATCCCGGTGACTTTGCGCTCGGCTGGCTGGGATGCCTGGGCTACGAACTCAAGCGCGAGACGGGCGGCACGGATGTTGCCGCTCCAACCCCGGATGCCGCCCTGATCTTCGCCGGAAGGGCTGTTGTCCTGGACCACGCCGAGGGCACAGTTTGGCTGCTCGCCCTCGAATCATCGGATGCAGGCAGCTGGCTCGCATCGGCACGCGCCGCCGTGTCCACGGCGGCTCCGGCAGCAGCGCCGGAAGCAGCCCGCGACGACGCCGGGATGACGGACCGCGCAGGCGGCAGCAACGCCGTCGTCCGTCCACCGGTATTCAGCAGCCGCGACACCGAACTCGACTACAAACACAAAATTGCGGCCGCCCAGCACGAGATCGGGGAAGGAAACTCCTACGAGGTCTGCCTCACCACCACGCTCACGGCACAGGTGCCTGCGGCTGAGGCTGCGCCCTGGGCCACCTACCTGGCCCTGCGCCGCAGGAACCCCGCCCCATTCGCCAGCTACCTGCGGTTTGGCGGGTTGACCGTGGCCAGCACGTCGCCGGAACGGTTCCTGAAGATAGCTTCCGACGGCGGCATGCGGGCCGAGCCGATCAAGGGCACCCGCCGCCGGGCATCAGATCCCGCGCGGGACGCGCAGCTGCGCCGCGACCTGGAAACTTCACTCAAGGACCGGGCAGAGAACATCATGATCGTGGACCTGCTGCGGAACGACCTTAGTCACTTCGCCGAACCCGGGTCCGTCACGGTCAGCAGGCTGTGCGCGATCGAAAGCTACGCCACCGTGCACCAAATGGTCAGCACTATCGACGCCCAGCTGCTGCCTGGATCGCCGCGGGCCGAAGCGGTGGCGGCGTGCTTCCCGGCGGGGTCGATGACCGGGGCCCCGAAGATCAGCACCATGGCCATCCTCGACCGGTTGGAGCAGGGGCCGCGGGGCCTGTATTCCGGGGCCATCGGCTACTTTTCGCTGAACGGCGCCACGGACCTGGCCGTTGCCATCCGCACCTTGGTGATCAATTCCGCCGCCGGGGACGGCAGCGGTGATGCGGCGACGGCGGAACTGACTCTCGGCGTCGGCGGTGCCATCACCTCGGACTCCGTTCCGGACGAGGAGTACGACGAAATCCGGGTTAAGGCCTTCGGTGTGCTGTCCGCGCTGGGCGCCGACTTCCCCGATTCCTGAACCTGGGGTTACTGGACAGTTGCGGTCAGCCTGGCCACGTTATCGATGTAGCGGGCGGCGAGCGGCCGGTTCAGCCAGTCCTCGAGCCTGAGCTCATGGGAGATGTCGCGGTAGGTGTCCTCCACCGCGCGCATCTCATTGACGATTTCCGCGCCCAGGAGCATCACCGACACTTCCATGTTCAGCGAGAACGAACGCATGTCCATGTTGCTCGAGCCCAGGACCGCCACTTCGTCGTCGATCGTGAAGTGCTTGGCGTGGAGCACAAATGGAGCCCTGTAGAGGTAGATCTTCACTCCAGCTTCCAGCAACGCCTCATAGTAGGACTGCTGCGCGTGGTGCACCAGGAACTGGTCCCCCTTCTCGGAGACGAACAGTTCCACATCCACGCCCCGCTGCGCCGCCGTCGTGATGGCGTAAAGCAGCGAGTCGTCGGGCACGAAGTAGGGGCTGCAGATGGAGATCCGGTGCTGGGCGGAGTAGATCAGCGTGGTGAACAGCCGCAGGTTGTTTTCGGTGATGAACCCCGGCCCGCTGGGAACCACCTGTGCGGTGACGTTTCCGGGAGCCGGGTTGGCCGGAAGCTGCAGCTGGTGTTCCAGGGACTCGTCGGTCTCGCTGAGCCAGTCGGTGGCAAAGACCACGTTGAGCGTGGTGACGATGGGACCGCGCAGGCAGGCCATCAGCTCCACCCATTCGCGGCCCGCCTTGCGGTGCTTGGGGTTGTTGTAGGAGGGCTCGATCAGGTTCTGCGAGCCAGTGAAGGCGAGTTCGCCGTCGATCACCATGATCTTGCGGTGGTTGCGCAGATCCGGCCGGCGCCACTGGCCGTGGATGGGCAACAGCGGGAGCATGCGCTTCCACTGGATTTTTCCTGCCCGAAGCCGTTTGAGCAGCTTGCGGTAGCCCTTGATCCGCAGGGTGCCGATGTGGTCGAAAAGCACCCGGACTTCAACGCCCCGCTCAGCAGCTTCTTCCATCGCGGTGAGCAGGTCATCGGTGATGTGGTCCGTGCTCATGATGTAGAACTCGGCGTTGATGAACTTTTTGGCTTTGCTCACCGCCTCGGTCATGGCCAGGATCGAGTCCGGATAGCCGGGAATGAGGTCCACCGAGTTGCCGTCCACCATGGGAAGGGAGCCCAGCCTGCGGTTCAGCTCTCCGGCGGAGGTGACCCATTCCGGTCCCGGGTATTCACTTTCGACGTCGGCGAGCGCGGAGATGCCCGAACGCACCCTGGCGTTGACGGTCTCCTGCTGTTCGCGGCGGCGGCTGGAGAGCTTGAAGTTGCCGAACAGCAGGAACAGGACCAGTCCCACGAAGGGGACAAAGAAGATGACAAGCAGCCAGGCCATGGCGGTGGTGGGACGCCGGTTGCCGGGGATGATGCCCAGGGCCGCCACCCGGATCACCAGGTCGGCGGCGGCCAGCAGCAGGGTCAGCCAACCCGGCACGGTGCCGGCAAGGGAAAACGGCCACAACACTTCAGAACCCCCGGACTGTGTGCGCCCTCCGGACGGGTTCCGGCCAGGGCGATGACCACAGCTTAGCCGCGGGCAGCCGGACTAAGCTGGAGCCATGACTTCTCCTGCTTCCGTGGTGCTCGTTTTCCTGGATTCCGAGTTCCCTGCCGGCCGGCTGGCCGACGCCTCACAGCCCCAACTGATGGCCACTGATCAGGGGGCAACGCGCGGTGACGGTGTTTTCGAGACCATGCTGGCCGTGGGCGGAGCAGTGCGGAAGCTCCAAGCGCATTTGAACCGGCTGGAAGGTTCGGCGGAGGCACTGGACCTGGTGATTCCAGGCCAGGACCAATGGCGCGCGGCCATCGGAACAGCCGTGGAGGAACACCGGACCCAGCATCCCGCATCCTCACCGGCGGAGGACGAACTCGTGGTGAAGCTGGTGGTGACGCGCGGAGTGGAGGGCGCCGCCACTCCCACATGCTGGGTCCAGGTGTCCCCCGTAGGCGCCGCCAGCCGCCGCCAGCGCGAAACCGGAATCGACGTCATCCTGCTGGACCGCGGTTATGACAGTGGCGTTGCCGAACGCGCGCCATGGCTGCTGATGGGCGCCAAAACCCTGTCCTACGCGGTGAACATGGCGGCGTTGCGGCATGCCCACAAACTGGGCGCCGACGACGTCATCTTCACGTCCTCCGACGGACGCGTCCTGGAGGGTCCCACTTCCACCGTGCTGCTCGCGCACGTGGAAACGTCCGACGACAGCGGTGCCGCAGGCAGCCGCACCGTCAAGAGGCTCATCACGCCGCAACTGGACAGCGGCATTCTTGCCGGGACATCCCAGGGTGCGCTCTTCACCGCCGCCAAAGCCGCGGGGTGGGAACTTGGCTACGGCCCCTTGGAGCCGCAGGACCTCCTGGATGCCGATGCCGTCTGGCTCATTTCCAGCATCCGGCTGCTTGCTCCCGTGAACCACATTGACGGCAAGGAAATTGGAACGCCAGCCGTCCAGAAGCAACTGACGGCCGAACTGAGCGAGCTGTTCGCCGGGATCCAATAGGCCTGCCTGCGTGCCCGTCTGCGTGCCTGCCTGCCTGCCGGGACGGCCGCGCACTCTTTTAGGCGAGGGCTGCCCCGTGTTCCCGTGGGAGGCTCTGCCAGTACCTGTACCAGCAGGGCCTTCCACCCAGCTGCGCCAGAGGGTTTGCTGATTAAGTAGCGATATCTTCCACCCAACGAAGCGATCCCATACCCAACTTACGGAGAACAATGCTTACCGCTAATGCTTACGCTGCCACGTCCGCAACGGGCGACCTCATTCCCACCACCATCGAACGCCGCGATGTCGGCGCCCATGACGTCCTGATCGAGATTAAGTTTGCCGGCATCTGCCACTCAGATATCCACACCGTCCGCGGCGACTGGGGACCCCAGCAGTACCCGCTGGCGCCCGGCCATGAAATCGCCGGCATCGTCACGGAGGTCGGTTCCGCCGTCACCAAGCACGCCGTGGGCGATCGGGTGGGCGTGGGCTGCATGGTCAACTCCTGCCGCGAATGCGTCAACTGCCAAAAGGGTGAGGAGCAGTACTGCCTCAACGGCATGACCGGCACGTACGGCGCCGTGGACCGCGACGGCACCATCACCCAGGGCGGCTACTCCACGCACGTGGTGGTGACCGAGGACTTCGTGGTCACCATCCCGGAAGGGATCGAGCTCGACGCCGCCGCTCCCCTGCTGTGCGCGGGCATCACTACGTACTCCCCGCTGCGGCACTGGGGCGCGGGCCCCGGTAAGAAGGTCGCCGTCGTCGGCCTTGGCGGCCTCGGCCACATGGCCGTCAAACTCGCGCATGCCATGGGCGCGGAGGTCACGGTGCTCTCCCAGTCGCTGAAAAAGCAGGAGGACGGGCTGAGGCTCGGCGCGGACCACTACTACGCCACAAGCGACGAAACCACGTTCACGGACCTGGCCAACACGTTCGACCTGATCATCAACACCGTCAGCGCACCGATCGACATCAGCGCCTACCTGCAGCTGCTGACCCTCGACGGCGCCCTGGTGAACGTGGGCGCTCCGGCCGAGCCGCTCCCGGTCAACGTCTTCTCACTGATCCTGGGACGGCGCTCCTTCGCCGGGTCAGCGATCGGCGGCATCCGCGAGACCCAGGAAATGCTCGACTTCTGCGCCGAACACAACCTCGGCGCCGAGATCGAGGTCATCCCGGCGAGCAAGATCAACGACGCCTACGAACGCGTGCTGGCGTCCGACGTGCGCTACCGGTTCGTCATCGACACCTCAACGCTCTAACCCTCGGATGCGGCGGGGAGCCTGCGTCGTTTTGCAGGTTCCCCCGCCGCGCCCGCGGAACCGGCCGCTGCCGGAAGCGGGGCGCAGCTCCCAACCGGGCGGGCACAACCCCCTTTTGGACCGGCCGCAGGAGCCGTAGGGTGTGGTCCATGACCTCCACCGAAGTGCCTGATGACAAATTGACGTTCGACGAGTGCTGGGAACTGCTGGCCGATGAGACCCTGGGGCGGATCGCCGTCATCGTGGACGACCATCCTGAGATCTTTCCGGTGAATTTCGTGCTGGACCGCCGGAGCCTCGTGTTCCGGACCTCCGGAGTTACCAAGCTTTGGGCAGCGCTGACGGAGAAGCCGGCAGCGCTGGAATGTGATGGTTATGACCCGCACACAGAAACAGCCTGGAGCGTGGTGGCCCGCGGCGACATTGAAGTGATCGAGGACCCGGAAGACAAGGCCGCCGTGGACAACCTCAACCTGGAGCCCTGGCACCCTGGCGCGAAGAACCACTACGTACGGCTCACGCCGCGCGCCCTGACCGGGCGCCGTTTCAAGGTCAACAAACCGGACGTCTGGAACACAAGGCTGTCCGACCGCCGTCGCGCTTCATTCGAGTAGTACGACGGCGCGCTGCCGAGTTCATTGGCGCCGCAAGCTCATGGTGTTGCGGCGATTGCCCGGGAAAGTTGCGTCTCCAGCCCGGACAGCAGAATGGTGATCCCCTGGTCGAGTTCCGCCTCGCCGTCGTAATCAGCCAAGACCGGCGCCAATGCCCGGAGCCGGGGGAAGTCCTTGGCCGGCAAGCGGTGCAGCCCCAGCCGTAGGAGGGCTTCGTTTTCCTCCGGGTCCACGATGAACTCCTGGAGCTCGTTGAGGATGTGGCCGTAGAGGAAGCCGTAGTACGCCCGGTACACGTGCAAGGCATCCGTGGGCGTGAACCCGGCGTCGATCAGCAAGCCCAGGATCTGCTCCAATGGCCGCACGGTACCCAACGGCCGCAGGCCCAGGGGCGTGGAGAGCGGCCGTGTCACCAGCAGGGGAATAACGTTTGGGTGGCGGAGTGCCAGGAGCCGCAGGTCGTGGGCAATGCGGCGCAGCTGCGCCTTCCAGTCGGGATCGGCCGGGAAGATGGCGAGCTCATTGAGGACCATCTCGGACACCCCGTCCAGCAGGGCGGCGCGGTTCTCTGCGTAGCGGTAGAGGCTCATTGGATCGCGTTCCAGCACCTGCCCCAAGCGGCGCATCGTCAGCGAGTCGAGGCCCTCGGAATCCACGAGTTCCAAGGCCGCGGAGAGCACCAGTTCCCTGCTCAGGCGCGGCTTGGGGCTCGCCATTTCATTCTCCGGACTCTTCGGGGAGGGCATGGGATTCCATCCTGTGCGTTGTAGCGTCGGCTGGGATAGTAAAAATAAAGACGCTTGCCTAATACGTAGTCTACGCGTAAAGTCTACGTTGTAGAGCAAAATGTAGGCGCGGGTTTCAGACAAGGGACCGCGTTGCTGGCTGGACAGGCCAGCCAAATCAAACTCTTAGCCAGTCCGGACTCCGTCCTGGCACACGAATACCCCTGAATGCCCACGTGCACGGCGTTGAGGTTCGCGCTGCTGTAGCCGAACGGCGGCACCAACTGCACCTGGCGAAAGAGAAGCCGATCATGGCACATTCGCAGTTCGACAAATTCCTCCGCGAAGCTACAACGTGCGTCGGTGAACCTGATGTCACCCTTGCCCGCGATCCCCTGTATGGCCTTTACACCAGCTGGTGTTTCCTCAACCAGCAGACCCCCCGCGCCGAAACCACTTTCTGGGCTGCCATGTCCCGCCGGATCAACCCCGACCAAAACGGCTTGCGCATGAAGGGCCCGGCAGCAGCTGATTACATCCTGACCAGTTATCCCGGCCTGGTCTAGGCCCCATGGAGAAACCCTTCTGCACTTACCTGCCACGGGATTCTTTCCAGCCACGGGGCGGGCGGCCGTGGCGCGCAGACTGTGACACCGATTCCTACCTGGCGGTGGACTCGGTGGTGGTTCTCGATGCGCGCAAGAACACTTTGGCGGCCGCCGTCAGCTGCTCGCAGTGCCGGGGCTCCCGCGTCCTGGCAACCACCTCTGAGCTCATGGCCGCCGTGCTGGCGAGGGCATCACACCTGGCTGCGACGTGAACAGCCTCACCGCCGAAACAGCCACCTGACAACGTCCATCCCGCCTAGATCCTGCGGTCCCGAAGAAGCGGGCGCAGGCGACCGGCTGGCTGGCAGCACTGGAAGGGCCGGGGACCACCCGGCCCTTCCTGCGTTCCATTCCCGCACCGGCACCGCCCGTGACATGCTTGAGGAAAATGCACCGCGGGCGCGCATAGACGTCGCCCCGAGCCTCGCCTCCACCGAAAGGCAGCATCATGGTCAACGACGCCACGGCCAACACTTTCCCGGCCCACGAGGACCGCACTGCCGTCATCCTCGGAGGTGCCCGCACCCCTTTCGGCCGTTTCCGCGGCAGCCTGTCTTCCCTCTCCTCCAGCGAACTGGGCGCACATGCGATCCGCCATGCGCTGGAACGCGCAGGTGTGGCGCCGGGGCAGGTACATGCGGTAATCGTGGGGCAGGTCATCCAGGCAGGAGCCGGCCAGGGACCGGCCCGGCAGGCAAGCCTGGGGGCAGGCATCGGCTGGGATGTCCCCACGGTCACCATCAACAAACTCTGCCTCTCCGGGCTGACCGCCGTGATCGACGCGGCACGGATGATCCGCGCCGGGGAGGCTGATTTCGTCGTGGCCGCCGGCCAGGAATCCATGACCAACGCCCCGCACCTGCTGCCCCGCCTGCGTACCGGCGTGGCCATCGGCGATACCCCGCTGTTGGATTCCCTGAACCACGACGCCCTCCAGGATCCCATCTCCGGAATCCTGCAGGGCGCCGCCACCGATGCCGGCAATGCCGAGCGCGGAATCAGCCGCGGGGAGCAGGACGAAGTTGCCGCCCGCTCCCACCAGAGGGCCGAAGCAGCGCGGAATGCAGGACTGCTCGCCGAAGAGATCGTTCCCCTGGATATCCCGCAGCGCCGCGGCCCTGCCGTCACCGTCGATGCCGATGAGGGGATCCGGCCGGGCACGACGGCGGAGGCCCTGGCGGCGCTTAAGCCCGCCTTCTCCACGGCCGACTCAGCCACCATCACCGCAGGTTCCGCCTCTCCCCTCTCCGACGGCGCGGCCGCCGTCGTGGTGGCCAGCAAGGCGGCCGCCGAACGGGCGGGGCTCACCTGGATTGCCGAGATCGGCGCCCACGGGCAGACAGCCGGGCCGGACGGCTCATTGCATTCGCAGCCGTCCCGCGCCATCGAAAAAGCACTCCGCGCAGAAGGGATTTCGGTGGAGGACCTGGACTTGGTGGAAATCAACGAAGCGTTCGCCTCGGTGATCATCCAGTCAGCCCAGGACCTTGGCATTTCTGCGGAGAAGATCAACGCCGACGGCGGGGCGATCGCGCTGGGCCACCCGGTCGGCGCCTCGGGGGCACGGCTGGTCCTGCACCAGGCCCTGGCGCTGAAACGGCGGGGCGGCGGCATCGGCGTCGTGGCGTTGTGCGGCGGCGGCGGCCAGGGCGAGGCCCTCATCCTCAGGGCCTGACGCCCGTCCCCACGGGCGTCGCCGCTGCTCAGGCCCCGGTACCCGCCAGTATTAGCAACGGCACCAGGCGCTCGGCACACGAGACCAGGACAAGCGTCCCGGTCCCCGCGCTGGCCCGGTTGTTAACCCCGGTGTCGTCGCACCAATCCAGGTTGTACGGGTGCGCCCCCACTGCCGCCTTGCCGGGAGCCGCGCCCGGCGGGACGGTGAACACGAAAGTAAACGCGCCGTCGTCGCTCATGGGTGCGAGTTCCTCCAGCATCAGCGATCCAAAGGCGTCCCGCACCGTCACCTGGACCTGCGCGTTCTGCCCGTAGCGCGCATCGCAGTTGGTGTCCTGCGCGCTGACCGTAACCTGCTCACCGGGTTTGGCTTCCGACGGCGTGACTGTGTACGCGGGCGGCATGCAGGGCGGCGGCGCGAAGACGTCCCGGCAACCACTCAACCCCGTGGCCACCGTGGCCAGTACGAGGAATGCAGCGGCAGTCCTCAAACGCGCGAATACAGCCAGTCCCCGCCCAGATTTCCCCATGGACTGATTGTCCCGTCCGGGTGACGGCCGCGGAAGCACGTGTTGGTTACGGAACATGACGACGGCGGCGGTGCGGCCAGGCGGGCCAAGTGTTACGTTTTTGAGGAGTAATGAGAACCGGCGCCAAGCCCTGACTGGCCGGTCGGCAACCCTCCCTTTCGCGGCGGGGTGCCTCAGGTGAATACTCGGCATATCGACATTCGAGTTGCAAGCGTGAGAGAAGGAGATCCGTCGTGTCTGACGCACCTGCCCCTGAAGAAAAACTGTCGTACCGGCTCATCACAGGCCCGGACGACCGTAATTTCTGTGAGCGGATTTCCACCGCCCTGGCCGAAGGCTATGTCCTGCATGGCAGCCCGGCTGCCACGTCCAACGGCGGCCAGGTGATTGTGGCGCAGGCACTCATCCTCCCGGCCGCCATCGCCAGTGCGGACGCCGCCGTCGCCACCGCTGTGGAAGACCTTGAGTTCGAAGGCGAGGGCCACGCGTGAGCTACGCCGGAGACCTCACCCCGCAGGAAGCCTGGACCAAGCTGGAGCAGGGCGCCATCCTGGTGGATGTCCGCACCGAGGGTGAGTGGGCGCACATCGGCATCCCTGACACCAAGGCAACCGACAACGACCCCCTGTTCATCCAGTGGACGTTCCCCGGCGGCATTCCCAACCCCGAGTTCCTCACCGACCTGAGGCAGCAGGCGCCGGAGGACACCGGCACCGAACTCCTGTTCATCTGCCGCTCAGGCCAGCGCTCCATCTCCGCTGCCATCGCCGCAACCCAAGCCGGCTTCACCTCCTACAACGTCCTGGAGGGCTTCGAAGGCGAACCGGACCGCTACGGCGAGCGCACCGTCAACGGCTGGAAGAACCGCGGCCTGCCAACCAACCTGGGAAAGAACTAAGTGACCTTCAACGAAGATGCCGCCGGCTGGAGCCCTGACACCCAGGCCGTCCGCGGCGGGCTGGACCGCACCAACTTCCAGGAGACCACCGAACCGGTGTTCCTGAACTCCGGATTCGTCTACGAGTCCGCCGCCGCAGCGGAGCGCGCCTTCACCGGCGAGGACGAGCGCTTTGTCTACTCCCGCTACGGCAACCCGTCCGTGGCCACCTTCCAGGAACGGCTCCGCCTGCTCGAAGGCACTGAGGCGTGCTTCGCAACGGCGTCGGGAATGTCCGCCGTGTTCACCGCCCTGGGTGCCCTGCTGGCCGCTGGCGACCGCGTAGTGGCAGCCCGCTCACTGTTCGGCTCCTGCTTTGTGATCCTGAACGAGATCCTGCCCCGCTGGGGTGTTGAGACGGTGTTCGTCGACGGACCGGACCTGGAGCAGTGGCGCGCGGCCCTGTCGGAGCCCACCACGGCAGTGTTCTTCGAATCGCCGTCCAACCCGATGCAGGAAATCGTGGACATCGCAGCGGTCAGCGAACTGGCGCACGCCGCCGGCGCTACCGTCGTCGTCGACAACGTCTTTGCCACACCCCTGCTGCAGCGCTGCGGCCAGCTCGGCGCGGACGTGATTGTGTACTCGGGCACCAAGCACATCGACGGCCAGGGCCGGGTCATGGGCGGCGCCATCCTGGGCACCAAGGAATTCATCGACGGGCCGGTCAAGCAGCTCATGCGGCACACCGGCCCGTCGCTGTCCGCCTTCAACGCCTGGGTACTAACCAAGGGCTTGGAAACCATGGCCCTGCGCGTGAACCACTCCTCAGCCACGGCACTGCGGCTGGCCGAATGGCTCGAACAGCAGCCTGCCGTCAGCTGGGTCAAGTACCCCATGCTGAAATCGCACCCGCAGTACGAGCTCGCGGCCAAGCAGATGAAGGCCGGCGGGACCGTCCTCACCCTGGAGCTCGCGACGACGGACGGCCGCTCCGGCAAGGACGCCGCCTTTGCGCTGCTGGACGCGCTGCGGATCATCGACATCTCCAACAACCTGGGCGATGCCAAGTCCCTCATCACGCACCCGGCCACCACCACCCACCGTGCCATGGGTCCCGAAGGCCGCGCCGCCATCGGCCTCAGCGACGGCGTGGTGCGGCTGTCCGTGGGCCTTGAGGACGCGGACGACCTCATCCGCGACCTGGAACAGGCGCTCAAGCAGATTTGATCGGCGCCTGCTTACGGGGCGGAATTGACCACTGAGGTCTCAACCGAGGTCCAAGCGGTCGCTGTTCCGGCTGGGAAGGTCTCGCCAGCTGTCAGCGTGACCACTCGTTCTCCGATCAGCAGCCCTGTGTCGGGATCAATGATGATGTCCGTCCGCGTTTCCCTGTCCGGATGCTCGATCCCGATCGCTGTGCCTACCTTGCCGTCTAGGTTCGCCTCCTTGTCTACGACGGTGACTCCGGGAATGAGCGCGGCCGCTTTGTACAGTGCAGCGCGAAGGTCCGCCGGGACGACTCCGGTCTGCAGGGCGGCGGCGATGCTTTCCAGCGTTTCGGCTTCCGGCCTGCCTTGTTTGCCTCGCTGTCGAATGGTGTCCAGGAGTGCCTGGGGGTCGCGGGGCAGATTCTTCACGCCTTCCTCCAGGGGCAAGCCGGCGAACAGCAGCCGCGGTACTCCGTAGAAGTTACCTCCCGGTGCCCGGAGCAGTTCTCCCGCGCCGTGGGGGTTTTCAGACTGGGATTGCTGGTATTTGGTGGCCTCTGCTTTAGCTTCCTCGCTGAAGAACGTCCTTGGGATGCGGGCTTCGCGGTTCCAGATCCATTCGGAGGCATGGTCGGCTGGGACATAAAGCTGGTCCGAAGATTTGTCCAGCCACTCCACCGAACGGCCGCCTGCTCCGGGGTCCCCCAAAGCGACTCCGGCGGCGTATACCGCTGTGGTCTCGATCTTCAGGTACTGGCCGGGTCCCACTTCCGGGTCGGAGGTCTGGATGGTTGCTGCCGCGGCGTTGTTCAGGACCTCGGCTGCTTCGGCGGTTGCTCCCGGACCACTGGGCCTGACTACATCTGCCACGACGATTCCCCCCACGAGCAGCGCTGCAGCTGCCGAAGCGATCAGGACACGGCGCCGGAAGCGGATCGGGCGAACGTTGGCCGGGGCGTACGTTGTGGCCGTTGCCTCGGGGCCGGAGTCGGAACTGATCTTGGACATGAGTCTGTTGCGTCCGCGTGCCAACGTGGCCGGCGGGACGGAGCCGACGTCGCTACGCATTTCGCGGAGCAGCTGTAAATCGTTCATGGTCGTTCTCCGTTTCATCAATAATTTCGAGGTTGAGCCGGGTTCGCAGTGTTCGTCGGGCACGGTTCAGACGGGACCTCACGGTTCCCACCGGTACGTCCATGGCCAAGGCGATACCCTCGTAGGTCAGGTCCGCCCAGGCGTAGAGCAGCAGCGTTTCCCTGTCTATGGCCGCCATAGCTTTCAGGCTGCGAGCGATGCCAGCGGTCGCCACAACGGCGTCCACTTGGGCGGCAATCCGGTCCGAATCGTCGGCGACGGCTTCACGGAGAGCCGCTTTTCCTGCGGTTCTGAGAATCTTGGATTCGGCGCGGTGGTGCCGCCGGAGCAAGTTTGTGGCGATCCCGAAAAGCCACGGCCGGGCACCTCCCGGTCCAGATCGTAGGTTTCAAGCTGTTCCCAGGCGACCAGAAAGGTCTCGGATGTGACGTCGTCGGCGGCGAAATCACCGGCCCGTCTGGCGGCGTATCTGTAGATAACTGAGGCGTATCTGTCGTACAACTCCCCGAAAACTTCGGGGCTGTCCCGGGACCGCCTGATGATGTCGTTGTCTGTGCTCACACTATGTATTGCCCGCTGGCCGCAAAAGGGTTCACGGAGCTCACTTTCCTACCCGGGCTGGATTTCGAGGTTAACAGCTACTGTGTCCCCTGCGCTGATGCGGGCCGCAGTCCTGATCGCTTTCTTCACCGGCAGCAGGTAGGAGCCGGACTTGCCGTCCGGGAAGACTGAGGTTTGCCACGTGTGGCCGGAAATTTCGGCTGTGACTTTGACCGAGCCGAAGCCCTTCCGGAGCGGAGCCGCTTCCTCGCGGAGGTCGTCGGCAATGACCTCCGGGAGGGTGAGGAAGTGCCATCCGCCTTCTCCCGGATAGAGCCACAATTCGGCACGGAACGAGTACGACGACGTCACGGCCTGAGTATGGCATGGCACCTTTCCCAATGCATCAGCTGTTGTGGGCACGGCGGATGCGGCTGGTCAGGCCCCGGGTTGGCGGAGTTGCCGGAACGCCGTCTCCCGGACTGCGTCGGAGAGCTGGTTGAGCACCGGGGAGTCGATCTTCCACCGCTGCCAATACAAGGCCACATCGACAGGGTGCTCCGGGGCCAGTTCGATGAGTGCGGCGCCCCGAATGTCGGCCAGGCACTGCTGCTCCGGCAACAGCCCCCACCCCAATCCCAGGCGGATTGCCTGCGCGAACTCTGCCGACGTCGGCACATAGTGCCGCGGTGCGTTCAGTTCCGTTCCGGTCAGGTTGCGAAAGAACCCCTCCTGCAGGTCGTCCTTGCGGTCAAAGTCCACCACCGGGGCAAGGCTGCCGGCCCTGAGGTCAGGGCCGTCCGGCCACCATCGCCGGACATAGCCGGGACTGGCGACCGCGCGGTATCTCAAGGCTCCCAGCAGTGCCACGCTGCAGCCCTGCACCGGGTCCGGACTAGCGGTCACAGCGGCCATCACCGTCCCGGCGCGCAGTAGCTGCGTGGAATGCTGTTCGTCTTCCCTGTGGATTTCAAAAAATGCGCCGAGCTCCGGTGGAAGGCCTGCGAGCGCGGGCAGGAACCACGTGGACAGCGAATCTGCGTTCACCACCAGGGGAATGGGCGTGCCCGGCCTGTCGCTGCTCTCGCCGAGCTCCCGCGACGCATCCCACTCCAGTTGACGGACCTGCCGGGCGAACCGAAGAACCGCTTCCCCTGCCGGGGTGGGCCGCACGGGATTGGTCCGCTGGAACAGGATCTGCCCGGCCGCATCCTCCATTGCCTTGAGCCGCTGGGAAACTGCCGAGGGCGTGACAACCAGGATCCTGGCTGCGGCCTCCAGCGTTCCTTCCTCCACCACCGCGGCAAACGTCCGGAGCTGTTCCAGCTGAAAGGTTCTCATTAGCAATCCTTAGGACACGTAAAAATGTTTAGCTGGAGTAATCATATGGTCCGCCGTACGTTGGATGACATGGATCTGACTGCACTTCTGGCCCCCATCGTGCTCGGCTTCGGCACCGGGCTTGCCCTCATCGTGGCTATCGGCAGCCAAAACGCGTTTGTCCTCCGGCAGGGCATCCGGGGTGAGCACGTAGCCGCCGTCGTGCTGGTCTGCAGTGTCTCCGACGCGCTGCTCATCGCCGCTGGGATCGCCGGGATCGGGGCACTCATTCACGCTAACCCGGTAGTAGTGGACGTGGCGCGCTACGCCGGCGCCATTTTCCTGCTGGGATACGGTGCCATGGCCGCCCGCAGGGCGATCCGCCCCGGCGCGCTCACAGCTTCGGGACAACATCCGGCCCTCAGCGCCGGGGCGGCCATCTCCACGGTCCTGGCCCTGACCTGGCTCAACCCGCACGTCTACCTGGATACCGTCCTGCTGCTCGGTTCGGTGGCCAACCAGCAGGCCCAGGATCTGCGCTGGTGGTTTGGGGCCGGTGCCATCGTCGCCAGCATTGCGTGGTTCAGCGCGCTGGGGTTCGGCGCCCGGGTCCTGCGCCCGTTCTTTGCTCGCCCGTCCTCCTGGCGCGTCCTCGACGGCCTGATCGCCGTCGTGATGCTGGGCTTGGGCGTGCGACTGGCGATCGGTGCATGATGGCGGGCCCCGCTGGCCTTAACCCTGTTGACCACGGCGGCACGTCGGCGTAGCTTCATGGTCACTACGCGCTGAGCTGGGCCATCGCATCCGCCGGACCGGGAGGCAGCCATGCACGGGAAGCAGGCACTGCGGGGCAACAGGCCGTATCAGAAGGCCGGAACAGTCATCGTTGCGGCCAGCTGCTGTTGGGGCGTGGGCATTTCCTTCGTGGGAATGGTGCACGCCACCCAGGACCCGGCAGCGCGGCTGGCCATGCTGCAGCGCAGCCGGGGGCCCTGGATCGCCGGGCAGTTCCTCGCCGCCGCAGGGACCGCAGCGGTGCCCATCGGCTTCGTCCGATTCGCCCAGGCCCTCAGATCCGGCCCCGCGAAGACCCTCGCCACCGGTGCAGCGGCCGCCCTCGTCGCGGGCGCACCCCTGTTCGTTGTTGCCCTTGCGGACCGGGCATCGGATTTGGAGAAGTTCGCGTACCGGAGAGGTCCCAGCTGGCCGTTCCTGACCTACTCCGGCCTCCACATCGGCGCGCTGGCCGCCTTGGGTGCAGGCCTCCTGCTGTCGCCGTTGAAACCCTGGACCGGCATCACGGCGGCGGCGAGTGCTCCCGCCTTCGGCGCCATCCTGGCAGGGACAAAGGACATCCCGCCGTTTGTTTTCTACCTGGTGGAGGCCGCGGTGGGCGCCCAGCTTATGCGTTATGAAGAACCCGCAGTCCCGGTTGCGGACAATGCGGACACAGCGGACGCCGGGAGCCTAGGACTGGCGCACCCTTAGCAGTTCGGGGGCAGCATCGACCTCGGGCAGCCCGGACGTTCCGCGCATTGTGATGCCCACGGCGTAGGAGACTACCGCAGCCAACCCGCCGTCGTCGGGCGGTGATTTTTCCAGCACCGAGTCCCAGACCCTACGCTGTTCAGCCGACCCGGTACCGCGGGCAATGATGTCCTCAACGCCCTGCCGGGCCAGGGACAGCTCCCCTTGTTCCTGGAGGACCGGCGCGAGGTAATCCACCAGGGATCGCACCACATCGACGGCGGGGGCAGGCCTGAACGTACCGAAATCCAGCAGTTCACCACCCAATCCGCTGCTGCTTGCCTGCCACGCGGCCATCCGGAGAAGGACGGTGGGGACCGGCGCCGGCTCGACGCCGTCGCGCCATTCCCTGCTGGCCGATTCAACCATGGCCCGCACCAGTACCGCGATCAGGGCGGCGTCCTCCGCGCGCAGGCAGACGTCGGCCACGCGGACCTCCACAGTGGGGTGGTTCCGGGACAGGCGGGCATCAAAGTAGAGCATGCCCTCGTCCAGCATCACGCCACTGTCCAACAGGCGCGTCACCACTCGCCGGTACGCGGAGTACGTGCCGTAAATGCCCGCGGGACCGGACGTGGGCCACCGGTTCCAGGCCTGCGTCCGGTAGCTCTCAAATCCTGTAGGCATCCCATTCCAGAAGGGCGAGTTGGCACTCAAGGCGGTGAGGACGGCCAGCTTGTCCCGGATCCGGTCCAGCACGGCTACGCCCTCATCGGGTGATTCGATGAACGTATGGACGTGGAAGCCGCACGTCAGCTGCTCCTGCGCGGTCAGGCCGTACCGTTCCAGCATGCGTGCATACCGCGGGTCCGGGGTGGTGTGGGTGGTGGAGCCGAGCGGCGACGTGGCCAGCGCGGCAACCCTGGCGCCATTCTTGAGCGCGGCCTGATCGGCCAGCAGCCGCCCCGCCCGGATCTGCGGCAGCAGTTCGGAGTACTGAAGGCACGGCCGCGTCTGGGTCTCGATCTGCTCAAGCTTGAGCTCGGCGCTCAGGCCCAGCTCGTCGTCGTCGTATACGGTCTTGTCTTGGGTCTCCAGTGCATGCGGATTCTCCGGCGCGTCGTCGGCCGCGAGCCGCCGGCCGGACAACAGGGCATCCGCCAGAGCAAGGGGCGCCCCTGTGTCCGGATCAACGATCAGGAGCTCTTCCTCGACGCCGAATGTTCGCATGCCTCTATTCTGCTTCAACGCCGCACGCTTGGCGGGGTTGGGGCCGATCATGACGAACCGCGAACTATTCGACGCATTCTGCTCTATCATTCCTGCTTTGGGACAACGAGGGCCCTGAAGGCCGGGCGCGTTGTCCTGGTCCCGCGAATGATGGTGCAAAATCCCCGGGGGGACAGCTCCTCCACAGTTGGGGTTGTCCACATAGCGACGCTCCACCGGCCAGGCGCGGGCAAAACCGTGGCTAGCTCGATCCATGGATCCTTTGGACTTTTTGAAATCCCTGGGCGGCGTGGCGCGGGTTGGCACGCTGCGGCGGGAAGGGTACTCAGCCCGCGACGTGCGGAGCCTGGGAACGGCCGGAGCCATCCAGCCCAGAAAAGGGGTCTGGGCACTACCGGATGCGAACCCCGAATTCAGGCAGGCAATCATCGACGATTCGCTCCTGACTTGCGCCTCAAGCGCGTCCTACTACGGGCTATGGCTCAAAGACAGGCCCGGCGGGCTGCACCTGGCCAGCCGACACAGGCGTAGCAGGTGCCGCCCCAGGCACGGCCGCCTCCGCTTCGAACAACACCAGCGCCTGCCCATCGCCAGCCCGGAAGACACGGTCATCCACGCGTTGACCTGCCTCCCGGAAGTCGACGCTGTGGCAATCGCGCAGTCCGCCATGCAACAGCACGGGATTCACCGCGCACTCCTCGAATCCGAACTGACAGCCAAGTATTTCGGAACAGCGCGGAAGCGTTTGGCGAAGGCAGACGGCTTGTCCGAGTCGGTGCCGGAGATCAGTGCCAGACTTCTTTTCGAATCGGCAGGGCTAGCGTTCCGCAGGCAGGTCCAGATACCAGGTGTAGGGCGCGTGGACATCCTGATCGACGGTTGGCTGATTGTCGAAATCAATGGCTTCCAGTTCCACAGTTCACGCGCGGCCTGGCGCAAGGATATGTCCCGGTCCAACGTCGCCCAGGTCCAGGGCTACTCTGTCCTGAGCTACGCTCCGGAGCAGATCTGGAACAGTCCGGAGACGGTCCTGAAGGAAATCCGCGCTGTGCTGGAACGCGGGCGTCCCCGCGGGTGACGCATCCTGCCCCATCATTTCGTCTGCGCGGGCCCGCAACCCCGGGATTCCGCAGCCTAACGGACAGGCGCCCCGAATGATGGAGCAGAATCGTTCACAATCAGTCCTGGAAGTATTCGATTTTCGCCCCGATGGTATTCAACCGCTCGGCCAGGTCCTCATAGCCGCGCTCGATCACGTAGATGTTCCGCAGCTCGGAGACGCCGCGGGCCGCCAGCATGGCCAGCAGCAGGCAAGCGGCCGGGCGGAGTGCCGGCGGGCAGCCCACCTCCGCCGCGCGCCAACGTGTGGGCCCCGTGACGTAGATCCGGTGCGGGTCCAGGAGCTGCACTTGGGCACCCAACCGGTTCAGCTCCGTGAGGTAGATGGCCCGGTTCTCGTAAACCCAGTCGTGGATCATGGTTTGGCCTTCGGCGTTGGCCGCGATCACCGCAAAGAACGGCAGGTTATCGATGTTCAGCCCGGGGAACGGCATGGGGTGGATTTTGTCCTCGGGCGCCCGCAGCTCGGACGGCTTGGTTGTGACATCCACCAGGCGGGTTCGGCCATTGCGGGCCATGTACTCTCCGGAAACCTCCAGCTTCTGGCCCATCTGCCCCAGCGTTGCCAGCTCAATTTCCATGAACTCGATGGGGACGCGGCGGATGGTCACCTCCGAGTTGGTGACGATGCCGGCCGTGATCAGGCTCATCGCCTCGATGGGATCCTCGGACGGGAAATATTCAATGTCGACGTCGATGTGCGGCTGCCCGGTGATCTTCAAGGTGGTGGTGCCCACGCCGTCGATGCTCACTCCCAGCATCTGCAGGTAGAAGCAGAGGTCCTGGACCATGTAGTTGGGGCTTGCGTTCCGGATCACGGTAGTGCCGCGGCGGTGGGCCGCTGCCATGATCGCGTTCTCGGTGACCGTGTCACCGCGCTCAGTCAGCACGAAGGAGCGGTCGAGGGTGTCCTCTTCCGGCGCCTGGACCGTGTAGAAACCAGCGGTGGCCTCCACCGAAAGCCCAAACTGGCGCAACGCCTGCATGTGCGGCTCCACTGTGCGGGTGCCCAGATCACAGCCGCCGGCGTACGGAAGGCGGTATTCCCCGGCCTCGTCCAGGAGCGGGCCGAGCAGCATAATGACGCTCCGCGTGCGGCGTGCCGCTTCCACATCCATGGCCGCCAGGTCCAGGGCGGCGGGGCGGCGAAGCTGGAGGTCGGTGTCGTTGAGCCAGGTGCACTCGACGCCGATGCTGCTCAGGACCTCGACGATTCGATTGACTTCCTCAATCCGGGCCAGGCGGCGCAGGACCGTGGTGCCGCGGTTGATGAGGCTGGCACAGAGCAGCGCGACGCCGGCGTTCTTGCTGCTGTTCACGTCCACCGACCCGGACAGCGTGCGGGCACCCTCGACCCGCAGATGCGTCATCTGGGATGTGCCCACTTTGACAATGCTGAGACCGAAAATGGCCTCCAGCCGCTGGATCATTTTCAGGCTCAGGTTCTGTTTCCCCTGTTCCATCCGTGCGACGGCACTTTGGCTGGTTCCAAGCTCGGCGGCCAGCTGTCCCTGGGTCCAGCCTTTCTGGCTGCGGGCCTCCCGGAGCGTTGCGGCAACGTGTTCAGCAGTTTCCTGAGTCATATGAAAAAAATATCATAAATGAGCTATTTTGCCACGCACACACTCTCAGTTGGAAGGTCAGGATCGTAAAGAACCCACCTCATGCGATAGCCTTGGCTACCCGCGGCGCCCTTGACCCGCGTCGCTGGGGAAGAGGAGACTGAAAAGACCTGCCCGCCGGGCTAGGACGGAGGTCCCATGCACAGAGCTGTGCCGGGAACGTTACCCACCTCAACGGGTGCGCTGAGGCTGATGCCTTGCGCCCTGGCACTCGGCCTGGCCCTGGTGTTTGGCATGGTGTTCGCGCCCCCGGTTGCCGCAGTGCAATCCCCCGGCGAAGGCAGCCCATCGCTGCTGGGCAACGACGTCTCCTGGCCACAGTGCAACAAACAACTCCCCAGGGGCGCGGCCTTCGCCATTGTCGGGGTCAACAACGGCCGTGCCAACGCAACGAACCCTTGCCTCGCGGAGCAGTTGAAGTGGGCGAACGCCATCGACGCCAACGGGGACCGCGCAGAAAACCCCACCGCCCAGCCAACCGTTGCGCTCTACGTCAATACAGCCAATCCCGGGCTGACAGGCTCGTGGTGGCCCACCAGCAATGACTACCCCGCCGCAAAGCCGGTCCACAATCCGTACGGTGACTGCGCAAGGAACAGCACTGACGATCCGGAGGTTACCGAAGCCTGCTCTTACATGTACGGCTATGCCAAGGCCTACGACGACGCGTACCTCCGCGGCATCAGCAAGCCCTCGGAGTATGTATGGTGGCTCGACGTCGAAACCGGCAACTCATGGTCGGGCAACAGGAACTGGAACCGCGCAGTCCTCGAGGGTATGACCGATTTCTTCCACGGCATCGGCGCCGACGTCGGCATCTACTCCAGCGGGTACCAATGGGGACAGATCGTAGGCACTGTCAGCAACTCCAGCAGCCTTTACACCCTGCCCAGCTGGCTGGCAGGTGCCCGCACCGCAACAGGGGCCAAGGCGATCTGCTCGGATGCCCCGCTCACCGCCGGCGGCAAGGTCGCACTCACCCAGTTCGTGTCCGGGGAATTCGACTACAACCACTCCTGCATCTGAGCGTCGCGCTGACGGCGGCTACTTCCCGATGAACGCCATACGTTCTCTCCAGGACTAGCCGCCGACGAAACTCCACGTGCCGGCAAACACGGCGGCGGCCACGGCCGCTGTAGCCATCAGGGCCCCGCCTGCCAGGACCCACACGTCGAGCCTGCTGTAGGTGGATTCACGTGCCCAAGTCCGGTCCCCGCCGCCGAAGCCACGCGCCTCCATGGTGACCGCGAGCCGTGACGCCCTGCGGATGGCCTGGACCAGGAGGCCGAAACTCTGGCCCAGGGTGGCTTTCATCCGTTGCGCCGGGTTGCCGCGCGAGCCAACGCCGCGGGCGCGGCGGGCCATCCCAATGGTCTGCCACTCCTCGGCCATCAGGCCAACAAGCCGCATGGCCGCGAGCGTCCCCAGCACGAACCGGTGCGACAGCCGGGCCTTCTGGGCCAGCGCATCGGCGAGGTCGGTGGGATCGGTGCAGCTCATGAGGAGGACGGCCGGCAACGCGATCGCCAAGCCGCGGAGCATAAAGCCCAGCCCCAGCTCCAGGGAGCCTTCGCTCATGGACCAGATGCCGACGTCGAGCAGTACCCTTCCGCTGTCCGGAGCCAAAATCGAGGTGCTCCAGCCACCCACGGCGGCCGCCAGGATCAGCGGCCAGCCGCGCTGCCACAGCAACGTCAGGGTCAGTCCTGCGAGCGGGAAGAGCAGCAGTTCGCAGAAGAGCGCCACGGAGGCGGAGACCCAGTCGATGGACAGCGCCAGCACCACGGTCATGAAGACGACGGCGGCGAACTTGCTCAGCGGATTGGCGCGGGTCAGCAGTGCTTGGTTCCCCCGCAGGGTCAGTTCCTGCCTCATGGGGCCACCGCTTCGGTGGTGCCCAGCCGGAGCTCGGCGCCGCCCAGGGCCGTGCTGAATTCGGCATCGTGCGTTACGGATACCACGGCGGTGCCGGCGTCGAGCAGTTCGGAGAGGAAGGACGCGAGCTCGGCCCAGGTGTTGGCGTCCTGGCCGAAGGTTGGCTCGTCCAGGACCAGCACCTGCGGGTGGGCGGCGAGCACCGTGGCCACGGACAGCCGGCGCTTCTCACCGCCGGAGAGCGTGTAGGGGTTGGCGTCCACGAGTTCGGTCAGCCGAAGCCGCTGGAGGAGCTCATCCACCCGTTCCTCGCCGTGGCCAAGATGCCTGGGGCCGAACATCAGCTCGTCCAGGACATTGCCCGTGACAAACTGGTGCTCTGGCTCCTGGAAGACGGTTCCGATGCGGGCGATCAGCTGGTCCGCCTTCCATTTGTAGGGGTCGATGCCTGCGCCCTGGCTCAGGTCCACGGTGGCCGAAACGTTTCCCCCTACGGGTGCCAGCAGGCCGGCCAGGGTCAGCGCGAATGTGGATTTTCCCGCACCGTTCGGACCTGTGATGGTGAGCGCCTGCCCGGCGCGAACTTGCGCCGAGATGCCCTGCTGGACCGGAACCGGAGGGATCGCTTTGAAGCGGCGGCGGCGAGGCCGCTCCCGCGAAACGGCAAGGTCCTCGGCCGCCAGCAACAGGTCCCCGGAGCCGCCGGAAGTCCGGTTCCGCGTGGCCGGAACAAAGCCGGGGACCCACACACCGGCAGCAATCAGCATGTCCCTCGCCTCGGCGAGGACCTGGTCCGGCGGCCCGTCCAGCAGCACTGCGGGATCGGTTGCGGAGCCTGGCTGCAGCACCACGATCCTGTCCACGAGGTCCTTCCAGACGGACACGCGGTGCTCCACCACAACCAGCGTGGCCCCGGTCTTGTCCAGGCAGCGTCCGACGGCGTCGCGGACCTCGAGGACCCCGGTGGGGTCCAGGTTGGCCGTGGGCTCGTCCAAGAGGATCAGCCCGGGCCGCATGGCCAGGATGCCGGCGAGCGCCAGGCGCTGCTTCTGCCCGCCGGAAAGGGCCGACGTCGGGTGGTCCAGCGGCAGGTGGGAGAGCCCGACGTCGTCAAGCGCCTCGTGCACGCGCGCCCAGATCGCATCGCGCGGCACGGCGAGGTTCTCGGCGCCGAAGGCGACGTCGTCGCCGAGCCGGGAGAGGACCACCTGCGTTTCGGGATCCTGCTGCACCAGCCCGGCGCGGCCGCGCCGCTCACGGGGGGACGCGCCGTCGATCCGCAGCGAACCGGATTCGTCGGAATCGCCCGCTTCGCCGTCGTCGTTCATATCCCCCAGCACCCCCGCGAGGGCGTGGAGCAGCGTGGATTTGCCCGCCCCTGACGGGCCCAGCAGGAGCACACGCTCCCCGGGCTTGATGTCCAGGTCCAGGGCGTGGACCGCAGGCCGGGACCGGCCGGCGTGCCGCCACCCCCAACCGCGGGCAGTGACGGCGGCGGGCCGCATCGCAGCGGCTGTGCCGTCGTCGTAGGCTGCGGGCATTAGGAGAAGGCGGGCTCCGACGCAGCCTTGCGGGACGCGAAGGAGCTCAGCACACCGGTCCTGGCCAGGCCGCGCGTGGCGATCCAGGACAGCGCGCCGGCGATGATCGCGCCCGAGATGGCGGTAAATACGATGTACGCGAGCTTGTCACCGGCGGCGTAGGCGATGTTCCAGCCCCAGGGGGCGAAGGAGTCGTTCAGGCCGCAGAACAGCCCGGCCGCAGCGCCGGCCAGCAGGGCGACGGGCAGGTTGAACTTCTTGTAGACGAAGATGGCGAAGATGATCTCGGCACCCAGGCCCTGGACGAAGCCGGAAAACAGCACGGAGGCGCCGTACGGCGAGCCCATGATCAGTTCACCCATGGCGGCCACCGTTTCGCAGAAGAGCGCGGCGCCCGGCTTGCGGATGATCAGCATGCCCAGCACGGCGGGGATCATCCAGCCGCCGGCGATGAGGCCGGTCAGCGGCGGGTAGACGGCGTTCATGGGCGGCGAAACCGCGGCGGCGCCCTGGGACCACGCCCAGAAGATCACGCCGCCGGCGATGGCGATGAGGGCGGCCACCACGATGTCAACGATGCGCCAGGTGTAGCCGGTCTTTTTGATTGCTGCAGTGCTCATGTGATCCTCCTGAGGAACAGGAGGGGAAAGTGTTCCGGCGGTCGGCTTGCCGCCGGTTACCGCACACTTCGAGAACTCGACTCCCTTGCGCCGGTACTAACCGGATCAGGTTCGAGGGTCTGCGGCTGTCCCGCACTCTCAGCGCCCACCTGCGGTTCCCTGGCAATGCCAGTGATGCCCGACGGCGGCGCTCCCCTGTCGTTAATAAAGCTGGTCTTTGAATATTCTGCCCTGATGGGCGTGGTCCAGTTTACACCGCTGGGGCGGTAGATTGTGGGCCATGACTGCCAACAACCCGACTGTGACTGCGTTCAATCCCGACTCAAGGCTGCCCCAGCCATCAGGCCTGCTCGAGGCCCTGATTGACCGGATCGAGGCCGAGATCACCGAGCTGCAGTTTCCGCATTTCACCAAGGACGATTCCCTCAATCTGGGGTTGCTCCTGGTGGAGCTGGGGAAGACGCGGCGGCTTCCCATCGCGATCGACATTACCAAGGGCGAACAAGTGCTCTTCCACGTGGCCTTGGATGGCGCCACCCCGGACAACGAGCACTGGATCCGGGCCAAGCAGCGTACCGCCGCCCGGTATGAGATCCCGTCATTGCTGGTGGGACTCCGCGGCAGGCTGCACGGCGGCCGGATCGAGGACCACGGCTGGTTCGACGAGTCCACCTACGCGCCACACGGCGGCTCCTTCCCGGTGTACGTGGCCGGGGTGGGTGCTGTAGCCACTGTCACCGTTTCCGGGCTGCCTCAGCAGCAGGACCACGACCTCGTGGTGGAGGCCCTGCGCGAAATCCTGGGGTCCATGCGGGCCGAGTAAGCGTGCCCCTGGGCTGGGCTTCCTGACACTCCCGAAGTTGACACGCTCCCCCTGACGACACGAGGATGAAGTCGATCCGGTAAGCGTTTTCTCACTGGCGCAGCCGTGGAAGCCGCCGTCAAATCCGGCAGCCTTCAGGAGGGCGGGCATTTGAGCAGCCAGCACACCATCGACCGTCAAGCCCTGGTCCGCCGGCACAACGTGGAGCAGCGGAGCCTTGATCCCCGCAGCCCGGTTTCCGTGGGCAACGGCGAGTTCTGCTTCACGGTAGACCTCACCGGGCTCCAGAGCCTCCCGGCCGAGTACCCCGTAGGAGGGCCGCCCGGCACGCTGCTCGGCTCGCAGTCCCAATGGGGCTGGCACTCCATCCCCGCGTCCGAGGAGTACAGCCTGGCCAGTTCCACGGTTCTGTACGATTCCGCGCGGGGCCCGGTCCCTTACCTGGACATGGTGGGCGACATCGTGGAAGGCCGGGAGACTAAGGCGTCCCGCGCCGAGACCTGGCTGCGGGCGAACCCGCACCGCCTGGACCTGGGCCGGATCGGGTTCGCGTGGACGGATCGGGCCGGGGCCGGGGCGCCTCGGCCGCTCACCGGGGCAGACGTCGTCGACCCCGTCCAGACCCTGGACCTCTGGACCGGGACGGTCACCAGCACGTTCAGCCTCCGGGGCCATCCCGTCAAGGTCATCACGGCCTGCCATCCGGACCGGGACCAGATCGGCCTGATCGTGGAGTCCGCGGCCCTCCAGCACGGGCTGGTGGTCACGTTCGCCTTCCCCTACGGGTCCGAGGCGTGGCATGACGCCGCGGACTGGAACCGTCCCGCGGACCACACCACTACCTTGGCGGAACCAACGGGCGGAGCGGACGGCCTCCAGCACTGGACGGTGGACCGCGACCTGGACGGATCGGGGTACCAGGTGACGGTGTCCGGGAGGAACCTCCGGCTGGACCAGTCGGGGGCCCATAACCTGCTGCTTGGCGCCGACGCCGGCCAGGACGTCCTTGACCTGGCCGTCCAGTTCACCAGCACCGGGCAGGGCGAATGCATCCTGCGCAGCTCTGGCGGCGCACCCTCGACTGGGACTGGAACCGCCGTCGCCCAGGCCTCCCGCGACCACTGGCGGAAGTTCTGGCAGTCCGGCGGCGCCGTCGAACTCCATGGCACACCCGACCCGCGGGCGGCTGAACTTGAGCGCAGGATCGTCCTGTCCCAGTACCTCACGGCGATCAACTGCGCCGGATCCCTGCCACCACAGGAGACCGGGCTGGTGTGCAACTCCTGGCGGGGCCGCTTCCACCTGGAGATGCACTGGTGGCACGCCGCGCATTTCGCCCACTGGAACCGCACGGAACTGCTGCTCCCCAGCCTCCGCTGGTACCAAACCATCCTCGAGTCTGCGCGGCAGACGGCCAAAGCCCAAGGGTTCGACGGCGTCCGCTGGCCCAAGCAGGTGGGACCGGACGGGCGGGAAAGCCCCAGCCCGATCGGCACCTTCCTGATCTGGCAGCAGCCGCACCCCATCCACCTGGCCGAGCTGGCGTACCGGGCGGTGCCCTCGCGGACATTGCTGGAGGAATTTTCGGAGATTGTGTTCGAAACCGCCGAGTTCATGGCAAGCTTCGCGCACCCCACGGCACGTGGCTTTGAGCTTGGGCCTCCGCTGATCCCCGCCCAGGAAAGTTATGAAGCCATCCGCGGGACGGTCACCAACCCCACGTTCGAGCTGGCGTACTGGCAATGGGCGCTCCGCACCGCCAACACCTGGCGTGAACGCCTGGGCCTTCCCGACCGCCCGGACTGGCAGGCCGTTGCGGACGGCATGGTCCGCCCGCGGACCGTCAACGGCGTCTACGCCGCGATCGACGTCGAACCCTTCACTATCCGCACGGACCATCCGTCCATGCTGTGCGCACTGGGCGTGCTGCCGCAGACAGGCCTGATCGACCCGGAGATCATGCGCGCCACGCTCGCCGACGTGCTGGCCACCTGGGACTGGGACAGCACCTGGGGCTGGGACTACCCCGTGATGGCCATGACCGCCGCACGGCTGGAGGACCCGGAAACCGCCGTCGACGCCCTCCTGCAAGGGGCCGGGAAAAACACGGTCCTGCCGAACGGACACAACCGGCAGACAGATTCCCTTCCCCTCTACCTGCCAGGAAACGGCGGACTCCTGGCCGCCGTCGCCCTGATGGCGGCGGGGTGGGACGGCGGCCCGGACCGGCACGCCCCGGGCTTCCCGGCAAGCTGGACCGTGGCCTGGGAGGGCCTGGTGCCGGCTCCGTAGCGAACCGCCGGAGGGGCTTCAGGCGGGCCCGGCAGGCGGGCTGTCACGCTGGCCGATGACGCTAGGCTAGGAGAAGTCCTGAATTCACGACGCAAGGAGCACGGGAATGAACTTCTTCATCAAGCTGCTGGGCACGGGCATCAGCCTGCTTGCCGGGTTCGCCGGCACCAAGGCCGTTGACGCGATCTGGGAAAAGACCACCGGCAAGAAGCCACCAAAGGGCGGCAAGGACGATGTCCCCACCACGCTGCGGACCGCGTTGACCTTCGCGCTGGTGTCCGCCTCTGTCAGCGCCGTCATCCAGGTCCTCGCCAACCGCGGCACGCAGCGGGCCATCACGCGCTTCGCCAAGAGCCAGGACATCGTCTAGGCGCAGGAAAAGCCGGGCTGCGATCAGTCCGGCCGGCCGCCGTCGGAAGCATCCTCCCGGGAAGCTTTGGCGGCGGCTTTCTGCACCACGGCCTCGAGCTCGTCGGAGCTGAGCAGCTCGCGGTGCAGGTGCTTGGTCCGGTAACCGGCCCGGCCCACCATGTGCGCAGACACGGGCACGGTCAGCAGCTGGAAGATCCAGGCCACCAGCAGCACCGGCCACACCCACCAGGTGCGCAACTGCAGGCCGATGGACGCCAGCAGCAAGAACAGGCCCAGGACCTGGGGTTTGGTGGCGGCGTGCATCCGGCTCAGGAGATCAGGGAACCGCAGCAGGCCCACTGCGGCGGCCAAGGACATCAGCGCGCCCACGATCATGAAAACGGCGGACACGGAGTCAATGACGATGTCCAGCACGGCGGGCTCAGGACTCATGGGGCTGCTCCCGCCGGTCTGCCACGAAGCGGGCCACGGTCACCGAACCGATAAACCCAATGATGGACAACGCCACCAGCAGCATGAGGTTGTTCAGGTGCCGGTTCACGGCCATGTCGATGCATAAGGCCGCACCGAGGATGGCCAGCAGCACGTCCGAGGCCAACACCCGGTCCAGCAGCGAAGGCCCCCGCGCGATCCTGATGATGGCTCCGGCGGCCGCCAGCGAAAGGATGACTGCCGTGACGGCCAGGACGATCTCCATCATGCTGCAGCCTCCGCTCTGATTGCGTCCAGTTCTTCCTGGCTTCCCATGATCCGAATGAGCCCGGCTTCGATGTCCCGGACTTCCCGGCGGAGACTTTCCACCTCTTCCGGAGTGCCGATGTTCAGGCAGTGGAGGTAAAGCGTGGACGTGGAGCGGTCCACCTCCACCACCAGGGATCCGGGAATCAGGGAGATGACGTGCCCGGTGGCGGTCACCATCAGGTCCTCATGGCTCCGTAGCGGAACGGCGACGACGGCGTTCCGCACCGAAGGGCCTCGGACGGCCGCCAGGTACATCACCTGGAAGCTCGCGGCCATCACCTTCCCCAAGAACATCAGCGCGAAGGGAACTGCGTGGAGGACATTAAAGCGGCCGCTCAGTTCCACTGGGGGAAGGTAGAACATCCGGGCCACGGCCACAGCGAGGAGGGCCCCGAAGAGGAGGTTGCCCGGGCTGAAGTCCTGCCAGAGCGCGCCCCAGACGATGACCAGCCAAACCAGGAGCGGGAGCTCCTGGCGCAGGGAGATCCGCCGGCGGCTCACTTGCCGCCTCCGGAGCTCAGGATGAGGGGAACCGCCGTTTCTTCGCCCAGGACAGCCTGGATGTAGGAGGACCTGTCCAGCATGTCAGCGGCGGCCTGGTCCGAGACCTTGAACAGCGGACCGGCAAAGACCGTGAGCGAGACGCCCAGCAGCACCAGTCCAAAGGTGGAGCCCACCATGGTGCGCGGCAGCAGTGTGACGTTGTTGCGGCCTCCCCGGCGCCCGGTATCGGAGGTCTCGCGCGGGGCGAGGAGCACGGGGTCGGGGTGCTCGGCGTCGGACGGTTTGCGCCAGAAGGCGCGGTTCCATACCCTGGCGACGGCCAGCAGGGTCAGCAGGCTGGTGAGCACGCCTCCTATCACCAGGGTGTACGCCAACGGCGTGCCGAGCTCGATGCCGGCCTGCATGAGGCCAACCTTCCCCAGGAATCCGGAGAACGGCGGTATCCCCGCCAGGTTCATGGCCGGGATAAAGAACAGCAGTGCCAGCAGGGGCGACAGTTTGGCCAGCCCGGCCAGCCGGTCAATGGAGGAGCTGCCGCCGCGGCGTTCGATGAGGCCGGTGACCAGGAAGAGGCTGGTCTGAATGGTGATGTGGTGGGCCACGTAGAACACGGCCGCGCCCAGCCCGGCCACTGAGGACATGGCCAGGCCGAATACCATGTAGCCGATATGGCTGACCAGGGTGAAGGACAACAGACGTTTGATGTCGCTTTGCGCCAGGGCGCCGAGGATGCCCACCACCATGGTGAGCAACGCCGCCACCATAAGTGGTGTGTTGAGGGAGTCGCCGGGGAACAGGAGTGTCTCGGTGCGGACCATCGCGTAGACGCCCACCTTGGTGAGCAGGCCAGCGAACACTGCAGTGACCGGCGCCGGGGCGGTGGGGTAGGAGTCAGGCAGCCAGAAGGACAGTGGGAACACGGCCGCCTTGATGCCGAATGCCACCAGCAGCATCACGTGCAGGAGGGTTTTGGTGCCTTGGTCCAGGTCTGCGAGCTTGATCGCGAGATCGGCCATGTTCACCGTTCCGGTGGCTCCGTAAACCATGGCGATGGAGATCAGGAACAGCACCGAGGAGACCACGGACACCACCACGTAGGTGACGCCCGCACGGATCCGGGGGCCGGTGCCGCCCAGCGTCATCAGGACGTAGCTTGCCGTCAGCAGGATCTCGAACCCCACATACAGGTTGAAGAGGTCACCGGACAGGAAGGCGTTGGACACACCGGCCACCAGGATCAGGTAGGTCGGGTGAAAGATCGAGACGGGGGCGTCGTGGTCGCCGTCGGCCATGCCCTGCCCGGTGGCGTACACGAGCACCGCGAGGCTCACGGCCGACGAAACCACCAGCATCAGGGAGGAGAACTGGTCCACCACCATCACGATGCCCCAGGGCGGCAGCCAGCCGCCGATGTTCACCGCGGCGGTACCGCCTTCCCAGACGGAGGCGAGGAGGAGGCACTCAAGCGCGAGGGTGAGGGAAAGCAGTGCGATGCTCACGGTCCGCTGGGCCCGTGAGTGCCGGATCAGCACAAAGGTCAGGGCGGCGCCAAGGATGGGAAGTACGACGGCGAGCGGGGCAAAGCTTGCGATGTTCACTTCACACCTCCTTCGGGGCCTGGGGTGACGTTTTGGGAGCCTGGCTGCTCTTCGGCCGCGGCGTCGATGGCATCAATCCTCTTGGCACCGGCCGCGATGGTGCTCCCGGCCGATTCCCCGCCGGCCCGGGTCAAGGCCTGGTCAGACACCGAACGGCCGTCGCCGCCGACCATGGTCAGGGGAAACTCGGAGGTCTCCATGGGGATCTCGGCGTCGTCCTCGGCGTCGAAGCTGGGCGTCTCGGCGACGCGGAGGTCTTCGACGTCGTCCTGGATCTCATCCTGCCGGGCCAGGACCCAGGTGCGGTAGATGATGCCCAACATAAAAGCCGTCACCGCGAAGGAGATGACGATGGACGTAAGGATGAGCGCCTGCGGAAGGGGGTCGTTGTAGTCCTGCGCGGGCGTGTCCTTGGCGTACAACGGCGCGAGACCTGCGTATCCGCCAGTGGCGAGGATCAGTAAATTCGTGGCATTGGCGAGGAGCATCAGGCCCAGCAGGACGCGGGTCAGGCTGCGTTCCAGGAGGAGGTAGATCCCGCAGGCGTAGAGTGCCCCCATCACGGCCAAGAGGGTCAGGTTGACGCTCATGACTGGCCCCTCGCTGTGGTTTCGGCAGGGACGCCCAGTGGTTCCTGTTCCTCGGCCGGGGCCGTCGCTTGAGTTTCGACGTTTTCATCGATCTCGGCGCCCAGGCTGCGCAGCACGTCCAGCACCAGGCCCACCACCACGATGTAGACGCCGATGTCGAAGATAGTGGAGGTGACGAACTTGATGTCGCCGAAAACGGGCAGCCACAGTTCGATGATGGCCGTCTGGAAGACCTGGCCGCCTAGCAGGAGCGGCACCACGCCTGAGGCGGCAGCAGTCGCAAGTCCGATGCCCAGGAGGGTCCCGGCGCTGATAGGGGTGGCTTCCCGCAGTTCAAAACGGCCACCGGCCAGGTAGCGGATGGTCAGCGCCAGGCCGGCGGTGAGTCCACCGGCGAAACCGCCGCCGGGCAGGTTGTGCCCCGCCAGCAGCAGGTACAGGGAGAAGATGATCATGGAGTGGAAAATCAGCCTGGTGACCACTTCGAAAATGATCGAACGCCGTTCCGGGGCCAGCGTCCTGCCGGCCACAATCCAGGCGTCCCGGGTGGACGCGGCGAACTTCCTGCTGATGGCCAGCGCGGCGGCGTCACGGGAGCCAGGATCGACGCCGGGGTGCCTGCCCACGGTGCCCTCGGCAACATCGGCGGACATCAGGATGCGGTCTCCGCGGCTGCGGACGAAGATCAGGCTGGCCACACCGGTGGCGGCGAGGGCAAGGACCGAAATTTCGCCAAACGTATCCCAGACGCGGATGTCCACCAACGTCACGTTGACGATGTTCAGCCCGCCGCCGCCCTCGTAGGCGAGGCGGGGGAATTCCAGCGAAACCGGCGTGGCGATCCGGGCGCCCATGGCGTAGATGGCGGCAAAAATCATCGTGACGCCGAAGCCCAGCCCGATGATGACGCGCACCACCCGGTATTTGCCGCCGGTGCGGTCCCGGAGCTCTGCCGGCAGGCTGCGCATGGCAAGGACAAAGGCCACCAAAATGATGGTTTCCACCAGCATCTGGGTGAGTGCCAGGTCCGGGGCACCCTGCAGGGCGAACATCAGGGCAATGCCGTAGCCCGTCACCGAGACCATCAACACCGCAAGGAACCGCTTGTTTGCCTTGACGGCCGCGAGGGCGCCGATCACGATGCCCGCGGCCGCCACCAGCTGCAGCGGCGAATTGGGATCGATGAAATAGAGGTTGTCCGGAAGCGGCTTGTTGGAGGCCAGCATGGCGACGAGCGGCAGGACGCAGGCCACGGAAAGGATGACCGCCAAGTAGAAGTAGAGCGAACCACGCTGGGTGCGGCCGGTGATCCAGACAGCGGTGTCGTCCAGCGCGCCGATGGTGTACTGGTAGGCGCGGTCGGCGTCGATCCAGCCCGGCACGCGGTCCTGCACCCGCGCCACCAGGGTATGGCCAAAGTACATCGCCAGGCCCAGCGCGAACGTGACAGCCGTCAAACCCAGGGCTGGGGTCATGCCATGCCACAGCGCAAGGTGCCCTGCCTGCTCGGCTGGGGTCCCGGCGTCGGGCGCGGTGGAGGCAAACAGCGCGGCGTACGGCTGGATCCACGCATCCACCGGTGCCGGCCACAGGCCGTAGACGATGGTCAGGAGGCTCAGGAGGGCAGGAGCGGCGAGGAAGGATGGCCGGACGGCCTTGAACGGGGTCCGGTCAACTCCGGGCTTGGCGGCAAAGGCGCCCCACATGAAACGGGCGCTGTAGGCGAAGGTCAGGATGGAACCCAGGACGATGCCCGCGAGCACCACCAAGCCCCACGGACCGCTCTGCGCGTGGTGGACGAAGGCTTCCAGGACCGATTCCTTGGCCACGAACCCGGCGAGCAGCGGGACGCCGGCCATGGACGCGGCGCCGATGCCGGCCACGATCCCGAGGGCCCGGGACGAGGTGAAGACGCCGGACAGCTTCCGGACGTCGCGGGTCCCGGACTGGTGGTCGATGATACCTACCACCAGGAACAGAGTGGCCTTGAACAGCCCGTGAGCGAGCAGCATCGCAAGTCCGGCCAGCGCGGCGTCGGGGGTGCCAAGGCCCACCACCATGGTCAGGAAGCCCAGCTGGCTGACGGTGCCGTACGCAAGGATCAGCTTGATATCGGTCTGGCGGAGCGCCCGGTACCCGCCCACCAGCATGGTGGCCAGCCCGAGCCCTAGGACAACCGGCTGCCAATAGGGGGTTTCCGCGAAGCCGGGCGCCAGCCGTGCCACGAGGTAGATGCCGGCTTTGACCATCGCCGCGGCGTGCAGGTAGGCGCTGACGGGCGTGGGGGCAGCCATGGCACCGGGAAGCCAGAAGTGGAAGGGGACCAGCGCGGATTTGGTGATGGCACCCACCAGGATGAGGACGACGGCGGCACCCACCGCTGAGCCGGTTGGCCCGGCTACCAGCTCGGGAGACTGCGCCAGGATTGCTGAGATCCGGTACGTGCCCGCGCTGTAGCCGAGCATGATCAGACCCACCAGCATGGCGAGACCGCCGGCGGTGGTGACCATCAGTGCCTGCAGCGCGGAGCGGCGGGCGGCAAGCCGCGTGCGGGCGAATCCAATCAGCAGGTAGGACAGGATGGTGGTGAGTTCCCAGAAGATGAACAGCAGGAGGAGGTCGTCCGCCACCACCAGGCCGAACATGGCTCCGGCGAAGGCCAGGAGTTGGGCGCCGAAACCGCCAAGGTCCTGGTCTTTTTTCTTGAAGTACCGCGCACAGTAGACCAGCACCAGGGCACCGACCCCCAGCACCAGGAGCGACATCACCCAGGCAAGGGCGTCCATCCGGAAGGCGAACTCCAGCTTGAGGCCCGGAATCCAAGGGAATACCTCGTCAACCGGGCCGGAGTTCGAGTAGACGGCCCCGTGCTGCAGCAACAGCCAGAAGAATGACGCCGCCGGGATTGCAGCCAGCGCATAAAACGCGTTCCGCCCCCAGGCCCTGAACAGAAACGGCGCCACAGCAGCCACCGCAAAGTGCACGGCAAGGACTGTGATCACTGGTATCTCCGCAACGTCAGGGATTCGATTGTCAAAAGTAAGAGCAGGCGGTCATTCGTAAGATTTCAGTGCCCACAGTTTATCAAGGTGCAACAGGCACTCCTGCCGCACGGGGTTGACCGGGTGGAAGGATTCGGCGGCTGTCCGGGTTATCGTCCACCGGTTGTTCGCCACGGGCGGATACGATTCAGCCTATGAACACCGCCAGCGCTCCTGAGGCCATGCAGCCGCCATCGGAACTCGAAGCAGGAAACAAGGCGACCAGCAAGGGCCGCGTCCTCGCCTGGGCCGCCTGGGACTGGGGATCGGCCGCCTTCAATGCCTTGATGACCACGTTCGTCTTCACCGTGTACCTGACCTCCAACGCCTTCGGCGGCGAGGACCAGGCCTCGGCGGTCCTGGGCGGTGCGCTGGCCATAGCCGGCTTCGCCATCGCCGTGCTCGCCCCGGTGACCGGGCAGCGTTCGGACGCAGGCGGACGCCGGAAGCTGTGGCTGGGAGTCAACACGGCCGCCGTCGCCATCCTGACGGCACTGTGCTTCTTTGTGTTCCCGAGGCCGGAGTTCCTGTTGCTTGGCGTGTCCCTCATTGCACTGGGAAACGTGTTCTTCGAGTTTGCCGGCGTCAACTACAACGCCATGCTCGCGCAGGTCTCCACCCCGAGGAACATCGGAAAGGTGAGCGGCTTCGGCTGGGCCAGCGGCTACCTCGGCGGCATCGTTGCCCTCCTTGTTGTCCTGCAACTGTTCGTCCAGCCGAGCTTCGACTGGTTCGGGGCGTCCACCCAGGACAGCCTCAACATCCGCCTGGTTGCCGTGTTCTCCGCCCTGTGGTTCTTCGTCTTCGCGCTGCCGGTCCTGTTCGCCGTTCCGGAACTCCCGCGGCCCAGGCAGGCCAAGTCCCTGGGTTTCCTGGCCTCCTACAACCTGCTGGTCCGCCGGATCAAGGCCATCTACGCCACCAGCCCGCACACCATCTATTTCCTGCTGGCCAGCGCGGTCTTCCGTGACGGCCTGGCCGCGGTGTTTACCTTCGGCGGGATCATCGCCGCCGGAACCTTCGGCTTTGAACTCTCCCAAGTCATCTTCTTCGCCATCTTCGGCAACGTCGTGGCGGCTGTCGGTGCCGTCATTGGCGGCTTCCTCGATGACCGAGTGGGGCCAAAAGCCGTCATCATCGGTTCCCTGGTGGGGCTGCTGATCGCCGGGACCGCCATCCTGGTGCTCGGCAACGGAGACTATGTCTTCTTTGGCATGCAGTGGGCGGGCAGCACCACTTTCTGGGTCTTTGGGCTGTTCCTCTGCCTCTTCGTCGGCCCGGCCCAGTCCTCCTCGCGGGCCTACCTTGCCCGGCTCGCACCCCACGGCGAGTCCGGGGAGCTCTTTGGCCTGTATGCCACCACCGGCCGCGCCGTCAGTTTCCTCGCGCCTTCGCTGTTCACGCTCTGCATCGCGCTGGCCACGCCCCTGGTGGCACCGGGTGAGGCGCAGCGCTGGGGCATCCTGGGCATCATGGTGGTACTGCTCGCCGGCCTGCTGGTCCTGCTGCCGGTCAAGTCGCCGGACAAGGCCCCCATCGCCGTCGTCCCCGCCGCCTAGGGCCGCGCCCTTTAACCCGGCGCGAACGAACACTTGGGCGCCCGCGGCCGCGACTTGGGCGGCGCACGCCCCAAAGAGCCGCCCGCGGATTAGGCTGGAGCTATGAACGTGGATGAGACGGACCTCCCCGGCCTTGGCCGGCGGAAGGATTTTATGACTGCTTCAGGGCGCCGCATTGGCGTCGTGGAGCTGCGGGAAGGCCAGACGGAGCTGATCGTCTCCACCTGGGATGACCCCGACACGTGCCAGGCGTCCATTCCCCTCACCGGGGATGAAGCAGCCACCCTGGGCAACCTCCTGGGCGGACAGCACCTGGCCATGAAGCTCACGGAAGAGCACAGGGATGTCCCTGGCATCGTCACGAGGCAGTTCTCCATCGCTCCGGACTCGCCGTTCCAGAACCAGCCGATGGGCAAAGCGTGCATCCGCACGCGCTGTGGTGTCTCCATCGTGGCGATCATGCGTGAAGGCGAGGTGCTCCCGTCGCCGGGTCCCGACGTCGTACTTCACTCGGGTGATCTGCTCATCGCCGTCGGTACGCAAGAAGGCCTCGACGACGCCGCCGAGATCCTCCGCAACGGATAGCCGACATGGACCCGCTGGCCCTGACCCTCATTGAACTGGGGGCCGTTGTGTTCTGCCTTGGCCTGTTGGCCAGGCTGGCCGGACGGATCGGAATGTCCCCCATCCCGCTGTACCTTGTGGGCGGTCTCGCCTTCGGTGCCGGTGGCGTAATGAAGCTCGAAGGCATCCAGGAATTCGCCCACCTCTCGGGTGAAATCGGCGTCATTCTGCTGCTGCTTATGCTCGGATTGGAATATACGGCTGCCGAGCTTTTCACCGGTCTGCGCAGGTCCTGGCAGGCCGGTGTCCTTGACCTGGTCCTGAATTTCGTTCCAGGCGCCGCACTGGCCCTGCTACTGGGCTGGGGGTCGGTGGGTGCGATGGTGATGGGCGGTGTCACGTATATTTCCTCGTCCGGGATCGCCGCCAAGGTGATCACGGACCTCGGCCGGATCGGTAACCGCGAGACGCCAGTGGTGCTGTCGATCCTGGTGTTCGAAGACCTCGCCATGGCCATCTACCTGCCCATCCTCACCGCCACCCTGGCCGGGGTCAGTTTCCTCGGCGGGCTGACCACGGTGGGAATTTCGCTGGCAGTGGTCACCGTAGTCCTGATGGTGGCCCTGCGGCACGGCCATCGCGTGTCCCAAGCCGTCCAC
The DNA here is from genome assembly GCF_037203945.1 of Pseudarthrobacter sp. CCNWLW207. Lineage (NCBI taxonomy): Bacteria > Bacillati > Actinomycetota > Actinomycetes > Micrococcales > Micrococcaceae > Pseudarthrobacter > Pseudarthrobacter sp. CCNWLW207. The sequence goes on along the minus strand of NZ_JBBCBS010000008.1, from coordinate 43,218 downwards.
AGCGAAAACTCCGAAGTATTCCTCCTGAACCTGCTGGGTGCGGCGTTGCTGGTTGCCGGTGTTGCATCCGCCATGCAGGTCTCAGCGGCGGTGGGGGCGTTTATGCTCGGCATCGCTATATCGGGTGCCACGGCCCACAGTGCCACCCGTATCCTTGAACCGCTGCGCGACCTGTTCGCAGCGATTTTCTTTGTGGCCTTCGGGCTGAACACTGATCCGACATCCATTCCGCCGGTCCTTGGCTGGGCCCTGGTCCTGGCCGTCATCACCGCAGTCACGAAAATGATCACCGGAATCTGGGCTGCCAAGCGGGCAGGAATCGCCCGCCCCGGCCGCTTCCGTGCGGGTGCGGCCCTCATTGCCCGCGGCGAGTTCTCCATTGTCATCGCCGGCCTGGCCGTTGCCTCCGGAGTTGTCCCTGACGAACTGGCCGCCTTGGCTACCGCTTACGTCCTTCTGATGGCCATCATCGGGCCGCTGGCCGCCCGCTACGTGGAGCCGGCGGTCAAGGCCTTTGGCCGCCCGGCCCGGGTGCCCGCACAGGCTTAGGCCGCCGACGCCCGCGCCGAGGGGTGAGATCTCGGCGCTTAAGAGGCGGGAAAGCGCCGAGATCTCACCCCTCGATGCGGGGCTAGATCCGGGTGCGGTGGAAGTTCAGGTGGCTGCGGCTGGCGGTCGGGCCACGCTGGCCCTGGTACCGGTTGCCGTACTCACCGGAGCCATACGGGAATTCCGCGGCGGACGTCAGCCGGAAGAAGCACAACTGGCCAATCTTCATGCCGGGCCACAGCTTGATGGGCAGCGTTGCCATGTTGGACAGTTCCAGAGTCACGTGCCCGGAGAATCCGGGGTCAATGAAACCGGCGGTGGAGTGGGTGAGCAGGCCGAGGCGGCCCAGTGAGGACTTGCCTTCAAGGCGTGCCGCAATGTCATCTGGCAGGGTCACAGTCTCGTAGGTTGAGCCGAGCACGAACTCCCCCGGGTGCAGGATGAACGGCTCGCCGTCCTCGACCTCCACCAGGCGGGTCAGCTCCGGCTGCTCTTCTGCGGGATCGATGTGCGCGTATTTGTGGTTGTCGAAGAGCCGAAAAAACCGGTCAATGCGTACATCCACCGAGGACGGCTGGACCATCACCGCATCGTACGGTTCAAGGACAATCCGTTGGGAGTCTATTTCGGCACGAATATCGCGGTCAGAGATCAGCACGCCTCCCAAAATACCGCATGCGCGGTGCCCACTGCTGCCCGCGGGCGGGAAAGCTTCAGGCTGTGACGCCTTGGAATGCCCGACGGCGGAACGGACCCGCCGCCGAAACGCGGACTAAGTGGCCGGCTGGAGTTCCAGGACGTGCTTGAGCCGCTCCAACTGGGCCACCTCGGCCTTCATGGTCCGCTGGACCATGGTGTTCAGGAGGCCTTTGATCCCCTTGGGCTGGAACTCGAGGGCAAACCTGACCCTGGTTCCGTCCGGCTCAGTGCTGAGGTAATAGCCGCCGGAGGGCCTGGCCGGTCCGGCGATGACCTGGAATTGTATTTCGGCACCCGGCCGGGCCTGGGTGATTTCGAAGTCTCCGGCAACGGGCCGTCCGGACCTGCCGGCCAGGGTCTGCTGGTACACGGCGCCCTTGGTACCGGCTGCCCCTGCGGCGAGGTCGATGTTGCGGATCCCGTCCCGCCACTGCGGAAGGTTCAACCCGTCAACCAGGAAAGTGTAAACGGCCATCGCGTCACGACGGATGAGTACCTCGTGCTCTGCGAAGGCCATGGGAATCCTTTGTTCGACGTCTGACTTTCAATAGCCCGCCTCCCCCATGACACCGCAGCTATCCGGTTCAGAGTAGTCAGACGTTTCGCCGCGAACCTAGCTACGGACGGGTACGTTATTGAAGAGTTACTGGATGACGCCGGCTGCCCTGCAGACACGGGCCGGATCGCGGGCGTCGTTGACAGCGGGGCCGCGCAACTGCGCTAAGCTAAGTTCTGCCCCGCCCAAATCGGGGGCACATGCGGCTGTAGCTCAATGGTAGAGCGCTAGCTTCCCAAGCTTGATACGCGGGTTCGATTCCCGTCAGCCGCTCCACTTCAGGGATTCGCACATACTTGGTGTGGACGACGCCGGGACTAGCCTTTTCTCCCCAGCCTCACCTGGCGCTCCAAAGCCTTCTTGAGCGCAGCCAGCCGGGCCGTCTCCTGTTTCCGGTACGCGCCCTCCTTCGCTCCGGAAAACACCCGCCCGAGTCCCTTGGGATCGTAGTGTGCGGTGACCGTCATGCGCGTGCTGTCGGCCACCGGATACACCACATAGGAACGCGTAATCGTTTCGGTCCGGCTCTCCAGAATCTCTGTCCAGGACCGGTCCGTCACCAGGTCCTCGAAACGCGGCAGTTGATCCTCCTGCCCCGGCACTGCCGCGCGCGCCTGCGGGTCGACGCAGAAAGCGTAAACTTCCGGCCGGCTGCAGGGAATAAGGACGGTGTTGTGGATCTCGATGGTTCCCATGGTGCTGTTCCCGTGATGATTAAGCGGGCCTGCCCTTCCCAGTACCCAGAGCGTCATTTTCACATTGGGAACCCTCGGACGCAATGACCGCCGCGCAATCTGTCGGAGCAACCTGTCGGATCAACCTGTCGGAGCACTTGTCAGAGCAACCTGTCGGGCCGATGCCTGGGTGTTGCCTGCCGTCCGCACACCGGGGCCCGTTAGGTGCTGCCGTGTATCGTCAGAAGTCAGGAACCTCTTCGGTTCCGCTACAGGAGCAAACATGGCTGACAAGTCCCCGCGTCAAGCAGCATCCAAAAAAGCCGGCAAGTCCATCAAGGAAAAGCGTGCCGACAAGCGGGCAGCCGCAGCGCCGGCCAGCTCCCTGGATATCACGTCCAGCAAGGCCGCCAAAAAGAAGTGAGTGGCCATAAAACCCAGCTGAGCCTGGGCGTCCTGGCATCCACACGGAAACCCGACGAGCGCCGCGTCCCCATCCATCCCCTGCATTTCGAGCGGATTGCCCCCGAAGTGCGTAAGCGCATGATCCTGGAGCAGGGCTACGGCGAGCGCTTCGGCATCTCGGATGACCACCTCTCCACCCTCGTGGGGAAAATGGCCACCAAGGAAGCGCTGCTGGCGGAGGCCGACGTCGTACTTCTGCCCAAGCCGCAGCCGGCGGACCTGGCCGAACTGCGCGATGGCCAGGTCCTTTGGGGCTGGCCGCACTGCGTCCAGGACCGCGCCATTACCCAGCTGGCCATCGATAAGAAGCTCACGCTGATCGCTTTTGAGGCAATGAACCACTGGGCCAGCGACGGCGGCTTTGGCCTGCACGTGTTCCATAAGAACAATGAGCTTGCGGGGTACTGCTCAGTCCTTCACGCCCTTTCGCTGACCGGTTCGACCGGCGATTACGGACGGCGCCTCAGCGCCGTCGTGATCGGTTTTGGGGCCACTGCCCGCGGTGCGGTGACCGCGCTGAATGCCCACGGCATCCATGACGTCCAGGTGCTGACCAACCGCGGTGTTGCCGCGGTTGGCGCCCCGATCCACTCGGTCAACATCGTGCAGTTTGATCACGACGACGAGGCCCCCTTCCTGAGCCAGGTCATCACCGAGCGTGGCCGGGTTCCACTGGCTCCGTTCCTGGCCGAGAGCGACATCGTGGTCAACTGCACGCTGCAGGATCCCAACAATCCACTCACCTACCTTCGGACAGAGGACCTGGAGGCGTTCAGCCCTGGAAGCCTGATTGTCGACGTGTCCTGCGACGAGGGCATGGGCTTCAGCTGGGCGCGGTCCACCACGTTCGCGGAACCGATGTTCACCATCGGGAATCACATCAACTACTACGCGGTGGACCACAGCCCCTCCTACCTCTGGAATTCGTCCAGCTGGGAGATCAGCCAGGCCGTGCTGCCTTTCCTGGAGACGGTCATCGGCGGTCCGGAGGAGTGGGACGGGAACGAAACAATTTCCCGGGCCATCGAAATCCGCGACGGCGTGGTCCTGAACAAGGACGTCCTGGAGTTCCAGCAGCGCCAGGCGGAGTACCCTCACCTGCCTGCTTAGGTCCCGGACAGGTTTTAGCAGCCGCAGGCGAACTACGCTGCCGCCGCTGGCTTCTTAAGCCGGCGACGGACGGCTGACGATCCGCACGGGGTGGCGCCGATCCTTCAGGTCTACCCGAAGTTTCAGCGCCCCCTTGCGGGCAAGGACAACCCCGACGGTCAACGCGGCGATTGCCGGTACGCCGCCCGACACCAGCAGAGCTATGTGCGGGTCTGCGTGTTCGGCAATCCAGCCGAGCATGGGACCGCCGATCGCCTGGCCGCCAATCAGCACCATGATGTACAGGCTCATGACCCGGCCGCGGATACCCATGTTCGAGCTGACCTGGACCAGCTGGTTGGATCCGGTCAGGAACATCAGGCACCAGAAACCGGACAACACCATCACCACGCTGAACCAAACCATCGACGGCGCCAGCGCAGCCAGGCACAGCATGAGGCCGTACATTCCGGCGCAAAACACTACCGAGCGAAGCCGCAACTGGCGGCGGCGGGTTGACGCGATGGCGCCGCACAGGGCACCCAGCGCGACCAAGGCGTTCAGCAGGCCGTAGCCGCCGGCGCCGACGTCGAACACGTGATCGGCAAAGGCTGCGAGCAGCACCGGCAGGCTCATGGCGAAGACGGCGATGAACCCGGCCATCAGCCACGGCCAGTAAATGGTGGGTTTGCTCAGCGCGTATCGCAGCCCTTCACGCAGCATGCCCTTCTTCTTGGGGGCCGGGGTGCTGACGAACAGCTGGTCCTTCCGTAGGAGCAGCAGCATGGCCACCGTGGAGCAGCAGGCCAAGGCATTTGCGGCGAAGGCCCAGCCGGCGCCGACTGCGGTCAGCATCAGGCCCGCGAGCGCCGGGCCGATCAGGCCGCCCAACTGGAACGTGGTGGAGTTGACGCTGATGGCATTGCGCAGGTACCTGGGCCCCACCAGTTCGTTGACGAAGACCTGCCGCGCGGGCTGGTCCAGCACCGTAACCAGGCCCAGCACCAGGGCAATGACGTAGACGTGCCAGACCTGCACTGCGCCAGTGAGGGCGAGGACAGCGAGTGCCGTCGCCAAGACGGCGGCCAGGCATTGACAGACAATGAGGATCTTCCGTTTGGCAAACCGGTCCGCCATCATGCCGCCCCATGGACCCAGGATGAGCGAGGGCATAAACTGCAACGCCACGGTGATGCCCACCGCAGTCACTGAACCGGACAGCTCCAGGACCATCCAGTCCTGGGCAATCCGCTGCATCCAGATCGCAATCACCGCCACAAAGTGGCCGATGGCAAAGATGCGGAAGTTGGGGACCCTGAGGGAGATGAATGTGTGTTTCCAGGGGAGCCGTTCGCTGACGACGGCGATGGGCTGGGTTTCGGAACTGCCGGAGTCGATGACGGGCTGGCTGACGGTTGCCGACGATGGCGGTGGGGGTGCCACAGGGGTGTCCTCAAGTAAGCGGGCGGGCTGGGATGCCCTTAACGCTAGGCTGACCGGCCATGATTATGTAGGGTTATTGCGTCTATAACTCGCATTGCGCAACGTAATACTGCTGCTCGGGCCTGCCTCGGCCGGCCCACGCACCAGAGACCAAAAGGAGCCCTCCGTGTTCGAACCCGCCCAGCTCCGCTCGTTCCTCGCCGTCGCGGAGACACTGAGTTTCACCAAGGCCGCTGAACGGCTGGGGTTAGCCCAGCCCACCGTCAGCCAGCACGTGCGCAAGCTTGAAGCGGCCGCCAAGCGGGTCCTGATCACGCGGGACACCCGCGATGTCCGGCTGACAGACAACGGCGATGCCATGGCCGGGTTCGCCCGCACCATTCTGTCCGCCCATGATGCCGCCTCGCGCTACTTCTCCGGCTCCGCCATGCGCGGGCGGCTGCGCTTCGGCACCGCGGACGACCTCGCCATCACCGGGCTGCCCCGGATCCTGCGGGAATTTCGCCAGATCTATCCGCAGATCAACCTCGAGCTCACCGTCGGGCAGAGCGACCAGCTCTACAAGAAGCTCAATGCCGGCCAGCTGGACCTGGTGTTCGTGAAGTGGGTGGCCGGAGCCAAGGACGGCACAGTGGTGCAGCACGATTCCTTCTCCTGGGTGGGGCTGGACCAGACGTCGCTGGAGCCCGGAAATCCGGTGCCGCTCATCGCCTACCCCTCCCCCAGCCTCAGCAGGAAACTCGCCATCGACGCCCTGGAATCCCATGGCCGGACCTGGCGTATCACGTGCACCACCCGGCAAATCAGCGGCGTTTTGGCGGCGGTCCGAGCCGGCATCGGCGTCGCGGTGATGCCGTCTTCGCTGGTCCCGGAAGACCTGAAAATCATCACCCGGCGCTTCGACCTCCCGCCGGTCGGGGACGTCGATTTCACCCTGATCCGCAACCCGCTGGCCAACGCCGAAGTCATCGACGCCCTGACCCAAGCCATCGTGGGCAGGACCCTCAAGAAGTCGGCCTAGAGCCTCCGGGCACGCCCCGCGGCCCGTTGCTTGGGGCACCGGCTTCGCCAAAACCATTGATGCGCAAGCCCGCATCGCCTATGCTGGATTCCCATGGGTCAAGCAGAGGCCGGTTTTGACAAAACGAGCGCGCGCCTGCAACCCATGGGCCGGTCGCGCTCGGGATAGGCAGCCAATGAAGACAGCCAGTAACTCCCATTTCCACTCAGCGCATCCGCATCCGCATACCACCCGGCCACTGGTCACGCACCATTCCCATTTCGGTGGCGGGATGGCCACCACGGAGTCCGAATACGTCGGAAAGCCCACCTGTGACAAGTGCGGAACCGACGAATTCATCTATCTTGAGTCGTACATTCCTCCGGTTTACCGGCGTGACGGGGTGGTCAGGACCCTGGGCGAAGTCGCCTACACCTGCACCCGTTGCGAGGATTTCTCCGCTCACAGCGTTCCTGCATCGTGGGCTCCCCCGGGCTGGTACCTGGGTTAACTTGCTCCCACGGCGCGCTGGGCGCTGCCGATTCCACTACTACTAGAACAAAACGGCCCGGCGGCCACCCGAAGGTGGCCGCCGGGCCGTTCGCTTGCGCAGGGGTCTTCGGCGTCAGATCAGGGCATCCGAGAGATGGTTCGGCGTGCCGAAACGGTGGGCCGTGATGCTGATGGCCTGCTCGTGCAGGAACGGCAGCAGCTCTACCCGTCCGGCCTCCGTGACCGGGTGGGGGTAGATCGCCAGGTCTGGACGTCCGTTGGTGGCTTCCGCCAGGGCGGTGGCGTCACCGCCGATCAGGCGGATCCGTGCACCGGACAGCTTGCCCGCAGCCGCGAGCCGGCTAGCTGTTGCCAGCCAGCCGGCGTCGGACTCCACTGTGACGGTGATATCCAGGCCGGTGAGTACCGAGCGGAGCTGAACCGGAAGTTCGACGGCGGTGGACACAGTCAGTGCCGAGTTTGCCAGGACGCCGGCCGCCACGGTCCGCGCCAGGTCCGCCAGCGGCGCACCTTCTGAGAGCCGTACGGTGACCGGCAGCGCACGATAGCGGAAGATGTTCCGCTCCGCGCTCAGGCCGGAAACGTCCTTGGCGGTGCCGAACTCATCAGCCCAGGCCTGGGCGTCGGAGGCCAGGGAACGTTCAAGCGCCTCAAGCTCGGCAGGCTGCAGGGCACCGGCTGCCGCGTTCCTGATCCGGCGGACAGCGGCGTTGGTGACAGCTGCCGTGGAGGAGGCTTCGGCGCTCACCCAGTCGCCGAGGCCGACCAGGTAGTTGGGTCCGCCAGCCTTCGTGCCCGCACCCACAGCAGACTTCTTCCAGCCGCCGAACGGCTGGCGCTGCACGATGGCACCGGTGATGCCGCGGTTGACGTACAGGTTTCCGGCCTGGATGGACTCCAGCCAAATCCCGAGCTCGTCAGGGTTGAGAGAGTGCAGCCCGGCGGTGAGGCCGTACTCGATCTGGTTCTGCATGGAGATGGCTTCCTCCAGCGTCTCAGCCGTCATCACGCCGAGGACCGGTCCGAAGAATTCGGTGAGGTGGAAGTAGGATCCGCGCCGGACACCGTGGCGAACGCCCGGGCTCCACAGCCGGCCCGTGCCATCCAGCTTCTTCGGCTCCACCGCCCAGGTTTCGCCATCGCCCAGGGTGGTCAGGGCGTTAAGGAGCTTGCCATTGGCGGGCTCAATGATCGGGCCCATCTGGCTGGTGGGATCTTCCGGGTAACCAACCTTCAGGGAGGTGACGGCGTCGATCAGCTGGTTGTGGAACCGCTTGGACTTGGCCACCGAGCCCACCAGGATCACCAGTGACGCTGCGGAGCACTTCTGGCCCGCGTGGCCGAACGCTGAGTACGCAACGTCCTTGGCGGCCAGGTCCAGGTCCGCACTGGGGGTGACGATGATGGCGTTCTTGCCGCTCGTCTCGGCCAGGAGCGGCAGGTCCTTGCGGAAGGAACGGAACAGCTCGGCGGTCTCATAGCCGCCGGTGAGGATCACCCTGTCCACGGCGGGATGGGAGATCAGCTGCTGACCGAGCTCACGCTCGCCGAGCTGGACCATGGTCAGCACGTCCTTGGGGACGCCGGCTTCCCACAGTGCTTCGATCATCACGGCACCGCTGCGGCGGGCCTGCTTGGCAGGCTTGATGACGACGGCGGAGCCGGCGGCGAGTGCCGCAAGGGTGGAGCCTGCCGGGATGGCCACCGGGAAGTTCCACGGCGGAGTGACGACGGTGAGCTTGGCTGGAACGAACGTGGCGCCGTCGACCTTTTCCAGCCTGCGCGCGGACTCGGCGTAGTAGTGGGCAAAGTCCACGGCTTCGCTGACCTCGGGGTCGCCCTGATCGATGGTCTTGCCCGTTTCGGACGCCATGACCTCGAGCAGGTCGGCGCGGCGGGCCTCGAGGACGTCGCCGGCGCGGTGGAGGATCTCGGCCCGCTCGTCGCCGGAGAGGGCGCCCCAAGCCTTGCCCTTTTCGACGGCGGTGCCGATGACCTTGTTGAGGGTGTCCGCGTCCGTAATGGTGGCGGCCTCTACAGCGGCGTTGCCCAGGGTGGAGGACGGGACGCGCTGCAGGATGGCCCGGCCCCAGTCACGGTTGGCCGGCAGTGACGGGTCCGTGTCCGGGGTGTCCTTGAATGAATCGTGCGGCAGGGGCTGCGGCGGGAGGCTGCGGTTCTGCTGCCGGCTGGCTGGCGGGATGGCGTCGTCGAGCTTGTCCAGGGAGGCGAGGAAGCGCTGCTTCTCGCGCTCGAAGAGCACTTCGTTTTCACTCAGCTCGAAGACAGCGGACATGAAGTTATCCTGGCTGGCGCCCTCTTCGAGGCGGCGGATCAGGTAAGCGATAGCGACGTCGAACTCGGCCGGGTGCACCACGGGGGTGTAGAGCAGGAGGGAGCCGACGTCCTGCTTGACCGCTTCGGCCTGACCCTGCGCCATGCCCAGCAGCATCTCGAACTCAATCCCCGATTCCACGCCGCGCTGCTTGGCGAGCAGCCAGGCAAACGCGATGTCGAACAGGTTGTGGCCGGCCACGCCGATCCGGACGTTGTTGATCCGGTCCGGGTGCAGCGAGTAGTTGATGACGCGCTTGTAATTGGTGTCCGAATCCTGCTTGGTGCTCCAGGTGGCCAGCGGCCAGTCATGAAGCGAGGATTCCACCTGTTCCATGGGCAGGTTGGCGCCCTTGACCACGCGGACCTTGATGGCGGCGCCGCCGTTGGCGCGGCGCTCGGCGGCCCAGTCCTGGAGGCGGATCATGGCCGAAAGCGCGTCCGGGAGGTAGGCCTGCAGCACGATCCCGGCCTCGAGGTGCTTGAACTCCGGCTTGTCCAGGATCCTGGTGAAGACCGCAATGGTCATGTCCAGGTCCTTGTACTCCTCCATGTCCAGGTTGATGAACTTGGCCTTCTGGAAGGACGCGGCACGGCTGAAGAGCGGGGTCAGTTTTTCGACAACGTGCTCCACAGCCTCATCGAATGCCCACGGCGAGTGCGGTGCCACGGTGGAGGAGACCTTGATGGAGACGTAGTCCACGTCCGGGCGGGCCAGGAGAGTGTGGGTTCCCTCAAGCCGGCGGGAGGCCTCGTGTTCACCCAGGACGGCTTCGCCCAGGAGGTTGACGTTGAGCTTGATCCCGTCCTTGCGGATCTTGGCAATGGCCGGGCCCAGCTTGGCATCGGTGGCGTCAACGATCAGGTGGCCCACCATTTCGCGGAGCACGCGCCGGGCAATGGGGATGACAACCTGCGGCAGGACCGGGGCCATGGCGCCGCCGAGCTGGACAGCGCGGCGCATATACCAGGGCAGGAAGGACGGGACCTTGGGTGCGAGGGCGGCGAGATTGCGGGCGGCGACGGTCAGGTCTTCGGGCCGAACCACGCCATCCACGAAACCAACGGTGAACTCCAGGCCGTTGGGATCCTTGAGGACACCGGCGAGCTGCTGGGCCGAGGCATCCACGGGAACCTTCGAAGCCTCCGTCAGCCAGCGGCGCACCAGCCCGATGGTTTCGGCCGCGAGGGCACGCGCCTGGGGCACGTCAACGTCAGCTGTGCGGGGCGCGGATCCGGGGTTCACGCCGGGCTCCATAGCAATGTTGGTCATGGCTGGTACTCGTTCTTTCTTTGGGTTCCGAACTGGTCTTATTCATCAGTATGAGCCCGCAGTCACATAAGATAAAGCGATGTTTTCTAAGCAATACCGATTAGGAAAGCCAACTCTTTTTTACGCCTTAAACACACGTTGCTCTATCACCATTGGCTCCCAAAACATGTACTTGGGGACCCTAGGTGATAGAGCAACGAGGGATGGTGCCCGGGTGGGTTAGCCGACGGGGCGGTGGAGCTCCTCGAGCTCCTGGTGGCGCGGGCTGTTGGGGTTCATCAGCGAGTGCTTCTTGCCGTAGAAGAAGTAGATGGCCAGGCCGATGATGAGCCAGACGAGGAACCGCCACTTGGTGTCAGCCGGCAGCTGCCAGATGAGCAGGGTGGAGGCGAGGACACCGAATGCCGGGATGAAGGGCATCAGGGGCAGGCGGAACGTACGGGGTGCGTCAGGCTTCTTGTAACGGAAGACGATCACTGCCAGGCAGACCACGACGAAAGCGGCCAGGATACCGATGTTGGTGAGGTCGGCGACCGCCTTGATCGGGAATACGCCCGCCAGCAAGGCCGAGGAGATTCCAGCGATCCAGGTAACCCGCTGCGGGGTTCCGTGCTTGTCCGTCCCGGCGAACCAGCCGGGGAGCAGGCCGTCGCGGCTCATGGAGAACCAAACGCGGGTGACACCCAGGAGGAACGTCAGCATCACGGTAAGGATGGACAGGACCGCGAAGACAGAAATGATGGTGGCGATGACGGGCAGGCCCACGCTGGTGAAGGCAGAGGCAAAGCCAGCAGCGGGATCGATGTCCTTGTAGTTCTGCATTCCAGTCAGGACCAGGGTGGCCGCGACGTAGAGCAGCATGGCGATGATCAGGGACAGGACGATGGCCTTGGGCATGTGCTTCTTGCCGTCCTTGGCCTCTTCCGCCGCGGTGCTCATGGCGTCGTATCCGAACACCGCGAAGAACACGGTAGCTGAGCCGGCAAGGACCGGGCCGAATCCGCTGGGCATAAACGGGTTGTAGTTGTTGGTGTCGATGTAGAAGACGCCCAAGCCAATGATGAAGAGAATCAGGACGACCTTGATGGCGACCGCCACGAGTTCAAACCGGCCAAAGGCCTTGGTACCGCGGGACAGGATCCAGGTGACGAGGAGGCAGACCAGGATGGCCGGGATGTTGATGATGCCGCCCTTGCCCTCGTCCGCCGTCGAGGTCATCCAGACAGGCAGATGGATGCCGATGCCGGACAGGAAGGCTTCCAGGTACCCGGAAATGCCGATGGCAACGACTGCCACGATCGCGATGTATTCGAGCAGCAGGTCCCAGCCGATGAACCAGCCAATCACCTCGCCCAGCGCAACATAACCGTAGGTGTAGGCCGACCCGGCCCGGGGGATCATGCCGGCGAATTCCGCGTAGGACAGGGCTGCCGCCGCGGACGCCAGGCCGGCGATAAGGAACGAGATAAGAACCGCAGGCCCCACACCCGGGTTTTCTTCACTGCCTGCCGCAACCAAGCCGGCAAGCGAGAAAATACCGACGCCGATAATGCCGCCGACGCCGATGGCCGTGAGCTGCCATAGCCCGAGGGACTTGAACAGGCCGCTGTGTTTGTTTTCTTCTTCAATGTCGTCGAGGGGCTTGCGCCTCATGACCGACTGGGTCATATCTTTGGTGCTCATCAGGAACTCCTGGGTTGGGGGTGCGGCCCCATCGCGGCGCCTAAAGTGCCAGCTGTGACGGGGGTAACTCAGCTACAACAGTATGCAAGCGTGGTTGCGTTAGATAAAGTGACTACTTCTAATCAGTATTCATTAGATTCAACAAGGAATCTCCCATGCTCGATGTCCGCCGCCTCAGGCTGCTCCGCGAATTGAAGATCAGGGGCACGTTGGCCGAGGTGGCCGAGGCACTTCAGTACAGCCCGTCGTCGGTCTCCCAGCAGCTGGCTTTGCTGGAAAAGGAGGCCGGGGTCGAACTGCTCCGCAAGACCGGCCGCCGCGTCCAGCTCACGCCACAGGCCGAAGTCCTGGTGGCCCACACGGCGCAGCTCCTTGAGACGCTGGAGCAGGCCGAAGCGGACCTGGCAGCCTCCCTCACAACCGTCACCGGCACTGTTCGCATCGCCGTGTTCCAGTCCGCGGCCCTGGCGCTGATGCCGGAAACCCTCTCAAGGATGTCCACCGCGTACCCGGAGGTACGGATCGAAATGATCCAGCGGGAGCCCGAAACGGCATTGCACGAGACGTGGGCCCGGGATTTCGACCTGGTGATCGCCGAGCAGTATCCAGGCCACGCCGCACCAAGATACACGGAGCTGGACCGCATCAAGCTCACCACCGATGCGATCCGGCTCGCCGTCCCACCCGAGGCCCCGGGCCGGCCCCGGATCACCTCGATAGAGGACACGGCGGGACTCGCCTGGGTGATGGAGCCGCGCGGCGCGGCATCGCGGCACTGGGCTGAGCAGGCGTGCCGCAGTGCCGGCTTCGAGCCCGATGTTCGCTATGAGACCGCCGACCTTCAGGCCCAGATCCGGCTCATCGAATCCGGGAATGCCGTTGCCCTCATGCCGGACCTTGTCTGGACCGGCCGGGGCACCACAGCCCAGCTGCTGGACCTGCCCGGTAACCCGCACCGCACCATCTTCACCTCGGTGCGCCGCTCCAGCGCCAAGCGTCCCGCCATCCTCGCAGCCCGCGAGACACTGGCCATTACCGCGGAGTCGGTGCGGAATCACGACGGCGACTAAAGGGTTTCCGGGCATATTCCCGCCACGGGCGGGGCTCCATGACGCCCAGGTCGCCAGTGTTTCCTGCGTCACTGCGCGATCCGTACCCCGACGCTAGACTGATCGGGTTATGAATCGCACAATGTTCAAGTCCAAAATCCATCGGGCCACCGTCACGCACGCTGACCTGCACTATGTAGGTTCGGTCACCGTTGACCTGGACCTGCTGGACGCTGCCGACATCCTGCCCGGCGAGCTTGTTGCCATTGTGGACGTCACCAACGGCGCACGCCTGGAGACCTATACCATCGCCGGCGAACGCGGCTCAGGGGTCATTGGCATCAACGGGGCGGCCGCGCACCTGATGCATGAGAACGACATCGTCATCCTCATCACCTACGCCCAGATGACCACGGAAGAAGCGAAAGCCTACAACCCGAAGGTTGTCCATGTGGATCAGGACAACAAGGTTGTCCAGATCGGAAACGACCCCGCCGAGGGCCACACCCCGGGACTGATGCGCCCCCCTTTCGCCCTCAATAACGCTGTCCTCTAACCAGGAGCGTGAGATTTAGCCCGGACTGGCGCTGCGCCTTAGGAGCCAATCCTTGTTAGGCGTACTCGCGGGCTTTTTTGTTGTCTGGTCCATCATCCTGGTGGGCTGGTTTGTGGGCCGGAAGAAGATCCTCGGCGAGAACGCACGCCAGGTCCTCAGCGGCCTGACATTCTTTGTGGCCAGCCCCGCGCTGCTGTTCGAAACCCTCAGCAAGGCCAAGCTGCAGGAAGTGTTCGCGGCCCCCCTGCTGGTGACCGCCGTGGCGGCTTTCGCCACGGCCGCGATCTTCTTTGCCATCACCAAGTTCCTGCTCAAGCGTGCCCTGCCGGAGGCGCTGATGTCCTCGATGGCCGCTTCGCTGGCGAACTCCGCGAACCTTGGCATTCCCATCGCGGTCTATGTCCTTGGCGACGCCAGCTACGTGGCGCCGCTGCTGATCTTCCAGCTGGCCTTCTTCACACCGCTGTTCCTGATGATTTTGGACTCCAGCACGAGCAGCCACCGCACTACACCTCTGGGATTCGTGGTGATGATCCTGAGGAATCCGATGATTGTGGGCTCCGGACTTGGCCTGCTGGTAGCCGGGACCGGCTTGCAGGTTCCCCCCTTGGTCATGGAACCGATCCACCTGATCGGCGGTGCGGCAATTCCTGCCATGCTGATCGCGTTCGGCATGAGCCTGAACGGCAGCCGCCCGCTGCAGGCGTCCGCTGGCCGCCGCGTGGACACGCTTCTGGCCAGCCTCTTCAAGCTGGTGATCCAGCCGGCCATCGCCTACGTTTTCGCGCATTTTGCACTCGGAATGGAAGGGCACGCCCTCTTCGCAGTGGTGGTAACTTCTGCGCTACCCACGGCACAGAACGTGTTTGTGGCCGCCAGCCGATACAAGACCGGCCTGACCGTCGCCAAGGACACCGTGCTCCTGACAACGGTGGTGGCGGTGCCTGCCATGATCGGCGTAGCGCTGCTGCTGGCCTGACCCGAACCTGGCCTGACCCGTACCTGAGGAGGAACAGATGGGAACAATCCTGGATACCGTGGTGATCGGCGGAGGAGCCATGGGCTCGGCCGCCGCTTGGGCGTTGGCCCGCCGAGGCCGGCAGGTCACGCTGCTGGAACAATTCGGGCCCGGTCACCGCATCGGCGCTTCGCACGGCACCACCCGCAACCTAAACCCCGGCTACTACCGGCCGGACTATGTGGCCATGCTCGCCGAAGGCCTGGCGCTCTGGGACGAGCTGGAGCAGGAAACCGGCGAAAAACTCCTCACCCGCACAGGCATCGTCAACCACGGCCCTGATCCTCTGCTCCCCCACGTGCAGGCAGCACTCACCCAGGCGGGTATCCAGGCCGAGTTCCTCAGTCCCGAGGAGGCGGCCGGACGGTGGCGCGGCATCCGGTTCGACCAGCAGGTCCTCTACATGCCCGACGGCGGCCAGCTGAACCCTGAGGCAGCGCTCCCCGCCTTCCAGCGGCTCGCCGCTGCCCGCGGAGCGGACATCCGGCACCACACCAAGGTGGTCGGGCTGGAAATCATGGACGACGGCGTCCGGCTCACCTTGGAGCCCGGCCCCGGCTCGTCAGGAGGCATCGAAGTGGTGACCGCTGCCCAGGCTGTGGTGACGGCGGGAGGCTGGACGGAGAAGCTCCTGGCCGGCGCCGCCGGAAGCGGAAAGCTGCGGATGCCCCGGCTCAGGGTCACGCAGGAACAGCCGGCGCATTTCCGCGTAGCCGATGAGGGCGCGGTGTGGCCGGGGTTCAACCACCTGCCCGGAACCAGCCCGGCCTACAAGAACTGGTACTCGTCCGTCTACGGGATGCAGACGCCAGGCGAGGGCATCAAGGCGGGCTGGCACGGTGTTGGCCCGGAGGTGGATCCGGACCGGCGGAATTTCCTGCCCGAACCCGTCCAGCTGGCGGCTCTTCAGGACTACGCCCGGACCTGGCTGCCCGGAGCGGACGCCGATTCCCTCGAAGCCATCAGCTGCACGTACACCACCACCCCGGATGAGGACTTCGTCCTTGACCGGATCGGGCCCTTAGTCATCGGTGCCGGCTTCTCCGGGCACGGCTTCAAGTTCACGCCCGTAGTGGGGCGGATCCTCGCGGACCTGGCCACGGGCACGCGGCCTGCGCCAAAGATCTTCTCCGCAGCCCGTTAGCTGCGCGCCTCCAAGCCCCCGCGCCGCCCCCGCGGAACAGAGGTGCTACGGAACCCGGGCGCCTGCCTGATGCTGGTCCAGCAGCCGGGCGCAGCGGATGAAGCCCAAGTGCGAGTACGCCTGCGGGTGGTTTCCGAGGTGGGTCTCCGTACCGGGATCGTACTCTTCCGGCAGCAATCCGGTGGGCCCAAACAGGTTCACAAGCTGGTCGAAAAGGTCCCAGGCCTCCTCGATCCTGCCCACAGCCACGTAAGCCTCGATGAGCCAGGTAGTGCAGATGTGGAACCCGCCCTCCAAGCCCGGCAGGCCGTCGTCGTACCTGTACCGGAAGACGGTAGGCCCGACGCGGAGTTCGCGTTCCACCGCCGTGACGGTGTCCAGGAAGCGCTGGTCCCTGACGTCCAGCATGCCGGAGAGCCCGATGTGCAGGACGGCAGCATCGAGGTCAGGGCTGTCGTAGGCCACAGTGTAGGACTTTGCGGAGTCGTCCCAGCCCTCGCGCAGGACCTCCTCACGGATGGTTTGCGCCGTGGGCTCCCACGACGGTTCCGGTGCCCTGCCGTGCCGCGCGGCCGTGCGGAGCGCCCGGTCCAGCGCCACCCAGCACATCACTTTCGTGTAGACGTGGTGGCGCGGCGGCCTGCGGGCTTCCCAGATGCCGTGGTCAGGCTCATGCCAACGGGCCAGCACGGCGGCGGCCATCTGCACCATCAGTTCCCAGTGCTCGTCCCGGAGCACCCCGGTGCGTTCGCTGAGTGCGTGGATGAGCTCGGCAATGGGGCCAAAAACATCCAGTTGGACCTGGTGGTCTGCGGCATTTCCGATCCGGACGGGGCGGGACCCGGCGTACCCGGGAAGGCTGTCAATGACGGCCTCCGTGGAAAGCGGCGCCCCCGTGACGGAGTACAGCGGATGCAGCCATTCCGGGCCGGGCGCATGTTCGAGGATCCGGCCAAGCCAGCTGAGGAATCCTTCCGCCTCCGCCGTGGAGCCAAGGTCCACGAGGGCGTTCACCGTCATTGACCCGTCCCGCAGCCAGCAGTACCGGTAGTCCCAGTTCCTCGTCCCACCGATCCCTTCGGGCAGGGAAGTGGTGGGCGCGGCCAGCACGGCGCCGGTGGGCTCGTGCACTAGTGCACGGAGTACCAGTGCTGAGCGACGGACCAGCGACGGCTTCACTGAAGGCAGTTCCAGGTCCTGCACCCACTGGCGGGAGTGCAGCGCCACCCAGGCACGCCGGTCATTCTCCCCGCCGGGGTGCTCCGCCGCAGGCTCGGTGTCCCCACAGCGCAGGTTAAGGACCACGGGCCCGTCCTGCAGGTTGACCGTCGCAGTGGCGGTGCCGTGACGGCCGTCCGAGGTGATAGTGAAGCTGACGCCGGGGGCAAAAAGGAATATCGGATCCGACGTGCCCACGACATGCAGCTCATCGCCGCGGGCCTCCATGCTGAACGGCGCGTTGGCGTAGTCCGGCCGCGGTGCGAACACGATCTTCGCCGCCCCGGTTCCGGACAGCACGCGGACCAGGCTGGTAATGCCCTCCGGTGCCGGTTCCAGGTAGTCCGTCACGGTGACGTCGGCCCACCGGGTTTCGACGATCATGGTGCTGTCCACGTAGCGCTGCCCCAGCACCTGCGATGTTTTCAACGGTTCCACGGAGAAGTGGCCGGCGGCGTCCCCGCCCAGGATGTGGGCGAACAGCGACCCTGAATCCGGCAGAGGGTGGCTCATCCAGCAGATCTTGGCATCCGGGGTGAGCAAGGCGGTGGAGGCTCCGTTGCCGATCATTGAGTGCCGCTCGAGTCCCACGGCGTCCTCGCCGAAGAGCCAGGCACGCCGCAGTTCGAACAGGATGGCCAGCACCCGGGCAAAGGACTCAGGATCCCGCAGCCGGTGCGCCGCGCGGGTCTCCCCCGGGCCAACACGCAAGCCCATGTCCGGGCCTCGGAGCGTGGCAATCGCCAGCTCATCGCTGTAGGCGTCCCCGGCGTACAACGCTGCGCTGGCTCCCAGCCGGGACCTGAGGGTTTCCAGGGCTTCGGCCTTGGAGGGTTCCACTATCGAGAGGTCCAGCACTGAGCCGTCGATGATGAAGAACATCCCGTGAGCCCTGGCGATCTCCCGCGCCGTCTCCGTTACAGTCTTCACGACGTCCGGCGCGGCGGGGCGGGTGTGCACGGAGACCGCCACGGGCTTCCGTTCGATCCAAATGCCTTTCTGGAAGCCCACGGCCTCGGACAAGGCGACGCTGACCTTTTGAAGGGTGGCTTCGGTGGCAAGGCTTTGGACGTGGGCGAACCCCATGTCAGTCTCGGCACCATGTGAGCCGATCAGGTGCACTTCCGCGGGCAGCCGGGACACTGCGGCGAGGTCGCGGAGCGAACGGCCGGAGATGACGGCGGCATGGGTGTTGGGCAGCGCGGCCAGGGCGCGGAGCGCGATTGCGGCGCTCCCCAGCGGCAGCGTCTCAGTGGAAATGCCCTCGGCGTCGCACAGCGTTCCGCCGTAGTTGCAGGCCACCAGCAGCCCTGGAACGCGGGCCAGGACCTTGAGTTCCGCCAGCAGGCTGGGGGTGAAGCCTTCGTCCGCCGCGTCCGACTGGACGAACGCCCGGAGCAGGCCGAGCGGAAGTGACCTGGTCAGCAGCGCAGAATCAGCCACACTCTGGTTTAACGGAGTAGGCATGCGGAACCCCTTCGGCGGAACCCGGCCCGGAAAAGCAGCCGCTGGATTACCTTGCGGACTTCCGGGTGGTGCCCCTCCCCGGAATTCCGGATGGAATTCCGAAGGGGGCAATTCATATTCTCCGCCCGCGCGGTTTCGCCCGAGAGTCCCGCTGGTTGCAAGTGTGTAAACGTCGCGCAAGTGGGTAAAGGATTGGCGTCACGCCCGGCAGGCTTTTAGCGCCCGACGGCGGGTTCCCCTGCGTGATTCCGGGGAACCCGCCGTCGTGCTTTACCGAAGGCGAGCTGGGCGTGACGCATTCGGAGCGAGCAGGCCGGGGAGGCTAGACCCGTGCCAGGCCGGCGGCCTGAGCCAGCAGCTCCACGGAGCGGATCCGGGCCTCGGTCCCGGTGCTCTGGTGCGCGACGATCAGTTCATCGGCGTCCGCGTGCTTACCGAACTCATCCAGGTATTCGATCACCGCGTCCGGGGTTCCGACGGCGGAGTACGTCATCATTTGGGACACATGCTGGCCCTGCGGTGAGTCCAGGATCATGTCAGCTTCGTCGTCCGTGAACTCGCGTCCACCGCCGAAGAACAGGGACACGCGGGCACGCTTGGTGGCCTGCAGCATTGCCTGCGCTTCGGCCGCGGATTCCGCTGCGATGACGTTCACCCCGGCGATCACGTGGGGTGCGTCAAGCTGGGCTGAGGGCTTGAATTCACGGCGGTAAACGGCAACGGCGTCCTGCAGGGCGTTGGGCGCAAAGTGCGAGGCGAAAGCGTACGGGAGGCCCAGCTGGGCGGCCAGCCGAGCGCCGAACAGCGAGGAACCGAGGATGTACAGCGGCACATTCGTCCCCTTGCCCGGGGTGGCCTCCACTCCCTGGATCCGGGTGGGGCCGGTGAGGTAGCCCTGCAGTTCCAGGACGTCCTGCGGGAAGCTGTCGGCGGACATCGGGTCCCGGCGCAGTGCGCGCATGGTGTTCTGGTCGCTGCCGGGGGCTCGGCCCAGGCCAAGGTCGATCCGGCCGGGGTGCAGCGTCTCCAGGGTGCCGAACTGCTCGGCGATGGTCAGCGGAGAGTGGTTGGGCAGCATGATGCCGCCGGCGCCCAGCCTGATCGTGTGGGTATGCGCGGCCACGTGGGCGATCAGCACGCTCGTAGCTGAAGAGGCGATGGAGGACATGTTGTGGTGCTCGGCGTACCAGATACGCCGGTAGCCGAGTTCCTCTGCCCGCTGGGCCATGGCGACGCTGCCCGCGAAACTCTCCGCCGCGCTCTGGCCCCTTCCGATGGTTGCCAGGTCAAGAATGGAGAGGGGAAGAGTCACGTCGGTGCCGGCCTTTCAATGCGTTGCGTAGGGTGGGCCGGCCGGGTTGCGGCGGGCACACTGTGGACAACGACGGCGGCGCCTGCGTTATTTCTGCTGGCTGCGGTGGGGTGGCCCACACCGTTTGTGCGGGCGGCTCGGAATGCACGCCGACCGGGGGCGCACAGCAGGGCCCGGCCTCGCGGCCGGGCCCTGCTGTTGGCTGGTTCCTACTTCAGCTTGAAGTTGGCACTCATGGTGCTGCCGTCGGACGCCTTCATCGTGAGCCGGTAGCAAGTGCCGGCGCCCGTCGGAGTCTTCCAGTTGTAGATGAACTGGCCCGCCGTCGCATCGTAACGGAGTGACGTGTTGCCGGTTGCAGTCGTTTCAATTTCGTCGGTAGGGACAATCGGGGAGCACGAGATCTTCGCCATCGAGAACGACATCTGGCTTGGATCGGTGAGCTCAGTTGCGCCGGCGAACACTTCGAACTTGGCCGGTACGGTGCTGCCGCCCTTGACTGTGTTCAACACACCGTTCATGTCGATGGGCTGGTAGAAGCCCTTCAGGGTCCAGGCCTTGACCTCGTAGTCATCGGTGATCGTGGTGGTGTTGCCTGCGTTGTCAGTGGCGGTGGCAGTCAAGGTGTGCGTGCCTACTGTGGTTTCGTAGCCGCTGACTGTGCAGCTTCCGGCAAGCCCGGAAAGGCTGTCGGATGCGACGCAGCCCGGGGCTGCCGGAGTGGAACCGTAGTAGCTGTCGGCCAGCAGCGAGCTGAAATTCACCGTCGGAGCTGTCTTGTCGATCTTGAAGCTGGCTGTTGCCACGCCAGCCTCCCGAACGTTGCCGGCGAGGTCTTCGAACGCAGGGCTTGCCACCTCGACGGCTTCGCCCTCACCGGAGGACGTTACCTTCTTGATTGCCTCCAACGGCCCGGACACCGTGTCCGTTGCCGTGAAAGTAGCTTCGACGTCGTTCTTGTACCAACCGTTGGAGTTGGGCGCGGGAGCGGCTCCGGTGTAGGAAACATCCGGTGCCGTCTTGTCGATCTTGAACGACTGGCTCGCGGCGCCGGCGGCGGTGGTGTTGCCCGCTACGTCCGCGAATTCAGGGCTCTGGACGGCTACGGCTGAGCCTTCGCCGCTGGAGGTCACCGTCTGGAAGGCCGAGGCCGGGCCGGACGTTGCGTCCGTAGCGGTGAACCGGGCGACGACGTCCGAGACGTACCAGTCGTTGTTGCCCAGGGTGCCTGTGGCGTCGGCGTAGCTGACGGTGGGGGCGGTCCCATCCCTCTTGAGGGACACGGTGGCCGGACCGGCGCTGCCGCCACCGCTGGTGGCTGAGCAGGAGTAGTCGTTGGGCAGCTGGTCGGTGGAGACCAGAGTGTCATCGCAGCCGACGAGCTGGAGCGTGCTGGGTGAGTCCGGCTCGGTGACGGTCCAGGTCAGCTGGACAGAGTTCCTGTACCAGCCCGCCAGCCCGTCCGCCGCGGCAGGGCTGAGGGTGTAGCTGATCACCGGTGCCGTGGCATCGACGATGCTGTAGGTCACGGAACTTGTGGCCGTCAGGCCGCCACCGTCGGTGTAGCTGCAGCTGGCCGTCTGGGACCCGATCCCGGTGGCAGCGTCATCGCCTGTGATCGCGCTGGGGGTTGCGGGGAAGGAGCTGTTGCCGTCTTCGGTATCCGTCACGTGACAGACCCCAGCGGGAACAGTCCCCTTCGCATAAGAGGCGCCCGGGGTAACCCCGCTGATCGACAGGACAGGTGCTGTGTTGGCCGGAGGGGCCACCTCTACTCGGAACGGAACAGCAACGAGGTTAAAGGTGCCCCCCGAGGTGTTGGAGGCGACAGTCGCGGTCACTGTGGCTGAACCTACCGCAACGGGCTGCACACGTACCGTCGGCGTATCGCTGCAGGCTGTGAAAGACACTTGCGGCGTAGCGATGGTCGCCACTGCAGTATTGCTCGAAACGATATTTAGGGTGAGGACGGTCGATCCTGTGAGGTTACAGCCGTTCTTTCCGTCACCGTTCGTGGGGGTTAGGGCCAGCAGCGTGGTTCCGTTGGCCCCGCCAACGTTGAGGGGCATAACCTCCGCAACTGAATCAACGGTCGTATCAAGGGTGTTGTTGATCGTGTCCGCATAAACCACCCCCGCACTCGCGAGAAGAAGGCTTCCTGCTGCAACCGCGGCCGCTGTCCTAAAGCCGGCGCGGCGGAGCAAAATCTTGCCAGGCCCCGTGTCCTGGATTACTTCTGAATACTTCATGATGGCCTCCCTCATCCGCGGTGCAGCCGTTCCGATCGCACCGTAGTCCCACCGTAGGGATCACCCCCCGGCGAGCACACGCGTAATCCACACCCGTCTTTCGGGGACGAGTACTCGTTTTCCGGGGGCCCGTTTTGGCGCGCTACTTGGTTTGCCCGGGCGACGCCGCCAAAACACAGGCTGTGAGTACTGCGAAAGCCCCTGAATATGACCGCACCATACGCCCGATTAACTGCAGTTACGCCCTGTATCTCCGGGTTTCGGAAGCTTTGATTCCCTCGCTGGGACTGCCGGATAGTTGCAGCCAAGAACAACGATCCGTTCTGCAAGCAAGCAATTTTCTAGGGGTAAACATGGCAACACTCAAGGCAAGGCAGGCTGCCGGTGCAGCAGTTGCAATCACCACACTTCTGGCGCTGGCCGCCTGCTCGGACCCGGGCGCAACGGCGGCGTCAGCACCGTCGTCGGGCTCTACGGTGACCGCGGCCGGCAAGACGTTCAACCTGGCCCCGGAGCAAAACCGCGTCAAAGTGAGCGCGGACGCCGAAGCCGCCGCGCTGGTCCCCGACGCCATCAAGGCAGACGGCAAACTCACCGTGGTCACCACCGGCGGCACAGCCCCACTAAGCCTGTTCGCAACGGACAACAAGACGCTCATCGGCAGCGAGGTGGACATCGCCTACGCGGTCGGCGAGACTTTGGGCCTGGCCGTCGAGGTACTTCCGGTGGCGTGGGCCGACTGGCCCCTGGGCGTTGAATCCGGGAAGTACGAGGCAGTCCTCTCCAACGTCACTGTCACGGAGGCGCGCAAGGAAAAGTTCGACTTCGCCACCTACCGCAACGACCTGCTCGGCTTCTATGCCAAGACTGACTCGTCCATCGGCGACATCAAGGAAGCCAAAGACGTTGCCGGCAAGCGCATCATCGTCGGCTCAGGCACCAACCAGGAGGCAATCCTGGTGCGCTGGGACGAAGAGAACAAGGCCAAGGGCCTCGCGCCGGTCGAGTTCCAGTATTACGACGACGACTCCGCCTCCACGCTGGCGCTGCAGTCCGGGCGCGCGGACCTGACGTTCGGCCCGAATGCCGCAGCTGCCTACAAGGCGGCCAAGGACGGCAAGACCAAAGAGGTGGGCACGCTCAACGGCGGCTGGCCGCTGACAGCCGAAATCGCCTTCACCACCCAGAAGGGCAACGGCCTCGCCGTCGCCGCCCAGGCAGCCCTGAACCAACTGATCGAAGACGGCAGCTACGCCGAAATCCTGGACCGCTGGGGCCTGTCATCAGAGGCCATCCAGAAGTCCGAACTGAACCCGGCGGGCCTTCCCAAGAAGTAGGCCCGCCGACGAAGAATCCCCGCCGGACACTGTCCGGCGGGGATTCTTGTGCTCGGCCAGGGAAGCCAGCCGGCGTGGGCCTCATGCTAAAGCAGCTGCTCCCAGACCGTCAGCTGCAGGCGGACCAGTGCGCCGCCGTCGTCCTCGGCTGCTGAGCCGTCCTGGTCACGCATGGCCTGCGCCTGCACCAACTTTGCCGGCAACGCCCGCCTCGGGACGGACCGGGGCAGCCAAGCCAAGGTTCTCCCGCAGTGTCGTGCCCGCATAATCGGTGGGGTAGATGCCACGTTCCTGGAGTTCCGGGACAAGGTGGTTGACGATGTCGTCCAGGCCGGTGGGGATGAGCCACGGCGAGATGTTGAAGCCGTCCACCGCACCGGTCCGGGCGTAATCCACCAGCCGGTCCGCCACCTCGGCATAGGAGCCGTTGAACGTGGCGTCCACTCGGCTGGTCTTGCTCGACACAAACTGCCGGATGCTGAGCCCCTTCTCCTTCGCTTCGGCCCGCCACTGGTCGGCCAGCTGGCGCGCCTTCGCCCCGTGGAAGCCGCTCCCCCGGGTCTCCGAGGTTTCCTCCACCACCGGGTCGATCTCGGGCAGCGGGCCGTCCGGATCGTAGCCTTGGAGTTCGCGTCCCCAGAACTGTTCCAGGTAGGCGAGGGCCTGCTGGGGTCCGATCTGCAGGCTCCGGACCCAGGCCTTTTTGTCCTTGGCTTCCTGCGGCGTAGCGGCGAGGATGAACTCGCTGGCCGGCATGATCTTCACATCGTTGGCGCCACGGCCTGCCTTGAGGGAGCGGGCCACGATGTCGCGACGGAAGTCCAATGCTGCCTCGAACTTCGGGTGGGCTGAGAAAATCACGTCCGCCTGGCGCGCGGCGAAGTCCCGCCCCTCCGGTGAATCGCCTGCCTGGAACAGAACTGGCCGGTACTGTGCGCTGCGGGGCAGCTTCGGCAGTACATCAACGGTGTAGTGCCTGCCTTCATGCCGGACCCGGCGGATGGACTCCGGCGAAACCCAGGATTCCGCGGCCCCGGAGGCCGCGATCGCGTTGTCGTCCCAGGCATCCCAGATCCGCTTCGCCGTCTCCACGAACGCTTCCGCGTGGACGTACCTCTCAGCGTGGTCAAGGTAGCCGCCGCGGCGGAAGTTGGCACCCGTCCAGGCGTTGTCAGTGGTCACCACGTTCCATGCAGCCCGCCCGCCGGACAGCAGGTCCAGGGTGGACAGCCGGTGGGCGAGGTCCGCCGGATCGTTGTAGGTGGTGTTCTGCGTGGCCACGAGTCCGATGTTCGAGGTCACGGACGCCAGTGCCGCCAGCATGGCCTGCGCGTCAGGACGGCCTGCAACGTCCAGGGCGTGGGGACGTCCCAGATGCTCCCGCAGGCGCAGGCCTTCACCCAGGAAGAACGCCGCGAACAGCCCGCGCTCCGCCGTCTGGGCGATGCGCCGGAATGATTCGAAATCAGACTGCGACCCGGATTCCTCCGCCTTCCAGACTGTTCCGGAGTTCACGCCCTGGAAGAAGACGCCCAATTGCAGCTGCCCGGACGGCCGGAATCCGCCGTCGATCTTGGTATCAGTCATGTGTTCTCTCCTCAGTTTCCGGCGGTTGCGCGGGTTATGGGGCTGGCGCCGCTTCCGGGGCTGGCGCCGGTTCCGGGGCTGGCGCCGGAAGGTACGACGGCGGCACTCGCTGCGGCATACCGGCTCACCGGGCGGGACAGGCCGAGCAGGTCGCGGAAGGTGGCGTCAGGCGCCACCGGTGCGAGCAACCCGCGGCGGCGAAGCTCCGGAAGGACCAGTTGCCCGAGTTCTTCCACGTCCGTGCCCAGGACTGCTGGATGCAGGCGGACTCCGGCGGCCACCGCCAGCAGCCCGGCCAGCACTTCAACCAGTTCGGCGGCCGATCCAACAAACCGTGCCCTCGGGCTTTCCCAGACGGCGTGCTTGTCCAGGTCAGCCAGCCTCCCGGCAGCGGACTGGCCGCGGGCGTCCAGGATCACGTCGAGTTCGGCGATGAGGGCAGGGGCACCGGCGCCTCCCGCGTCTTCGAATCCGGCCGCAGCCTCCCGCAGTTCGCCAGCCAGCAGCTCCGGCGTCGGCGCGGACACCAGGAGCGCATCTGCAGCGCCGGCCGCGATAGCGTCGGAATCCAAGAGCCCGGCGGAAGCCAGCACGGGAAGCTGGCCCTGCGGCGGCCGCGGGATGATGGAGGGGCCCTTGACGGAGTAGTCCTGGCCCTGGAAGTCGGCGTAGTGGAGCCGATCCACGTCGAGGTAGCGGCCGGTGGCCACGTCCCGGATGACGGCGTCGTCCTCCCAGGTGTCCCACAGCCGGCGGCCTACCTCGATGGATGCCGCGGCCTCGCGGGTACGCCGTTCCGGGTCCGCTGTTTCACGGCCCACGGCCGCGGCCTGGGCGGCTGATTCCTCCTCGGAGGAGCTGGCCGCTGCCAGCCAGCCTGCGCGGCCCCGGGACACGTAGTCCAGGCTGGCCAGCTGGGTGGAGATGTGGAATGGCTCGGTGTAAACCGTGTCCACCTCCGGGACCAGCGCGATTGACCGCGTGATCGGCGCAACGAAGGCGGCCTGCTGCAGGGCGTTCAGCCGGCCGTTTCCGTTAACGGATATTCCGGTTTTAGCTCCGCCGTCCCGGAATGTGGCGGCGTGGAACCCGGCCGATTCCACGGCCAGGACGTGCTCGCGCAGATGCTTCGGCCCAAGCACCGATGCCGGGGACGAGCCGGACTTCCGCCAGGCCGCCGGGTGCCCGCCGTCGCCGTCGAGCTCTAGCAGCAGCAGCCCTTTCCCGCGGCCCTGGGCGCCGCTCACTTGGCGCCCTGCAGCTCGCTGGCGCCCAGTTCGCGCGTGCCCGAGCGTTCAAACGGCGTCTGTTCGCCAGCCTCAATGGCAACCGCGAGCCGGTTTTCGGCGGGCGGCAGCGGGCATGTGGCCAGGTCCGTGTAGGCGCAGGGCAGGTTCACGGCACGGTTGAAGTCCAGGAGCACTGTCCCGTCCGGCCCGGGTTGGCCCACGGCCAGGGATCGGTTGGCGGCGTACGTCGTCTTGCCGGACGTGGCGTCGGTGAACAGCACGGACAGCGTTCCGGGGGCGTGGCCGTTGAAGGCCGTCAGCGTCAGGTCCTCGCCGGCAAGGCTGAAGCGGATCTCGCCCGGCGCCTCATAGACGTGCTGAATGCCTTCGACGGCGGCGCCCACCGTCGTGGGTCGCGGCTCCGGGAAAGGCACAAACGTTCCGGTCACCGCGTAGGAGGGATCCGGCTGGTACGCGGGCGTTCCGGTGTAGTCCGCCAGCAGGGCGTTGCGGGGGTGCCGCGGCCGGACGATGTATTCCCCGCCCCGCTTGGCCAGCTCGATGACCGAGTCACCTGAGCGCAGGTTGATCCCGCCGCGCTCGGCGATGGGGCCCAGGACCAGGCTCGCACCGTCCTCGCCGTTCAGTTCCTGGCCTTCCCGCTGCAGGGTCTCGCCCGGCTCCAGAACCACGCGGACGACGTCGTTATCCACGCTCCAGGTGCCCGGGGCACCTTCCAGCCGGGTCGCGGAGCCGCCCAGCCAGTGCAGGTGCGTGACTGCCAGGAAGCCGTGCGGGTCGGCGCGGTGCCGCTCGTGGGCGGCGTGCCACTCTTTCCAGGCGTCGGTGAAGGATGCGTTTTCAGTGTGCGTAGGCATGGTTGCTCCTGGTGGCGTTGACGTCGGCGGATGCCGGGCGGCTGCCGTAGGGATCGGCGGCCTCCCAGAGGGTGGTGGGGGCAGCTGCCCGGACGGCGGGAATCACTTCCAGCGCAAACCGTTCCAGGATGTCCAACTGCTGCTCGTAGGGCAGTGTGGTGGGCAGCGAGATGGACTGCAGGTCGTGACCGTAGAACGAGTGGTAGCTGAGGATCTTGTCGATGACCTGTTCCGGGCTGCCCACCAGTGCGGGGCCTTCGGCGACGGCGTGCTGGATATCGCGGAACGGCGAGTTGTTGCCCGGCACGTTGCGGTTTGCCGTCAGCGCCTCGTAGATCGGTCCGAACTGGCGGATGGCCTCCTGCGTGGTGTCGGCAATGAACACTCCGCCGGCACCGCTGCCCGAGCCAACGTACTGCTGCCTCGGGTGGTGGCCGTGGCGTTCGTACTCCTCGCGGTAGTGCTGGATCAGCACTTGGTAGTTTTCCCGCGACTGGATGGCGTTGGCGGTGAACAGGGGGTCTCCCCACTGCGCTGCCAGCGCAGCGGAGGTCAGCGTTGTAGCAGACCCGTGCCAAATCCGTGGTGCGCCGTCGAACGGGCGGGGCGTTGTGGTGGTGGGCTCCGTCAGCGCGGACCGGAAGCGGCCGGACCAGGTCACGTTTTCTTCCCGCCACAGCCTCCGCAGCAGCCCGTACTTTTCGGCCAGCAAGTCCCATTGGTCCGCGAGGTCCAGGCCAAAGAGCGGATACTGCAGCACCTCGTTGCCCTTGCCGATCACCAGTTCCAGCCGCCCGCGGCTCAGCTGGTCGGTGGTGGCGTAGTCCTCGGCCACCCGGACAGGGTGCAGCACGGACAGCACGGTGACGCCGCTTTGCAGCCGGATCCGGTCCGTCACGGCCGCGATCGCCGCGAGCACCGTGGCGGGCGAGGAGGAGATGAACTCCCCGGCGTGCCGCTCCCCCACCGCGAAGCCGTCGTAGCCGAGGTCCTCCGCCCGCCTGGCCGTTTCCACCACTTGGTTGAGCCGGTCCGCCGTCGAAACAATCTCCCCGGTGAGCGGATTCTTCAGGTGCGGGATGATGTCCAGGACCTGGAACTTCACTTCGCTGCCCCAGGCTGGGTTGCGGCGGGCTGGGCGGCGGCGAAGCTCTCCTCGGTGATGGTCTTGGATTCAGGCAGGGCTTCCTCGGAAAGGCCCCAGCGTTCCAGCACCTCCGCGTAGGAGCCATCCTCGATAACGGCGTTGAGGGCGTCCGTAATCACCGGAGCCAGGCCGTTGCCGCGGAGCGTCGTGGCAGCCACGAGGGTCTCTGACGGCCAGCCGGCGTTGACCTTGCCCACCACTTTGAGGTCATCGCGCGTGTTTTCGCGGTACACCGTGGACGGGTATGGGGAGATGTTCAGATCGGTCCGGCCGGAGGAGAGCGCCAGGATGGTGTCGGCGTCGGAGGAGTAGTACTGCAGGACGGCCGGCGCCTTGCCTTTGCCCTCAAGCTCCTTGTTCCAGGCCAGCAGGATCTTCTCCTGGTTGGTCCCGGAACCTACAGACACCTTCAGGCCGGAGATGTCGTCCGCACCCTTGATGTCGTAGGTGGCGGATTTCTTGGCTTCGAACCCCATGTAGGCGGCCCGGTAGCTGGCAAAGTCGAACAGCTTCACGCGGTCCTTGTTGACGCCAACGTTGGAGAAGACAGCCTCGAAGTCGCCGGACTGGGTCTTCAATGGCCAGTTTTCCCACGACGTCACCTGGATGTCGAGTTCCAGCCCCAGCTTGTCCGCCACCAGCTGGGCGATGTCCAGCTCCGAACCGATGGCGGTCTTGTCGTCGGTGGCGTGGAAGGACAGTGGAATGGACCCGGCCGTGGTGGCGACCGTCAGCTTCCCGTCCTTGCCGATCAGCTCCGGAACCTTGGCTGCGAGCGCATCGTCCTTGTCTGCCCGGATTCGCTGCTGTTCAGGGGAAGTGTTGTACACCACGCCGTTGCGTGCCGCCGTCGTCTGGGCTTCTCCGGAGGTGCCGGAAGCGGACGCGCCGGGGTCGGAGCAGGCGGACAACGCCACGGTACCCAGAAGGACGACGGCGGGCAGTGCCGCCAGCAGGCGAGCGCGGCCTGCGCCGGGCTTGGGGGATGCGAAGAAGGCCATTTTGTGGAGTTCCTTAGATGTTGAAAGCCGGTTCGAGCACTTTGGAGAAGAAGATCCGGGTGCGTGGTTCCTGCGGGTTGGTGAAGACTTCCCGTGGGCTGCCCTGTTCCACGATCTGGCCCTCGTCCATGAACACCACGGTGTCGGCCACGTCGCGGGCGAACCCCATCTCGTGGGTGACGATGATCAGCGTGGTGCCGGACTTGGCGAGTCCGCGGATGACGTCCAGCACTTCGTTGACCAGTTCGGGGTCCAGCGCGGAGGTGGGCTCGTCGAAGAGCAGGATTTTGGGATCAAGGGCCAGGGCGCGGGCGATGGCCACGCGCTGCTGCTGTCCGCCGGACAGCTGCCGGGGGTAGGCACCGGCACGGTCCTTCAAGCCCACGCGGTCCAGGAGTTCCAGGCCGCGGCGCCGCGCCTCTTCCTTGGTGCGGCCCTGCGCAACGACTGGCGCCTCGGCCACGTTCTCCAAGGCGGTCAGGTGCGGGAACAGGTTGAAGTTCTGGAAGACCATGCCTATTTCAGTGCGCTGCTTCAGGATGTCCTTGTCGCGCAGCTCGTGCAGCCGCTTGCCCCGGACCTCGTAGCCCACCAGCGTCCCGTCAATGGCGATGTGGCCGCCGTCGACCTTTTCCAGGTGGTTGATGGTGCGCAACAGCGTGGACTTCCCGGAACCCGACGGTCCCACGATGACGGCAACACCGCCCGGTTCGACCGTGAGGGTGATGCCTTTGAGGACCTCGGTGGAGCCGAAAGACTTCCGGACCTTGGTGATTTCCACGAGCCCGCGGGTGGGCCCTGAGTTGGGGGCGACAGTAGCCGTGTCAGAGGATGGCTGGGTAGCGGTGGCTGTGCTCATCGCGGGCTCCTTGCACGGTTGGGTGCCACAGCATGGGTGGCGAAGAATTTGCGGGCCTTCTGCAGGGGCGTCAACGGCAGTGTCCGGACAGCACCCTTGGAGTAGTGCCTCTCGATGTAGTACTGGAACACGCTGAGGACCGAGGTGATCACCACATACCAGAGGGTGGCCACCAGGAGTAGCGGCAGAACCTGTTGGGTGCGGTTGTAGATGACCTGCACGGTGTAGAACAGCTCGGAGTAGGCCAGGACGTAAACGATCGACGTGCCTTTCACAAGGCCGATGATCTCGTTGAATGCCGTGGGCAGGATGGCGCGCGTGGTGGTCTGCACCTCGAAGAAGCGGACGTCCGTGAAGGGGATGCCAAGGCTGATTTTTTCGTAGAGGTAGCCCAGGTTGTACCAGAGCAGCATCTGGACCAGCAGCGGGGTGGAGCGGAAGATCCAGGAGAAAGTCCAGGACACCGAGACCAGCAGCGGTGAGGCGGAGAGCCGCATCAATGCGAGGACGAAGCCCAGGACAAATCCGAGGATGCCGGAAATGGCGGTCAGCTTCAGCGTCTCCAAGAGCCCGTTGATGACGGACTGGGCGGTGAACCACTGCGCCACAACTCCCCATTCCCACCGCGGGTTGGTGGCCAGCGACCACGCCACGGCGGCCACGCCCAGTGCCACTGCAGCGGTTCCAACCCAGCGCCACGGATGCTTCGCGGCCACCAGCGGGTAGCCGGAGTAGTCGATGGCAGGCCCACGCGGTCCGCTGCTGCCGGAGTGGCCGGGGGTTCCCGGACCGGACGCTCCTGGCCCGGCAGTTCCCGGACCCGTCGTTCCCGCGCCGGTCGTTTCCGCGCCTGTGGGCGCCGGTTCGGTGGACCCCGGTTCGGTGGGCGCCGGTCCGGTGGCCTGCCGTGCTGCTTCTGACTCTGCCGGCTGGGCCACTTTGGTTACTGCTGAACTCATGCGCCACCTCGCTTCTTCACTGGGGTTCTTATGCTCGGGATGTTCTTATGCTCGGAATCCTGGTCGCAGGACCGGGATGCTCCGGGCCGCTGGCTGCAAATCTAGGGCGGCCGGGAAACGGGCAGCAAGGCGCCAAGTTGCATAAGTTCACCGGGCTTCGCACGGGGTCATGAGTCGGTTTCTTGCGTCCCTTGACGGCCTGTGACGCGGAGTTAACGGGCGTTACCGGCACGTCGACCGCCGTCGTCCAGGCTGCCTAGCATGGGCACTCAACCACCGTCCCGTCAGGAGCCTCCATGCCAGCCAGCGTCCCTTCCGTTGTCTTCATCGGCGGCGGTCCGCGGGCTGCGGGCGTGCTGGAGCGGCTGGCGGCGAACCGTCCCGCACTTTTTGCCGGCCCTTTGGACATCCATGTGGTGGAGCCGCACGAGCCGGGCTCGGGCCGTATCTGGCGCTATGACCAGCACCCGGGGCTCATGCTCAATTCGGCGGCCGCCGATGTAACGATGTTCACCGACTCCTCAGTGGCCTGCGAAGGCCCGGCCGCCGATGGTCCCGGGCTCGCCGCGTGGGCAGCCGGCGTGCTCGACGGGTCCATCACGGACGTTCCGGACTTCCCCCGCACCATCCGGGAGCAGCTGCGCAACCTCACCGGTGCCACGTTTCCCACCCGCCAGCTGCAGAGCCAGTACTTGGAGTGGTTTTTCCGCCGGGCGGTCGCGGCACTCGGCGGTAACGTAACCGTCCACCGCACCACCGCCGTCGCCATTGAGCGCGTGTCAGCCCGCTCCGGCGTCGCGTCCAGCACCGCGTCCGACGACGGCGCGCACCTGGTGCGCCTGGCCAACGGTGGCGAGGTGCGTGCCGACGTCGTGGTCGCCGCACTGGGCCACACGGACTCGCGGCCCGACGCCGCGTCCGAGGCCTGGTCCGGCTTCGCTGCCCGGCACGGCGGTTTCCACGCGGCACCCAGCTACACCGCCGACGTCGACTACTCACCCCTTGCCCCGGGCCAGGACGTCATAGTGGCCGGCATGGGGCTCGCGTTCGTTGACCTGCTCGTCCTCCTCACGGAGGGGCGGGGCGGCCGGTTTGAAGAAACGGCCGAGGGCGGTTTGCGGTACGTTGCGTCCGGCCGCGAACCGAGGCTCCTGGCCGGGTCGCGGCGCGGTGTGCCCTACCATTCCAAGGTGTCCGCAGCCCTTCGTGGGGAGGCCCCGGGTGACCTGCTGTTCTTCACTCGGGACGCTGTGGATGCTCTCCTGGAGCTCCACACGGAACTGGACTTCCGCAGCCACCTCTGGCCGCTCATCGCCAAGGAAGCCGGCTACGGCTACTACCGCGAGCTGTTCACGGGCAGCCCCGAAAAGGTCAGCACAAGCTGGGCTGAATTCTCCAGCCGCTTCGCTGCGCTCGACTGGTACAGCACAGCCCGCGAGGAACTGGTGGCCGCTTCAGTCCAGGACAGCAGCCTCCGCCTGGACCTGGAGCGCCTGGACCGGCCGTTCGCCGGACAGTCCTTCCCGAGCCATTCCGAGGTGCAGGACGCGGTGGCGAAGTACATCGAACACGATCTTCTCGTCCGCGACGGGCCCGACCACCCCGAGACGATGGCCCTGTTTGTGGCGCTGTTAAAGGTGTACATGGACCTCGGCCGGCTGGTTCCGGCCGAGCGGCTCAACGCCCGCTCGCAGCAAACCGTGCACGGCTGGTGGCACGGCTTCTTCAGCTTTGTGGACTCCGGTCCGCCCCCGCGCCGGTTGCGGGAGATGCTGGCCCTCCACCGCGCCGGGCTGCTGGACTTCCTCGGTCCGGAGATCTCAGTGGGAACGGACGAGGCCACCGGAGACTTCGTGGCAACGTCAGCCCAGTCCAGCGTTGCCGTCCGGGCGAAGGCCTTCATCGAGGCGCGCCTTCCAGCGACGTCAGTGGCCCGATCGCTGAACCCGGCGCTCCAGTCAATGCACGACGCCGGACTGGGAACCGAACAGCAGCTCCTCACCGCGGATGGCATCCACTCCACCGGCAAGCTGCTGGTGTCCGGGAATCACCAGCTGGTGGACGCGGAGGGCCGGGCCCAGGACCGGATCTTCGGCATCGGTCCTGGCACATCGGGCTGGGGCGCCGGAGCGTTCGCCCGGCCGGGCACCAACGCCGCCCCGTTCCGCGAAAACGATGCCCTGGCCCGGGACGTCCTCGCCGTAGTGGCGGGGATTTATGCGGCTGACCCTTCCAGCGGGGCAGGGTTAGCCCGCACTGCCGGGTCCCACACTGCCACCCAGCCAGCCGCCGTCGGGAAGGCCTGAAAATGGAAACAAAGACGCCCCTCGACCACGCGGCGCTGACTGTGCTGAATCTTCCCATGCACGATCCCCGGGTGCGGCCGCTGCTGGATGAGCTCGCGGTGGAATACGACTCCCGTTACGGCGATCTCTTCGGCCGCGGCGCGGCAGCCGAGGAACTCAACCGCTACCCGGCAGCCGAATTCGCCGGCCCGGGAGGGGCGCTGCTGATGATCCAGGAGAACGGCGAGTCCATTGCCGGCGGCGCCTTCCGGCGGTACGACGCGGACACCGCCGAATTTAAGCGCATCTGGACGCACTCCCGGCACCGACGTCGGGGGCTCGCCCGAGTGGTCCTCACCGAGCTGGAGCGGCTGGCGGCCCTCCGCGGCTACCGGCGGATCTACCTCACTACCGGTCCCCGGCAACCCGAAGCCAAGCACCTGTACCTGGCCACCGGGTACGAACCGCAGTTCGATGTTCATGCGGATCCGGAGACGATAAAGTCCCTGGCGTTCACCAAGAATCTCCCGGGCCCGCCGCTAAGCTAGCGGCATGGCCAACAAAACCACCGCAGAGAAGCTCGCCACCATCCAGAAGGGCTACGCCCTGGAAGGTGCCACCATCGAACTCGGTGCCGCCATCATCGACGGCGAACTCCACAAGGAAGCCCAGGTCCGGCTTCCGCTGGCCATGATGAACCGGCATGGCCTTGTGGCCGGTGCCACCGGCACTGGCAAGACCGTCACCCTGCACATGATGGCAGAGCAGCTGTCCACCGCCGGGGTCCCGGTGTTCCTTGCCGATATCAAGGGGGACCTGTCCGGCCTTGCCACGGCCGCGGCCGGCAGCGAGAAGCTCGCCGCACGGACCGAGAGCATCGGCCAGGAGTGGGCGGGGAAGACGTTCCCGGTGGAATTCCTGGCCTTGGGCGGCGATGGCAACGGCGTGCCCGTCCGCGCCACCGTCACGTCGTTTGGCCCCATCCTGTTGTCCAGGGTGATGGAGCTCAACGACACCCAGGAGTCCAGCCTGCAGCTCGTATTCCACTTCGCAGACAAGAACAACCTGGAACTTATCGACCTGAAGGACCTCCGCTCGGTCATCCAGTTCCTGACATCGGCCGAGGGCAAGGACGAACTTGCCGAGCTGGGCGGTCTCTCCAAGGCCACGGCCGGGGTCATCCTCCGGGAACTGGTGAACCTGGAAGCGCAGGGGCTGGAACGGTTCTTCGGCGAACCGGAGTTCGACACCGCTGAACTCCTCCGTACGGCGCCGGACGGCCGCGGCGTGATTACCTGCCTGGAACTGCCCACGCTGCAGACCAAGCCCATGCTGTTCTCCACGTTCCTGATGTGGCTGCTGGCCGACCTCTTCGAGGACCTGCCCGAGGCCGGGGATCTCGACAAGCCCAAGCTGGTGTTCTTCCTGGACGAAGCCCACCTGCTGTTCAACGACGCGTCCAAGGCGTTCCTGGACGCCATCACCACCACCGTCCGGCTTATCCGGTCCAAGGGTGTGGGCATCTTCTTCGTGACCCAGACTCCCAAGGATGTGCCGGCGGACGTCCTCGGCCAGCTGGCCAACCGTGTCCAGCATGCCCTGCGCGCCTTTACGCCGGAGGATGCCAAGGCGCTCAAAGCCACCGTGTCCACCTTCCCGGTCAGCGATTACGACCTCGAGGAAACGCTGACTTCGGCGGGGATCGGCGAAGCCGTCATCACGGTCATGAATGAGAAGGGCGCCCCCACCCCGGTGGCACACACCCGGCTCCGCGCGCCCGAGTCCGTCATGGGCCCCAGCTCGGACGAACTGGTCAAAAGCACGGTGGCCGGCTCCGCGCTGCTGGCCAAGTACGGAACCTCGGTGGACAACGTCTCCGCCTATGAAAAGCTCACGGGCAAGGCTGCGGCGCCCACTGGAGCGGCGGCACCGGGCGAACCACCTGTGCCCGGCGGATTCCCTGTGCCCGGAGCTCCCAGGAGCCAGGCCGACGTCGATGCCGAGGCCCGCAGGATCGAGGAAGAGATCCTGGGCCGGCCCAGCAGCCGCCCGGCCTCATCTCCGGTACCGTCGCCCGCACCGGAGAGCGGCGATTCCGGGCGGTCCCCAAGTGCCCCGCATGCCCCGCGGACACGGGCACCGCGTGCCCCGGAACGGCCCGCCCCGGCAGGCGGCGACCTGGTGGGCGACCTCGCCGGAGCCTTGGGCGGGGCGCTGGGCGGCGGGCTGAAGAGCATGGTCCGTTCCATGGGCACCCAGCTCGGCCGGGAACTGCTCCGAGGCGTGTTCGGTACGTCGTCCCGGCGCCGCCGCTAGGCCCAAACTGACGATGTTCCAGGGACTGGAGTGCCGCCGTCGGGCCCTGGTAAAGCGGCCGGTGCACGTCATGCAGGCGTGCCCCGGCACCCGGAATTGGCGGGCTTGCAGGTAACGTGGGGGACGTGCAGATGAGTCAAGCGTTGGTGAGGATCGCGGCCGGATGGCTGTTGGGCCTCATGCTCGCCGTGGCCGGAGCCATCGTGGCGGTGAACCTCGTGAACGATACTGTGGCCAGTCCGCAGCAGCCTGTGCGCGAGTACCTGGACGCGCTGCACAGCGGTGACGGCGGCAAGGCATTGGGCCTGCTACGGGCCACTGTCCCGCAGGCCAACGCCGCCATGCTGGACGGTACAGCCCTGCAGACAGCGGCCTCGCGGTTCGCCAACGTCAAGATCGGCGAAGCCGAAGAACGGCCGCGCAACCAGGTCATGGTGCCCATGGAATACACCATCGACGGCAGCCGGCTGCGGACCGAATTCATGCTGGAGAAAACCGGCACCGAGTGGCTTTTCTTCAATACCTGGGCCTTTGTCCCCTCACGGCTGCCTACCGTGGACATCACCGTGGTGAACGCCAGCGAGGCCACCGTCAACGGCGTGCCGGTCAACATGCCCAACGGCCGCAACACGTTCGCCGTCTTCTACCCCGGCGAGTATGAGGCATCCCTGAACGGCGAATATTTCGCTGCCCCGCCCACGCGGGCCACGATCACGGCCAACAACGTCCCTGTTGCTCCACTGAACCTGCTGACCCAGGCCACGGAGGACCTGAAGGAGGACGTCGGGGCCAAGGTCAAGGAGTTCCTGGACACGTGCGCCGCCGAGGCCCAGAAGCAGCAGAAACTGCAGCCGGACTGTCCCTTCTACTACGCCAGCAACAACACTGTGTACGACGGCACCATCAAGTGGAGCATCACCGAGTACCCGGAGATTTCCATCGAGCCCTTCGGCGGTCGTTGGGTGGTGGCGCCGCTCGACGGCAAGGCCCGCGTGGAAGCGGTCCAGCAGAATTCCTTCACGGGCGCCAATTTCCCGCTCAACGAAGAGGTGGACTTCAGCTTCACCACCCGCCTGGACGTCGCCGGCGACACCATCAAGGTCACGCCGCTGCTGAGCTACTAAGCCCTGCTGGTCAGTACCCCTGCCGCATTGGCCCAGTTTTGGGAGGCTGCACGTTGCATCACCAACTGCCTTCGTGGCGGTTGCGTTGATAACTGGGCCGGTTCGGTTGGGGCCACCGCAGCGAACCACGGGCAAGCACCTCCCGCACCTGCGCCAGGACAGATTCCGGTGCGTGAACGACGTCATCATAGAAGAACCTGAGCACAGGCAGTCCCTGCAATGTGGCCGAGTTGTCCCTGCGGCGGTCCTTCTTGAACTGCCGCGCCTCAAGATGGAACGCAAGTCCGTCGATCTCCACAATGAGGAAACCCTCCAGCAGGAAGTCCACCCGCCCGATGCCGTCGATCCATACTTGGGTCTCTGTGGAAAAACCGGCATCCCTGAACAGCACCCTGGCCAACGTCTCGAGGAGGGAATCTGCGCCGCGGTCCACCTTGGACACCACGGTCCGCGCCTTGCCGCAACGATTGCCCGTCAGGTGGCGGAGCAGGAATGCAGGGTCGATGTCTCCCCGGTTGTACGCACACTCCACCATGACCAGGGATTCGAGTTCCGGCAGGCATAGCAGCGCATGCAGCAAGACATCCGGAAGGGCTGCAAGCGTCCCATGGCTGGGCTGCTGTGTCAGTGGAAGACGGTGGCTGACACA
Source organism: Pseudarthrobacter sp. CCNWLW207 (assembly GCF_037203945.1). NCBI lineage: Bacteria > Bacillati > Actinomycetota > Actinomycetes > Micrococcales > Micrococcaceae > Pseudarthrobacter > Pseudarthrobacter sp. CCNWLW207. Next base: position 5,556 of record NZ_JBBCBS010000008.1, on the reverse strand, counting down.
GCCCACAGGGTTCCGGCCATTACTCTGCCAGTAGTGAGGCCGCACCGGAGGACGGAGCTGCCAGAGGCCGAATGCTGGAGCGGCAGACGCGCACGTGAGGAGACCACGAGCGCGCCCGGCGGCTACGAGCTGCGGATCAGCGCCCGCAAGGGCCAGGAGCCCCCGCTGCACGCGAACCACTTCGCCGCTCCGCAGCGCCCGACGAAGTCCGGTTTCTGTGGCACCGGCAGTCAGCACTTCCCGCGTCGGCAGCACTCCGCCCGCCGACCTGAGGATCTCCGTGGGGTCCATAAAGCCACAATGTCGGCCCTCCCGGCCTGCAGACAGTCCCGGAACTGGCTATGTGGATAAGCCACGCCTCGGACCAGCGCCCGAACTGGCCCAGTTTTGGCGGCAGCAAGGACAAAACTGGCCCGGTTCCCCACCCTCGCGGGTCGAAAACCGGGCCAGTTCGGCACTTAGGTCACGACGGCGGCGCTCAGTCCATGCCGCGCAGGTCCAGGACCAGCTCGGTGTCGCCGTCGTCCTGCAACAGGACCGGAATGCCCCAGTCCTGCTGGTACAGGTGGCACGCGGCGTGGTCCGGGATCTCACCGTCCTCGGTTTCTGGCCCGTCGCAAGCCGCAGCGCGGGCCGTAATGTGCAGGATGCCCTCGGGGACGTCGGCGGAGAGCTCCACAGTCCGGAGCAGCCCCACCGAGGTTCCTCCGCCGGCCACGATCAGCTCGGGCGGCGTGGATGAGATCTTCATCTGGGTGGGATCGCCCCAACGGTCATCGAGCTTCTGGCCGGTGGGCGCGGTAAAGCGGACCTTGAGCTCCAGCAGGCCGGGCGCAACCGGGCTCTTGGGCCGGTGGGTCTGCACTGCACCCTCATCCACCTGCTGGGCTTCCTTGGGGATCGGCACGTACACGAGCTGGTGCTTGTTGGCCTCCACCACTACGAGCAGCGGTTCGGAGCCTGCCGCGTGGGTGTGGTCCACGATGACGTCGGAGGGTTCGGCCAGCCCGCGCGCCAATGTGGAAACAGTCTTGGACGCGGGGTCGTACCTTCGCACCGCGCCGTTGTACGTGTCAGCGATGGCCACCGAACCGTCCGGCAGGACGGTGACACCCAGCGGGTGCTGCAGGCGGGCCTCGGACGCGGCACCATCACGGAAGCCGAAGTCGAACAAGCCCTTGCCGACGGCGGATTCGACGGTGATCGTGCCGCCGTCATCAATCACCAGTTTGCGCAGGGCCGACGTCTCAGAGTCAGCCACCCATAGGTTGCCGTCAGCGTCCTCGGCGAGGCCAGAGGGCTGGGCAAACCAGGCCTCGTGGCCCTGGCCATCCAGCAGGCCTTCGAGGCCGTTGCCGGCGGCGATGGCTACGGCACCAGTCAGCGGATCAAAACTGAAAATCTGGTGCGTTCCGGCCATGGCTATCACTACTGCCTTGAGCTTGCGCGACCAGACGACGTCCCACGGGGAGCTCAGGGAGACTTCCAGCGGGTGCTCGCTGAGGCGGCCCGTAAACCCAGCGGCGTCCTCGTCAACGCGGGCGGGGCCTGTTTCCAGCAGCCGTTGAATGCCGTTGCCCACGAGGGTGGTGGCCTTTCCGTCCTGCAACGACAGCCCGCGGAGGCGGTGGTTGACGGAGTCGGCAATGACGACGTCGTAGCCCACCTTCGCTGCCACGTCTTCCGGGAGCAGCACCAGGCCTTGCGGCTCGTTGAACTGGGCGGTGGCCGCGTCAGGATCGGCTGGGTCAGCGGCGGCAGGGCCGTCAACGTGGCCCTTAGTGCCGGTACCATAGGTCGCCAGGACCGTGTGGAAGTCGGTGTCCAGCTCCAGAATGCGGTGGTGGCCGGTGTCGGTTACCAGCCACGAACCGTGGGTTGCTGCGGCATCAATGGAAGCCCCGCCGTCGGAAGCTCCTGCATCCTGTCCCGGGCTGGGTGCTGTTCCGCGTCCGGCAGGCAGGAACAGGGCCTTGCCTGGGAACCGCAGCGTGCCCGACGTCGGTTCCGGCGCCACGTACGGCCCGGAACCGCGGTGCAGGGTGCCCTTAGCCTCATGATCGGCGATCAGTTCGGGGATGAGCACGGCGAGGCCGTCGGCGTGGCCTTCACCGGACAAGTGGGCAACGATGTAGCCCTCGGGGTCGATGACAACCAGGGTGGGCCAGGCACGCGCGGTGTAGGCCTTCCAGGTTTCCAGTTCGGGGTCGTCAAGGACCGGGTGGTGGATCTCGTAGCGCTCCACAGCGGCCGCCAGGGCCACGGGGTCTGCTTCGTGCTCGAACTTGGGCGAGTGCACACCGACCGTGACCAGCACGTCGGAGTACTGCTCCTCCAGCGGCCTCAGTTCGTCGAGGACGTGGAGGCAGTTGATGCAGCAGAAGGTCCAGAAGTCGAGGAGCACAATCTTCCCGCGCAGGGCTTCAAGGTCCAGCGATTTGCCGCCGGTGTTCAACCAGTTGCGGCCCACCAGTTCGGAGGCCCGGACCCGGGCATGAGTGCGTACGGTTTCGCTCATCAGCGTCCTTCCAGCTTGTTGCGTTCAGCCAGCTTGGCATCGCGTTCGGCCAATTTGGCAAACATATCGTTGTAAGCACTCAGATCGGCGTCGTTATTCCTGTCCGCTGCCCGGTCCACGCGTTTGGTTTCACGCGCGTCCGACCGGGACCACATTACGGCCACGCCAATCGCCACCAGCAGGGTGGGTACTTCACCGATGCCCCACGCCACCGCACCTCCGGTCTGCTGGTCCAGGAGGGCCGATGGTCCCCAGGCCCGGCCGAGGTTGCCGAAGTAGTCAGCCGCCAGGAGGTTGGTCCCGCCCATGATGGCCACGCCGAAGAAAGCGTGGAAACCCATGGTGGCCAGGAGGAGCACCAGCCTCATGGGATACGGTGCACGTCGGGGCAGCGGATCCGTGCCGATCATGCTCAGGATGAAGATGTAGCCGGTGAGCGCAAAGTGCAGGTTCATCAGTTCGTGGCCAACATGCTCGCGCATCGCGAACCCGAATGCGTCCGAGTAGTAGAACAGGACGATCGATCCAGCGAAGTTGCCGGCCGCGAAGATAGGGTGCGTCACGAGCTGCGAGAACTTCGAGTGCACAAACACCAGAAGCCATTCGCGCAGACCCCGGGAGCCGTCCCTCCGGGCAGGGAGCGCCCGGAGGGCCAACGTCACGGGTGCGCCAAGCACCAGGAAGATGGGCGCCACCATGGTCAGGGCCATGTGGTCCACCATGTGTGCTGAGAACAGGACCCGGCCGTACACCGCCGGAGGCCCGGACGTAATGTACGTCAGCACCAGCAGGCCGAGCACCCAGTTCACCGTTCGGAACCACTGCCATTTGTCGCCGCGCCGCAGGACCTTTGCAACACCGAGGGCGTAGGAGACCAGCCCGAACACCGCGACAGCGATCCACAGCCAGTCCAGGCGCCATTCCGTCAGCCAGCGCTCGGGGGTCAGCTCCGGGGGCAGCTCGTAACCGGAGAGGATGAAGGCAGGGGACGCATCGGGGGCGAACGTGGTGGGCTGCGGCGGGGCGGACCGGCTCAGCGCTACGGCGACGCCGGACGTGGCACCCATGATGAGGAGTTCCACCACCACCAGCTGCCAGAGTACGCGTCGGGACGAGAACGCGGATCCCTTGCGGCTTAGCTGCGGGATGACCCACTGGCGGTGCATAAATCCGATGCCGCCCAGGACCAGTGTGGCGGCGGTCTTCGCGAGGATCAGCTGCCCGTAGGCGGAGCCAAAGAGGTCAGCCCAGCTGGTGATGCGGATGCTGGCATTGATGACACCGGAGGCAAAGACCAGGACGAAGGCGAAGCCGGCGAGGGACGAGAACCGGCGAAGGGTGGGTTCGGTAATGTCCGCTGCAGTGCCGGGCTTCGAGGCGGTCAGGATTCCCGAAAGCAGGGCCAGCAGAATGATGCCGCCCACCCAGGCACTGACGCCTACGAGGTGGAGGCCCAGGGAGTTGATGGCGCCTTCGTGGTCGGAGGAACTGGACGAGTGGCCGATCAGGGCAGCTGGCACCAGGCCAATGAGCGCCAGGACCAGCGTGAGTGCGAGGCCTCCGAGCGACCGCACACCGAACAGAGCCGTGGTGACGACCGCCGCGATGATGGTGACGGCGAGCCAGGCGCGGCCGGTCTCAATGTCCGTCATGAAGTAGACCAGTGCCTGGGTAAATTCAGCGTCCCCGGAGATGCCCTGGCCCGCGACGTCCGAGTACGTGAGCACCAGGACCGCGATGGCTGACAGGGTCCAGGCTGCACCGGCTGCAGCCGCCACGGCCAAGGCCCTTGAAAAGGCCGGGTGTTCCGGGCCGTCGTTGTCCTTGGAACGCCGGGACGCGCTCCGGGGCAGGATGCCGACGGCGAAAATCAGGCCGCCCACTACCGTTGCCAGGGAGACGTTGTGGATGGCTTTGCTGATGGGAAGCCCCCAGCGGGCCAGCGCACCCGGGTCAGAGACCTCACGGGCAGCGGCCGCACCGGAGAAGAGGAGTGCTGCCGTTAATCCCAGGAGCAGTGCCGCCAGGCCGGCCAGCTGCCACGGCCGCGAGATTCCCAAGGCACCGGCCAGTCCAGGCGCTCCCTTGCCGGGCATGGGCTGGGGTGCGGCGGAACGGGATTTTGCTGCGGAAGGCACCTATCCATTGTCCGCTACACGTGCCGAGGCGGCGAATCGGCTTAAAGCGGTGGAGCGGCAACCAAAGGGTTGCCGCTCCACTGATGCTGTTGAAGAAAATTACTTCTTCTTGGCTACTGCAGCCTTCAGCTTGGAACCAGCGGTCAGCTTGACGCTGTGGCCGGCTGCGATCTGGATGGTCTCGCCGGTCTGCGGGTTGCGGCCGGTGCGTGCTGCACGGTCGGTGCGCTCGACGGCGAGCCAGCCCGGGATGGTGATCTTCTCGCCCGCGGCGACAGAGGTCTCGAAAACCTCGAACAGTGCGTCGAGGACGGAGTTGACGGCTGCCTGGCTGGTGCCAGCCTTGCCTGCTACCTCTGAAACAAGTTCACTACGGTTCTTAGCCATTGATGTCCTCCTGGACGGTCATGATTTCTGGAGCCTGCACGCGGCATGCGTACAAGCCACTGTTCGAAAACTTACCAGCTTGGGCCGCCGAGGACCGCAAATTCCGCGTGTTTCCGCGACTTTTTGACTCAAATCACCAGATTTGACGGGATTTTTGCGGGAATTGCGCCCACAGCGGACGCTCTCGCAGTTGTTGCGCGGTTCTGCCGGATGCTCCCGGTGTGGTGTGGGTGGGGTACGACGGCGGCGCCCGGGGTGGGTGCGTCTGGGCGGGTTCCGGCGGGGGTGGGTGAGGGTCGCCCGAACGGGTGCAGGTTGTCGCCCGGGAAGGGTGCAGGAAGTGAGGGAGGGCCGGTCAAAAGTCTGCAGGATGTGGGAGAGGGTGGGGTGTGTGTTAAATGGGTCAGGCCCCGACGTGTTTGTCGGGGCCTGAGCCTAATGGTTGTCCGGCGGTGACCTACTCTCCCACACCCTCCCGGGTGCAGTACCATCGGCGCTGTGGGTCTTAGCTTC
>NZ_JBBCBS010000007.1:271326-292919 GCF_037203945.1 Pseudarthrobacter sp. CCNWLW207 | reverse complement strand
TGGCCAAAACAACCAATCAAAAAACAATTGGTATCAACAAACTTGGCACACTATTGAGTTCTCAAACAACAGACACACCCGGCACCACCACAACCAAACAACAGCCATGGATCGCTCCGGAGCAACTTTTCAAACTTACCGGCTGTCTTCCATCTTGTCAAACCGGCGTCCGCGACCTTCATCAGCCTGAGGCTTTCGTGTCGGTTTTTCGGTCTGACTCCGTGGAGCAGCGCGGAAATAAACTCTACCACCACTTTGCCGGGATGGCCAACCATCCCCAGAGGCGGGCCCTCCGGCAGAACCTTCGGGGTGCGAAAAAGCCCGGAATCACAAGGATTCCGGGCTTTTTCAGCGGCCAAAAGTGTCCGCTAGCTCACACGTCAGCTGCGGCACCGGGCTTGAAATAGGCGGCCCCGAGCGGCGGAAGAGTGACAGTCAACGTTGCCGGCTGACCGTCCAGCGGCTCAGCGCTGGCCTTCAGCTCTCCGGCGTTGAGCACGCCCGATCCCCCATAGGCCGGAGAGTCCGTGTTCAGGACTTCCCGCCAAACACCCTTCGATGGGACACCCAGGGTGAAGCCCACGTGGGGACCACCGGAGAAGTTGATGGCGACGACCAGCGGATTGCCGTTCTTGTCCCACCGGACGAAGCTCAGGACGTTGCGGTCCGCGTCCCCACCATTGATCCACTGGAAACCGCCGGGTTCGTTGTCCCTCTCGTACAGCGGAGGCGTTGAACTGTACAGCTCGTTCAGGTCCTTGGTCAGGAGCTGCACGCCACGGTGGGCCGGAATGTCGGCAAGCCACCAGTCCAGGCCGTGCTGTTCAGACCATTCGGCCTCCTGGCCGAATTCTGTGCCCATGAAGATGAGCTGCTTGCCCGGATGGGCCCACTGGTAGGCGAGGAAGGTCCGCAGGTTGGCCAGCTGCTGCCACCGGTCGCCCGGCATCTTCCTGAGCATCGAGCCCTTGCCGTGCACTACTTCATCGTGGCTGATGGGCAGCAGGAAGTTCTCCGTGAACGCGTAGACCAGTGAGAAGGTCACCGTCCCGTGGTGCCACTTGCGGTTGACCGGGTCTTCGGAGGCGTACTTGAGGGAATCGTGCATCCACCCCATGTTCCATTTGAGGCCGAATCCGAGGCCGCTGTGGCTGGTAGGCGCGGTCACGCCGGGGAATGCCGTTGATTCCTCGGCAATCATGACTGCGCCAGGGTGGGTCTTGTACACCGTGGCGTTGACTTCCTGAAGGAACGAGATCGCTTCAAGGTTTTCGCGACCGCCGAAGCGGTTGGGCTGCCACTGGCCGTCCTCGCGGGAGTAGTCCAGGTACAGCATGGAAGCCACGGCGTCCACGCGAAGGCCATCGATGTGGAATTCGTCCAGCCAGTACAGCGCGTTGGCCACCAGGAAGTTCCGGACCTCGGTGCGGCCGAAGTCGAAGATCAGTGTTCCCCAGTCGGGGTGTTCGCCCAGGTTGGGGTCGGCGTGCTCGTACAGAGGTTCGCCGTCGAACTGCGCCAGAGCCCAGGCATCCTTGGGGAAGTGGGCAGGTACCCAGTCCAGGAGCACACCGATGCCGGCTTGGTGCAGCGTATCCACCAGGAAACGGAACTCGTCCGGGTGTCCGAACCGCGAGGTGGGGGCAAAGTAGGACGTGACCTGGTAGCCCCAGGACCCTCCGAACGGGTGTTCTGCCACCGGCATGAACTCAACGTGGGTGAACCCGAGCCACTTGACGTACTCCACCAGTTCCTTGGCCAGCTCACGGTAGCCGAGGCCAAGCCGCCAGGAGCCAAGGTGGACTTCGTAGACGCTCATGGGCGAATTGTGCGGGTCCCGCTGCGCGCGGGCCTCCATCCATTCGGCGTCCTTGAACGCATAGGAAGGTTCCACTACGCGGGAGGCCGTCAGCGGCGGGACCTCCGTGCCAAAGGCCAGCGGATCAGCCTTTTCCACCCAGTGTCCGGCCTTGGTCTTAATTTCGAATTTGTAGCACGCCCCTGCTAAAACGCCGGGAAGAAACACTTCCCAGACTCCCGAGGAGCCGAGGGACCGCAGGGAGTTTTCGCGGCCGTCCCAGGCGTTGAAGTCGCCCTTGACGCGGACAGCCTGGGCGTTCGGGGCCCATACGGCGAAAGATACGCCGTCAACGTCACCCAGCGGGGATTTGTAGTGCTGGACATGGGCGCCCAGCACCTCCCAGAGTTTCTCGTGCCGGCCCTCGCCGATAAGGTGCAGGTCCACTTCCCCCACAGTTGGCAGGTAACGGTACGGTTCGTCCATCGTGAGCGGAGCCGCGCCCGGGTATGTCACTTCGAGCCGGTAGTCCGGCACATGGCCCGGCTGCTCCGGTTCGAGAACGGCAACCCAGACGCCGTGGGCCTCGTGGGCCATGGGCACGGCGCCGGATGCTGTCACCACGGACACGGCTTCAGCCAAGTGCTTGATCGTCCGGACTGTCACATGCCCGTGGTCATCCAGATGGGCACCCAGGATGGAGTGCGGCGCGTGGTGCTCCCCGTTGGCTACCCTGCCCAGGGTGTCCGGGTCCACATGGAGGGGCACCCGGGGCCGATCGGTACGTGCTGAGCCTGTCATTTTGTTACCTTCCGATGCCGCCCCGGCCTGATCGCCGGAGCCTTTACCGCTGAGCAGCCGCCTGGAGGCGTTAGCTGGAATCGCCAGCCAGTCCGGCCTGTTCCGCAATTCATAAACAACTTCATACAGCGCTTTGTCCAGCCACAATGCCACAAACAAGGGCGAATGGCGGTCGATGGTGCCGGGTGTGACAGATGTGTAGCCGGTGAGGAATGCTTCCGCGCAGTCCTCGACCCACGATTCCGGTACGAGTGCGCCTTCCTGTTCGCGTTCGGCGGCCCCCGCCGCGTAGTCGAACGAGCGGAGCATCCCTACGACATCGCGCAGCGGGACATCCGGAAAGTTGCGTTCGGCGATGGGCCGAAGGGGTTCGCCCTCAAAGTCCAAAATCGCCCACCGCGCAGCTCCGCCGCGTCCGGGCACCTGGAGGATCTGGCCAAGGTGGAGATCGCCGTGGATCCGTTGCAGCGGACCTGCGGGAACGCCGTCGAGCGCGCTCAGCAGGGCGTCGAGTTCCCGGTCATAAGGCCCGACGGCGGCACCAGCCTCCGTCCACGTCTTCCGGACGCGTTCGGCTACTCCGGGTGCGATGACCGCGCCCGGGACCGCTTCGTCAGACACGCCCAAGGCCTCCGCCAGGCGGCGGTGGACAGTTGCCGTCGCGGCTCCCAGGGCATGGGCCTCCGCGGTGAAGTCTGTTCCGGTGCGGGCAGCGTCCACGGCGAGCCGCCAGGCGTCCCGTCCGCCGGCGAGGAACTCGTGCGCGACGGCAAGTTCACCGTGGGCCACGGAATAGGAGTTTGCCCCGGGGACATTCCATTCGCCGCGGACCCAGCCCAAGGTGGCAGGAACCTCCGAGGTGCCGGCTGCAGTCAGTGCGGCCCCCACTTCGACTTCGGGGTTTGCTCCGTTGGACAGCACGCGGAAGAATTTCACGATCGCCGCCGACTCGCCGTCGTCCACGATCACTGAACTGTTGGACTGCTCCCCCGACAGCACTTTCACTACACCGTGTGCCGTGGGCAGGCGGTAGTCGGACGGCGACCGGTAGCCGGCCGCATTCCCTGCAATTGCTGCACTGGCGGTACGGATCAGTTCCAGCCAGGCGGCGACAAAGTCAGGATCGTGAACGGCATCGTAAACCCAGGGCCATTCATCGTCCGCGGCGTCATGGCCAACCAGCGCGCGCTCCAGTTCGCCGGCCTGCCCTGCACGCCGGCTCAGCGGAACCTGGAGCACATCGGTCCGCCGACCGCCGTCGGCCGTTGCCGACGTGACAGCCAGGAGGAAAACCTCCAGCCGGGCCATCGCTGAGCGGTCTGCCAAGCCAAGGCCGCCCACCTGTTCCAATGAGAAATCGGCTGTCTTGACCGGGAACCAGCGTTGGCGCGGGAGCCATTCCTGCAGCAGCGCAGCCAGGGCCGGGGTGAGGATCGGCTCGCTCATATCAGTTCTCGATGGACAGGATTGGGAGCGCTTGCGTGTAAGGCGAAGCCGGGTTAGAGGCTGCCGAACGGATCCGCAGCCAGAAGAAATCGTGGCTGCCGAGCGTCAACGTCAGCGTGCCGTCCCCATCGACTCCGGGGAAGGGCTGACCGCCGAAAACATCGCGGAGGCCGCGGCCCGCAAACTGGGGAACACGGAGTTTCGTAGCCACCGGATGCTGGGAGAGGTTGAAGGCGCAGAGAATCGTCTCGCCGTCCTCCCCCGCGGTGTTGTCGTCCGAGAGTTCCCGAAGATAGGCCACCACGGCATCGTGATCGGCCTCAACGTGCTTGAACGCCCCCAGTCCGAAGGCCGGGTGGTTCTTGCGGACGCTGAGGATTTGCCGCGTCCAGCGGAGCAAGGATCCCGAATGGGCTGCCTCCGCCTCGACGTTGGCCATGCTGTAGTTATACACAAGCGACTGGATCACCGGTAGATAGAGTTTCCCGGGGTCGGCGTTGGAGAATCCCGCGTTACGGTCCGGGTTCCACTGCATCGGCGTGCGGACTGCGTCGCGGTCCTCGAGCCAGATGTTGTCCCCCATGCCGATCTCGTCCCCGTAGTACAGGAACGGGCTTCCAGGCAAGGACAACAGGAGCGCGTTGATCAGTTCGATCTCCGCCCGGGAGTTATCCAGCAACGGTGCCAGCCGGCGCCGAATACCAATGTTTGCCCGCATGCGCGGATCCGGCGCGTACCACCCGAGCATTGCGGCGCGCTCGTCCGCGGTGACCATTTCGAGGGTCAGTTCATCGTGGTTGCGCAGGAACGTCCCCCACTGTGCCCCGTCCGGGATCTCGGGGGTGTCGTGCATGGTTGCGATGATGGGCGCGGCCTTCTGGTCGCGGAGCGCGTAATAGAGGCGGGGCATGATGGGGAAGTGGAACGCCATGTGGCATTCGGGTTCTTCCTCCGTACCGAAATATTCCACCACTTCGTTGGGCGGCTGGTTGGCCTCGGCGATGATGACACGGCCCGGATAGCTCTCGTCGACCATTCTCCGAAGCTTCCGCAGGAAGTCGTGCGTGGCCGGCAAGTTCTCGCAGTTGGTGCCCTCCTCTTCGAAGAGGTAGGGAATGGCGTCGGCGCGGAAGCCGTCAATACCCTGGTCCAGCCAGAACCGGACCACGTCGAACAGCGCTTCGATAACCTTGGGATTTTCGAAGTTCAGGTCGGGCTGGTGGCTGAAGAAGCGATGCCAGAAAAACTGCCGCCGGATGGGGTCGAAGGTCCAGTTGGATTCCTCCGTGTCAACAAAGATGATGCGCGCATCCTGGTACTTTTCGTCGGTATCACTCCAGACGTAGAAGTCGCCGAACGGGCCGTCGGGATCCTTGCGTGATTCCTGGAACCAGGGGTGCTGGTCCGATGTGTGGTTCAGCGGGAGGTCGATAATGACCCGTACGCCACGGGCATGTGATTCGGCCACCAGGCGTTTGAAGTCGCTGATGGTGCCAAATTCATCCAACACGGAGTTGTAGTCCGAGATGTCGTAGCCGCCATCGCGCAACGGGGACTGGAAGAACGGCGGCAGCCACAGGCAGTCCACTCCGAGCCACTGCAGGTAGTCAAGCCTGTCGATCAGGCCGCTGAAGTCACCGGAGCCATCGCCGTTCGCATCCGCAAAGGCCCTGACCAGCACTTCATAGAACACGGCCTTCCGGTACCAATGCGGGTCGTGTTGAAGTCCTGGCGCGTTCAGCTCGAACGTGCTCTTAGGAGTGAAATGCTGGCCGGATCCTTGCGGGTTAAAACTCACTGATGCATTCTCCTCACGCTCAAGATGTGTGCGGGCTCGACGTGCGAGTCCAGGCGGACATAGTTGTATTCGCCCCATTCCCAGGTTTCACCGGTAATGAGGTCCTCCACCCGGAAGCCGCCGTTGGGCGACAGGTCCTCCGGATCGAGCTCCAGCGCTGCCAAGTCAAGGGAGACGGTGCTTTCCCTGGTTCCGTGCGGATCTACGTTGACTACCACGATGATGGTGTCCTTGGTGCCGTCCGGGAGGGTCTTGTGCTTGGAGTACACCACCGTGGCGTCATCAGTGCTGTGATGCACCGTCAGGTTCTGCAGGTCCTGCAGCGCCGGATGGGCGTGCCGGATGGCGTTGAGCCGGGTGATGTAGGGCGCGAGCGTGCGCCCTGATGCCGCAGCGGCGTCCCAGTCGCGTGCCTTGTACTCGAACTTTTCGTTGTCGATGTACTCCTCAGCGCCGGGCCGGGCGACGTGTTCATACAGTTCGTAACCGGCGTAGACACCCCACAGCGGGCTGGCAGTGGAAGCCAGGGCTGCGCGGATCTTGAAGGCCGCCGGGCCGCCGTACTGGAGGTACTCCGTCAGGATGTCCGGGGTGTTGACGAAAAAGTTGGGCCGGAAGAAGGCGGCCGACTCATGGCTGACTTCGGTGAAGTAGCTTTCGAGTTCCTTCTTGGTGTTCCGCCAGGTGAAGTAGGTGTAGGACTGCTGGAATCCTGCCCGGCCCAGCGCGTGCATCATCGCCGGCCTGGTGAAGGCCTCGGCGAGGAACACCACACCGGGGACCTTTTTGTTGACTTGGGCAATGAGCCATTCCCAGAACCAGACGGGCTTGGTGTGCGGATTATCCACGCGGAAAATCTTGACGCCGTGGCTGACCCACAGCAGCACAATCCGGAGGATTTCCTTCGACAGGCCCTCCGGGTCATTGTCGAAATTCAGGGGATAAATATCCTGGTATTTTTTGGGCGGGTTTTCTGCATAGGCGATGCTGCCGTCCACACGCGTGGTAAACCATTCCGGATTGCTTTCCACCCAGGGGTGGTCAGGGGCGGCCTGGAGGGCCAGGTCCAGCGCGACTTCCAGCCCGAGTTCGTTGGCCCGGGCGACGAAGGCATCAAAGTCCTCGAAGGTACCCAGGTCCGGGTGGATGGCATCGTGGCCACCTTCCTTGGCGCCGATGGCCCAGGGCGAGCCGGGGTCGTGGGGCCCGGCGATCAGGGTGTTGTTGGGCCCCTTCCGGTGCTGCACACCGATCGGGTGGATGGGCGGCATGTAGAGCACGTCAAAGCCCATGGCGGCCACGGCGTCCAGCCGCTTGGCCGCGGTCCGGAAATTGCCCGAGGTCCAGGCACCCGTGGAGTGATCCCGGACGGCTCCCTCCGAACGGGGGAAGAATTCGTACCAGGCGCCGCGTCCGGCGAGGTCGCGTTCGACGAACAGGGGGTACTGCTGGGACACGGCAACCAGTTCACGGATCGGTTGGCGGTCAACGACGGCGGCAACTTCCGGGCTGAAGCCCGCGGCCAGCCGCTCCTCGTCGGTGAGGGATGCGTTGGCCAGCATGGAAGCGGCCATCCGCAGGGTCCGGCGGTCGGACGCGTTACGGAAGGATTCCTCGGCGGCTTCCGATAGCAGCGCCGCTCCCTCTGCCAGCATCAGCTCGACGTCGATCCCGGCCGCAACCTTCACTTCGGCGTTGTGATGCCATGTTCCATAGCGGTCGTGCCAGGCCTCGATGAGGAAAGTCCAGTTTCCCGTGCCCGACGGCGTGAGGATACCTTCCCAGCGGTCCGTCCCCATTCCGCGTTCCCCACGCGGGGCTGCGAGCCTGACCCGCTGGCGTTCCTTGCCTTTAGGGTCCAGGAGGACGGCGCTGACTCCGAGCATGTCATGGCCTTCACGGAATGCAGTGGCTCCCACCACGATTCCTTCGCCCGGCAACGCCTTGGCGGGAAACTTTCCTCCCTCCACCACGGGCTGCACGTCGGTGATGGGAAAACGGCCAAACCGCAGACCGTCAGTGATGCGGCCCTTCGGCTTTTGCTTTGCTGCTGCACTGGTACCTGATTTAGTCGTCACAGGCTCGACGTTAGCGAGAAATCACCGAGATTGCTAAGCCTGCGCAGTTTTTCACGTGGGCGATTCGACTTTTCCGGGGCCTCATCTGTCATTTACCTAAAAGAAAGCTAAAGCTGTTCCGGCCGCCCATGTTGTCGATTAGTGTGGCGCAGGTGAAGGCAATCCGCAGATTTACCGTCCGAACCGTTCTCCCTGAACCGATCAGGCCGCTGGCCCGGTTGGCTACCAACCTGCGCTGGTCCTGGCACCGGCCCACCCGTGAACTCTTCGCGGGCCTGCACCCCAAGGTCTGGGAGGAAAGCGGCCAGGATCCCGTGAGCTTCCTCGGGCTGGTAAGCCGCGAAGAGTTCCAGCGCCTGGCGGCAGACCAGTCAGTGGTGGAGCGCGTACGCGCCGCCGAGGAGGACCTCGACCGATACCTTGAGGAGCCACGCTGGTACCAGGGCTTGGGATCCGACGCCCCAACCTCCATCGCCTACTTTTCGCCGGAGTTCGGTATCACCGAGGTGCTCCCGCAGTATTCGGGAGGCCTCGGCATCCTGGCGGGCGACCACCTGAAGGCGGCCTCGGACCTTGGCGTCCCCCTGATCGGTGTTGGCCTGCTCTACCAGGCGGGGTACTTCAAGCAGTCGCTCTCGCGCGACGCCTGGCAGCAAGAGACGTATCCGGTACTGGATCCTGACGGACTGCCGCTGACCCTGCTGCGCGAACCATCGGGTGACGGTAACGGCCGCCCCCTCCAGATCTCTCTCCCGCTCCCCAACGGCCGGCGGCTGCTGGCACACATCTGGCGTGCCGACGTCGGACGCGTTCCCCTCCTGCTCCTGGACTCAAACGTTCCCGGCAACGACGACGCCGCGCGCGGGATCACCGACCGCCTGTACGGCGGCGGCGGGGACCACCGGCTCCAGCAGGAACTCCTCCTGGGCATGGGAGGCGTGAAGGCGCTGCGGGCATACCAGCGCCTCACGGGCCGTGACGCCCCGGAAGTGTTCCACACCAACGAAGGCCACGCAGGATTCCTCGGAATTGAACGCATCCAGGAACTCATGTCCGGCGAGGACGCGCTGAGCTTTGAAGAGGCCCTGGCGGCCGGCCGCGCCTCCACGGTTTTCACCACCCACACGCCGGTCCCGGCAGGCATCGACCGGTTCGAGGTTTCGCAGATCCAGCACTTCTTCCAGGCCGGGCTCGCTCCGGCGGTACCGGTGGACAGGATCCTTGAGCTGGGCCGCGAGAACTACGCCGACGGCAACCCTTCGGTGTTCAACATGGCAGTGATGGGGCTGCGGCTCGCGCAGCGGGCCAATGGCGTTGCCAAGCTCCATGGCGAAGTGTCCCGCGGCATGTTCTCCGCCCTCTGGCCGGGGTTCGACCACTCCGAGGTGCCCATTACGTCGGTGACGAACGGCGTGCATGTGCCCACCTGGGTGGACGGCCGGATCTCCAAACTGGCCAGGGAGCAGTTCGGTACGGAGGCTGAGGCCAACGGCCGGTGGGACCTGGCATACAACGTCAGCGACGCCGATGTCTGGGCCCTGCGCCGGGCGATGCGTGCGGCGCTGGTGGAGGACGTCCGCCGCCGCCTCCGCGCCGCCTGGAAGAAGCGTGGGGCCGCCGACGCCGAACTCGGCTGGACCGACAGCGTGCTGGACCCCGACGTGTTGACGATCGGCTTTGCCCGCCGCGTGCCCACATACAAGCGACTGACGCTGATGCTGCGCGAACCAGACCGGCTGAAGGCACTGCTGCTGCACAAGGAGCATCCCATCCAGCTGGTCATCGCCGGCAAGTCCCACCCGGCCGATGACGCCGGCAAGAAGATGATCCAGGAACTGGTCCGCTTTACCGACGATCCTGAAGTCCGGCACCGGATCGCTTTCCTGCCCAACTACGACATCGCCATGGCCCGCACGCTGTTCCCCGGCTGCGACGTCTGGCTCAACAATCCCCTTCGGCCCTTGGAGGCCTGCGGTACGTCCGGGATGAAGGCTGCCATCAACGGTTCGCTGAACCTTTCAGTGCTCGATGGCTGGTGGGACGAAATGTACGACGGCGAAAACGGCTGGGCGATCCCTACCGCCAACAACGGCGCGTCCCCCGAGGAACGCGACGACATTGAGGCGGCCGCACTCTATGAACTGCTGGAGACCCAGGTGGCACCGCGCTTCTACGGGAACACCGTCTCCGAAGACGCCGGTGCGGCGGGCCCCTCGGAATCCGGCACTGAAAAGGTCCCCACGCACTGGGTGTCCATGATCAAGCACACGCTCTCGCACCTGGGCCCTGCTGTGTCGGCCGAACGGATGCTGCGCGACTACGTCAACATGCTGTACCGGCCGGCAGCGGAAGCGGGCCGCAGGGCTGTCACGGATTCGTACGCCCAGGCCCGGGATCTGGCGGCCTGGACTGCCGAGGTCCGCGCCGCCTGGCCGCTGATCCATGTGGAGCACGTGGATTCCGTGGGCGTTTCAGAAGACCCGCAGATTGGCGACACCCTGCAGGTCAACGCCTATGTGGCACTCCATACGCTCGCCCCTGAAGATGTCTCGGTGGAGGTGGCCTACGGACGGGCCGAAGAGAACGACACCCTTGCAGACGTCACGGTGATGGAGCTTAAGCCCCAGGAGGATCTTGGCGGCGGACGGCACCTGTTCAGCGGATCACTGCTCATTGACCGGGCGGGCTCGTTCGGCTACACGGTTCGGGTCCTGCCCACGCACGAGGCACTGGCTTCCAAGGCGGAACTGGGGCTGATCGTCAACGCCTGATATTTGCATTGACGCAGCCGGCGCGTGAGCGCGCCGGCTGGGTCAGAGCAGCACTGCCGTGACGTTGAGGTCTTTGCCAGCGTAGCTTTCGGCGTCCTGGAGGATCTCGCAGATGATGCCGAAGGACCGGTCGCCCCGGAATGGCGCGGCCACCTGCCACAGGACGGTGACGGGCAGATGGCCGTCGTCCGTGATGCTGTCCGCAAAATCGTGGAGCGAATCGTTGAGGGCATCCAGATTGATGCCGTCGTGCTCCGGGAAGTTCAGGACTTCGCCGAAGGTCTCAAGCACGGCTTTCTTGCTGTCGGCAGCCGGCACCACAAGGCTGCGACGGCCGGCATCTGAGACCTGCTCCTGCAGCTCTTCCAGGGTCCAGGTGTCAGCGGAATAGATCTTCATAGTTTGCCTAGCTGCCTTCTGCTGACTACGTGCGGTAAATGTTGATCGAGTTCGCCTGGACCACATCTGATTCACCCGAGGCCACGACACTTCCCTGGCGCAACTCGTGCAGCGGGGACGTCGTGAGCCTGAGCTCAAATAACCTGTGCGGCGTGCCGTCGTCATTGGTGACCTGGGGCAGGGTGATCTTCACGTCAGTGTTGCTGCCGTTGACCACCACCAGCCCGGCCAGCGTTCCGTCGTCCGAGCCGAGCAGGAGTTGCATAGTCCGGTGCCGCGGGTCATTCCAGCGGTCCATGGACATGGGTTCGCCGGACTGATCAAACCAGAAGAGGTAGGACTGCTCATCCCGGACAGGGAAGTCATGGGGCTGGCTGGCCAGGAATTCCTTGCGCAGCCTGATGTACCTCTTGGTGCTGCGCAGCATTTCATGGGACTCAGGGGTCCGGGTCCAGTCCACCCAGGCGATCGGGTTGTCCTGGCAGTAGGCGTTGTTGTTTCCCTGCTGGGTCCGGGCCAGCTCATCCCCTGCCGTGATCATGGGCACGCCCATGGAGATCATCAGGGACGCCATCAGGTTGCGCCGGGATTGCGCGCGCTCGGCCAGGATTGCCTCGTTCTCAGTGCGCCCCTCGAAACCGTGGTTGTAGCTGCGGTTGTCGCCGTGGCCATCCCGGTTCTGCTCACCGTTGGCTTCATTATGCTTGCGGTCATAGGAGACCAGGTCATTGAGCGTGAAGCCGTCGTGGGCCGTGATGAAGTTGAGCGAGGCCAGCCGGGACCGCCCCGACCCTTCAAAAAGCCCCGCAGAACCGGACAATGCGTCGGCCAGCCTTGCCACCGAACCGCCCTGGCCGCCGGCTTCGATGGCGGCGCGGTCAGCGAGCCAAAAAGACCGCACGCCGTCCCGGAAGTGGTCGTTCCAGTCCACCCAGCCGCCGGGGAAACGCCCGGTCTGCCAGCCCCCGTAGCCCACGTCCCACGGCTCGGCGATGAGTTTCACGTCCGACAACACCGGATCCGCCGCGATGGCCACCAGGAAAGGGTGCCGGGGATCAAATTCGTTGGCCGCGTTCCGGCACAGCGTCACGGCAAGATCGAACCGGAAGCCGTCGATGTGGAATTCGTCAACCCAGTACCTGAGGGAGTCGAGCACCAGCTGCACCACGCGGGGTTCGCCAAAATTCAGGGTGTTTCCGCAGCCGGTGGTGTCCACATACCTGCCGTGTCCGTCCGTCCGGTAATACTTGTCCTCCCCAAGGCCACGGAAGCTCAGCGCCGGCCGGTCAGGCCCGCCCTCGGCCGTGTGGTTGTAGACAACATCCAGGATCACTTCCAGCCCGGCTGCATGGAGCAGCTTGACCATGCCCTTGAATTCATCCTGGATGGCCTGCGGGCCGGCTTCCTGCGCGGACTGGGTGGCGTAGCTGGGATGGGGCGCGAAGAAGGCGGCGGTGTTATAGCCCCAGTAGTTGGTCAGGGCAAGGTTCTGGAGGTGGGGTTCGTCAAGGTGGAAATGCACGGGCAGGAGCTGGACGGAAGTGATCCCCAGGCTCTTGAGGTGCTCGATGATGGCCGGGTGCGCCATGCCGGCGTACGTGCCACGGAGTTCCTCGGGCACGTCCGGGTGAAGCATGCTCTGGCCGCGGACATGGGCCTCGTAAATGATCGTGTTCCGCCAGTGGGTCCGAGGGCGTGCGTCGTTGCCCCAATCGAAATCGGCGGCCATCCTGACGTTAGTCAGGAATCCCTCCCGCTGGTCCACCGCCCGGCCGTAAGGATCGAGCAGCAGCGGCTGCCCGCCGTCGTCGTCCAGGTCAAGGGTGGGGACTGAGAGCGGCAACGATTCCTCTTTGGACGTCGCCCGGAACCCATATCGCGAACCGATGGGGAAACCATCGACGATGCCGTGGTGGACGCCGTGGGTGACGTTCGGCAGCGCCTTGAGCTGCCATTCACCGCCTGGCGCCTTGTACGCGATCTCCAGGCTGGCCACGCCGGGCGCGTACACGGCCACGTTCGCGCGGGACTGCGGAACATGGCCGTCCCCGTTGTCCGGGCGCGGAACGCTGACACCGAGGGGACGCGCCGTGGAGGCGTCCATGGTGGAAGCAGTATCGAAAAGCGGCATAACCATCACCTAAATATTAGCCGCCGGCGCGAAAATGCCAGTGCTTCCAGTTATGTGACGGTTCCCCCTTTAAGCAGCCGCCACCCTTCATCCGTACGCTGCGGTGTTACTTCGTGGCGCGCTGCCGGGAAACCTCGTAAAGGGAAATTCCTACGGCCATTGAGGCATTCAGCGATTCCATCGCGGAGTCGATCGGGATGGAGACGATCTGGTCGCAGTTTTCCCGGACCAGGCGGCTCAGGCCCTTGCCTTCGGATCCGACCACGATGCACACCGGTTCCGTCGCGAGGGTGAGATCCGGCAGCGAGACGTCGCCGTCACCGTCGAGCCCGAGGACGAAGATGCCCATGTTCTTGAACTGCTTGAGGGCGCTGTTCAGGTTGGCGGCGCGTGCCACCGGGACCCGTACTGCCGCGCCGGCGCTGGTCTTCCAGGCCGAGGCTGTGACGCCGACGGACCGGCGTTCAGGGACAATGACGCCGTGGCCGCTGAAGGCTGAAACGGAGCGGATGATGGCGCCGAGGTTGCGGGGATCGGTAATGCCGTCCAAGGCCACAAACAGCGGCGCGTTAGCGACGTGGCCCTTCTTCCAGCGGTCCACGGTTTCCTCCGCCAGGTCATACGCATCCTGGTACTCGTAAGGCGGAATCTGAAGGACCAGACCCTGGTGGACAGCGTCATCGGTCATACGGTCCAGTTCGGGCTTGCCGGTTTCCAGCAAAGGGATGCCACGTTCGGCCGCGATCTTGAGGGACTCCTTGACGCGGTCATCCATTTCGATCCGGATGGCGATGTGCAGTGCCTTGGCGGGGATGCCCGCACGCAGTGCTTCCACCACGGAGTTGCGGCCGGTGACGACCTCTTCGGTAGCCCGTCCCTTGGGACCGGTCCGGGCCGCGCCGGCGCTGCGGGCGCCGGTCCCGCGCTTGGCGGCCGACCTCTCCGCCAACTGCTTGCTCTTGTGGGCCTTGTGGTAAGGGCGGTCCTCCGCCTTGGGCGTGGGGCCCTTGCCTTCGAGGGCCTTACGGCCGTGACCACCGGTTCCGATGGTTGGGCCCTTCTTCGCTTTAACCGATCGGCGACCATTGTTGGCCATTGTGTTCCACCCTTGATTGTTTGACTGAGTCTGCCTACCAGTCTACTGAATCAAGTAAAATCGCCGGTTCAGTCCCGCTGCAGGCTCCAGGTGGCACCGTCGGGGCCGTCCTCGACGGCGATTCCAGCCGCCTTAAGCGTGTCCCGGATGGCGTCCGAAGCGGCCCAGTCCTTGGAGGCCCGGGCCTGGGCGCGGGCCACGAGCTGGGCTTCAACGAGCACACCGAGCGCCTCCGCTTCCCGGCTGTCCCCTGCGTCGGAGCCTGCAACGGCGTTCAGGCCCAGGACTTCAGTCATGAGACTCACCATGCGCTTGGCCGCGAGGGCAATGACGTCGTCAGAGGCTGCCAAGGCGGCGTTGCCGGCTCGGACAACCTGATGTAGAGCGCCGAGAGCCCTCGGAATATTTAGGTCATCATCCATGGCCGCTTCGAACTCTTCGAACAATTCATCGATGGGCGACCATGATGAAGACTTTACGTCGCCGAAGTCACTGTATTTTGCCGCAGCTTTGGCCTGGAATCCATCAATGCGTTCGACGGCGGCCGCAGCCTCCTCCAGGGACGTGGGCCGGTAGTCCAACACGGAGCGGTAGTGCGCCTGCCCCAGGTAATACCGGACGACGCGCGCCGGGGCCAGTTCCAGCATCTCGGCAGGGCTGACGGTGTTGCCGATGGACTTGGACATCTTTTCGCCCTGGTACGTGACCATACCGTTGTGCATCCAGAAATTGGCAAAGCCGTGGCCTGCTGCCTGGGACTGGGCCATCTCGTTCTCGTGGTGTGGGAAGCGCAGGTCCAACCCGCCTCCGTGGATGTCGAACTCGGTGCCAAGGTATTTGGTGACCATGGCAGAGCATTCCAGGTGCCAACCCGGGCGGCCGGCGCCCCAGGGCGAGGCCCAACTGGCCGTCGTCGGCTCTCCCTCTTTGGAGCCCTTCCACAACGCGAAGTCACGGGGGTCTTTCTTTCCCCGCGGATCGGCATCCTGGGAGCCCTGCATGTCATCGATGTTCTGGCGGGTCAAGGATCCATACCGGTCCCAGGATCGCACGTCGAAATAGACGTCGCCGGAGTCATCCAGCGCGGGATAGGCGTGGCCACGGTCGATCAACTGCTGGATCAGTGCATGCATCTCGGGAATGTGTCCGGTGGCACGTGGCTCATACGTCGGCCGGGACACGCCAAGGGTGTCGTAGGCCTTGAGGAACTCCTGCTCGTAGCGGTAGGCCAATGCCCACCACTCCTCCTCGCGCAGCTCCCCAGGTTCGGGCGAAAAGCTCTTCGCGAAGGACGCCTCAGACTTGGCAAGGATCTTGTCATCGATGTCGGTGACATTCCTGACAACCGTGACGCGGTACCCGCGGTACTTGAGCCAGCGGGTGAGCTGGTCGAACGCAATGGCAGAACGGATGTGTCCGACATGGGGCATGCCCTGGACGGTAGCGCCGCAGTAGTAGAGGCTCGCCTTGCCCGGTTCGAGGGGGACGAAGTCTCGGACTTCGGCGGATGCTGTGTCGTAAAAGCGCAGGGTCACCGCTCCAGATTAGCCGAAGAGTGCGCGTTACCCAGGGGATACACCAGCGCGGTGGCCATGGCCGAGATACCCTCGCCCCTGCCAGTGAACCCCAGCCCGTCGCTGGTGGTGGCCGTGACGCTGACCGGAGCGCCAGCAGCTTCACTCAGGACGCGCTGGGATTCTTCCCGCCGTGGCCCGAATTTGGGCCGGTTGCCCACAAACTGCACGGCGACGTTGCCGATCTCGAAACCGGCAGCCCGCACGATCCTGGCCGCCTCGGCAAGGAGCGTTACGCCGGAGGCGCCGGCAAACTCGGGGCGGTCCGTTCCGAAGTGGGTTCCCAAGTCTCCGATCCCAGCCGCCGAGAACAGTGCGTCCGCCGCGGCGTGCGCTACGGGGTCCCCATCAGAGTGGCCTGCAAGGCCACGTTCACCCTCCCAGTGGAGCCCTCCCAGCCACAATGGGCGGGGTTTGTCCGCGGGGGCGAAGGCATGCACGTCCAGCCCGATTCCAGTGCGCGGCAGGATCATGTTGTCCTGTCCCATGTTCAGCCTTCCACCCAGCGGGTGCCCAGCGGCCCCTCCAGGAGCCCTTCGGCGAGGATCAGGTCCAGTGGCGTGGTGATCTTCAGTGACTGGGTTGAGCCACGGACGGCGAAGACCTGCGTGCCGACCATTTCCACGAGCATGGCGTCGTCCGTGACGGCTGCCGACTGCTTCTCATCCAAAGCCCGGGACGCCTCGTGCGCCTTCAGGAGGGTGCTGAGCTGGAAACCCTGAGGCGTTTGGACCGCGCGGAGTTCCTCCCGCGGCGCGGTCCCAGTGACGATTTCCGGCGCCAACGCGCCGTCCTGGCCCGTGGTGGCGGCGACCGTCTTGACGGTGTCCACCACCGGGACAGCGGGGATGACCGCTGCGGCCCCGGCGGCCAACGCGTCAGCGACCCGGTGGAAGACGGATTCGGGAGTGAGCGCCCGCGCGGCGTCGTGCACCAGGACCGCCTCAATACCTTCCATCAGGACAGCGATGCCGGCCCGGACGGAGTCCGCACGTGTGGCGCCGCCGTCAACGATCGTCAGGACAGGACCGCCGTCGGCCAGTTCCTCCCGGAAGTCCTCGCAAAGCCGGCGGAGGCCGTCGTCCCCAGCCGGCAGGGCAACGCAGACCTGGCTGCTGATTCCGGACGCGACGACGCCGCGCAGGGCATGGGTCAGAAGGGGTTCGCCGCCCAGCGGCACGGCAGCTTTTGGCATGCCGTAGCCGAGCCGCTGCCCTGAACCTGCGGCCACCAGGATCACTGCGGTGACAAGGCGGTTGGGTGTTTCACTCATGCGGACTAGCCTACGTCCCCGGGGGCAGCCCCGGCCGGACCTGCATCAGGGCAAAAAGAAACCCCGGCGACACTTGCGTGCCACCGGGGTTCAATTCTTAGGAAGCCAGGACCTCGTCGAGAACGCTGGCAGCCTTCTCTTCGTCGGTCTTTTCGGCCAGCGCCAATTCTGAAATCAGAATCTGCCGGGCCTTGGCCAGCATTCGCTTCTCACCTGCGGAAAGGCCCCGATCGTGATCTCGGCGCCAGAGGTCGCGGACGACCTCAGCTACCTTGATGACGTCACCGGAAGCAAGCTTCTCCAGATTTGCCTTGTATCTGCGTGACCAGTTGGTGGGCTCTTCAGTGAACTCGGCACGGAGCACATCAAATACGTGCTCCAGGCCTTCCTTGCCCACTACGTCCCGGACCCCAACAAGGTCAACGTTTTCTGCTGGAACTTCAATGGTCAGATCACCCTGAGCCACCTTGAGCTTGAGATACATTTTCTCTTCGCCCTTGACGGTGCGCATCTTGATTTCTTCAATTTTTGCAGCACCGTGGTGAGGGTAAACTACTGTCTCGCCGACCTCAAATACCATGTGGACATTCCCCTTTCCCGCAGACCAGTTTATCACGATTCGGGCATATGACTGGCCGCGAAAGGGGCCCGGAACCGCATGAATACGCGGAAAATGGGCAGAATCGACCCCCTTGAACCCCTTGACGGATGCAGATAATAGTGCATCGAAGGGGCGCTGCCAAGGGCAATGTGACCGCCCGGAATCCGCGTTTGGGCGGGTTTGCGGATAGGCTATGGGCTGAATAATGTTCCAAGACTCTTGAGGAGTACGTGACGTGCGTTTCACTGCGATGAACCGGGCCCAGCGCGGCAAACTGGCAATGGCGGCAGCTGCCCTGGGCCTCGGCCTGGTGACCGTGACCGGGTGCGGCTACATCACCCCCCAGCAGACTTCGCACCAGTACTCCGCGTCGGATGGCATCCGCGCGGACCTGGGCCCCCTCCAGCTGCGGAACTTCCTGATCGTTTCTGCAGGCGAAGACCAGCCCGGCCGCCTGCTCGGGGCGGTGTACAACTCCTCGTCACAGGACGTCAAGCTGACGGTCAACGGTGCTGAAGGCTCGCAGACGCAGGTATCTGTGAAGGCAAACTCCTACACGCTGCTCAACGACTCGACCGACGAAGCGATCCTCAGCACCAGCGGCGGTATTGCCGGCTCCCTGGTGCCGGTCAAGGTCACCGAAAGCGGCACCAACGTGACCGACACCATCGACGTCCCCGTCCTGGACGCAACCTTGGAAGAGTACAAGGAGTATGTCCCGGGCGGCAGCGAGCCCACCGGAACGAGCTCGCCGACGCCGACGCCGTCGACCTCCTCTGCGGCCGCAGCGCACTAGGCACTTTCCGGGTCCGGAACCCGAACGCACAAGGAGGGGCTCCCCGTTGGGAGCCCCTCCTTTGTGCTTCCGGCGCACGGGTCCGGCGCTGTGCATCCGGTCTTAGGCAGCCCGCCGGCTCAGGGTTCGAACTTGTAGCCGAGGCCGCGCACCGTCACCAGGAACCGAGGCGCCGACGGATCCGGCTCAATCTTGCTCCGCAGCCGCTTGACATGGACGTCAAGGGTCTTGGTGTCGCCAACGTAGTCGGAGCCCCAGACCCGGTCGATGAGTTGGCCACGCGTCAGGACGCGCCCCGAGTTCCGGAGCAGCATTTCAAGCAGTTCGAACTCCTTCAGGGGCAGCAGCACCTGTTCGCCGCCCACGCTCACCACATGCCGCTCGATGTCCATCCGGACGGGTCCGGCCTGAACCGTGGAGGAGATCAGCTCTTCCGGTTCGCCCTGGCGGCGGAGCACAGCCCTTACCCTGGCCACCAGCTCGCGGGAGGAATACGGCTTGGTCACGTAGTCGTCGGCGCCCAACTCCAGGCCCACTACTTTGTCGATCTCGGAATCCTTGGCGGTCAGCATAATGACCGGAACACCGGACCGCTGCCGGAGTTGCCGGCACACTTCAGTCCCGGACAGGCCCGGGAGCTGTAGGTCCAGCAGAACCAGGTCGGCGCCGTTGCGGTCGAATTCGGTGATGGCGTCCAGGCCGTTGTCCACGACCTCCACCTCGAAGCCTTCCTTGCCCAGCAAATAGGACAGCGGGTCGCTGAACGACTCTTCGTCCTCAACTATCAAGATCCTGCTCAAGCGCTAGCTCCTTGTTCGTGTGCGCCGGCGGCGCGGGATTCATGGGTGTGGTGGGCGGCGTGGTGCCGGGACCGTGCAGAGGGCGGGCTGGAGGCCGGTTCGTCCTGGACGTCCTGTCCCTCCATTTCCGGAAGCCGCAGCGTAAAGGTGGAGCCTTGGCCGGGCTGGGACCACAGGGTGACCTCGCCACCGTGGTTTGAGACAACGTGTTTGACGATGCTCAGTCCAAGGCCTGTTCCGCCGGTGTGCCGGGAACGTGCGGCGTCCACGCGGTAGAAACGCTCGAACACGCGCTCCTGGTCCTCCGGGGACAATCCTTCGCCCTGGTCGGTCACTGAGATGGCGATGAGTCCTTCCTTGGCACGGACCCCCACTCCGACCCGTGTGTTCTCCGGCGAGTACCGGATGGCGTTGTCAATCAGGTTGCGCAGCGCCGTGACTAGCAGGTCAGGGTCCCCGTAGACCTTTCCGTCCACGTGCCCGCCCACGACGATCTTGATGTTTTTGCTTTCCGCGGGGAGCTGGGACCGGTCCACGGCCTCATGGATGACGGTGTTGATATCCACGGGCCTTCCCTGCTGGGTGACACTGGCCCCCTGCAATCGGGACAACTCGATGATGTCCTGGACGAGCGCCGCCAGGCGGCCGGACTCCTTGTGCATGCGCTTGGCGAAACGGCGCACGGCGTCCTCGTCGTCAGCCGAGGACTCCAGCGCTTCGGCGAGGAGGGAGATCGCCCCCACCGGGGTTTTCAGCTCGTGGGACACGTTGGCCACAAAGTCGTTGCGGATTTCTTCGGTCCGGGTGATTTCGGTGCGGTCGTCGGCCAGCAGGAGAATGTATTCCTCTCCGAGCATGGCTGCACGCACTTGCACGATGATGGTCCCTTGGCCGAGCGGGCCACGGGGCAGCTCCAGCTGTTTCTCGATAATCACGCCGTCGCGGCGGACGCCGGCGGTCATGTCCAGCAACTGCTTGTGAACCACGGTATGGCCGCGCACCAGGCCATAGGCGTAGGCCGCCGGGCTGGCCCTGACCACACCGTCCACGGCATCCACCACTACAAAGGCACGCCCGACGACGGCCAGCACCTCAGCTGCGCCCGCCGGCAGTGCGAGTTCGTCGACGTCGATATCGAGCAGTTGACGCTGCTTTTCGCTGACCCTGAAAGCAAGCACGCCGAAAGTGCCGAACGACAGGCCGACGAGGCCTGCAATGACACCGATGAGCATAGGATCCACGTTCCCAGCTTATGCTGTGGGAAATGCGGTATTGCCGCATCAGACCCTCCGAGGGAGACGGTTCAACTAACGTTCATCTGCCGAGTGCCAATCGTTCACCAGCCGCTGGCAGAGTATGGAGTTGGACTGCCGAACGGCGACACGAATCCCCGCCGGCGGACAAGGCCGGCGGGCGGTTCCAAGGAAAGGACGCCAACGTGCGTAAGGTTTTTCAGGAAGAACTTGCCCAGGTCGGTGAGCAGCTCGTCGAGATCTCACAGCTGGTCAGCGAAGCGATCGGAAAGGCAACGACGTCTTTCCAGGTGGCGGACGTGGACTTGGCCCAGGACGTGATCGCAGCTGACGCCCGGATCGACTTCCTTCAGAACAGCCTCGACGAGCGCGCTATCGACATCCTGGCCCTGCAGGGCCCGGTCGCCAGCGACCTCCGCATGCTGGTGGGCTCGCTGCGCATGAGCGCGTCGCTGGAGCGGATGGGTGACCTCGCCCGCCACATCGCCCAGTTGGCCCGGCTGCGCTTCCCCTCCACGGTGATCCCGGCCTCCATGACCGATACGTTCAAGGAGCTGGCTGAACTGGACCAGCTGATCGCAGCCAAGCTGACGGTGTTGCTGGAAACCCGCAACCTTGAAGTTGCCCGCGACATCCTGAAGGCGAACAGTGCCATTAACGACCTCCACCTGAGCGTGTTCAAGGCAATCGCCAGCCCGGACTGGCAGGAATCCCCCGCTACCACCGTGGACGTGGCCCTCGCCAGCCGTTATTTCGAGCGCTTCGCGGACCACGGCGTTTCCGTGGCCCAGAAAGTCACCTACCTCGTAACCGGTGCCTGGCAGCCGAACGGCACCGAGCACAGCTGACAGCTGCGTTTCTGCCCAGCAAACGACGGCGGGCCCGTCCCAGCCCGGTGTACGCGCCCCCCGGCGTATTTGGTTTGTAACCCAACATAATAACCAGGGTGGGGACCGCCCGGAAGGCGTACGCCGCGGC
>NZ_JBBCBS010000007.1:0-271316 GCF_037203945.1 Pseudarthrobacter sp. CCNWLW207 | reverse complement strand
GCGGGGCCCCCCCCCCCCCCGCCCCCAGGCGCCCGCCGGGTTTGCGCCCCACAACCGGCGGGGGGCCGGCACCCCCGGGGGGCCCCGCCCCGCCGTCGTTATTTGCTTGGTACCCCTACTTCTTACCCTGGTTGGCTACGGCCAGGATGGCTTCCGCAGCGGCATCCGGGTCCAGGTACGTGCCGCCGCGCTTGACCGGCTGGAAGTCCTCGTCCAGGTCGTAGACCAGCGGGATGCCGGTGGGGATGTTCAGGCTGGCGATCGCTTCGTCGCTGATGCCGTCAAGGTGCTTGACCAAGGCGCGCAGCGAGTTGCCGTGGGCCGTGACCAGGACAGTCTTGCCGGTCTTGAGGTCTTCCTTGATGTCCGATTCCCAGTACGGCAGGAGGCGGACCAGGACGTCCTTCAGGCACTCGGTGCGCGGGAGAGCCGCGCCGAGGTCGGCGTAGCGGGGATCGTGCGCCTGGGAGAACTCGCTGTCGTCGTCCAGGGGCGGCGGCGGGGTGTCGTAGGACCGGCGCCATTCCATGAACTGCTCCTCGCCGTATTCGGCCAGGGTCTGTGCCTTGTCCTTGCCCTGCAGCGCACCATAGTGGCGCTCGTTCAGGCGCCAGTCGCGCTTGACGGGAATCCAGCCACGGTCGGCCTTGTCCAGGGCGATGTTGGCCGTGTTGATGGCCCGCTTCAGGAGCGATGTGTAAAGGATGTCGGGGAGCACATCGTGCTCGACCAGAAGCTCGCCGCCGCGTGCTGCCTCCTCGCGGCCTTGGTCGTTCAGGTCAACATCCACCCAGCCGGTGAACAGGTTCTTGGCGTTCCATTCGCTGTGGCCGTGGCGCAGCAGAATCAGCTTGTAAGTCATGATTTTCATCCTAGCTGAGCGCCGCTGCCGCCCGCCCAGCGTTACAGGGCAGGGTCACGCGGATCCGTCACGTTGGATAGGGTTGGGCGGTGGTTCAAAAAGCTGAACGGGTGGCCGCCCCCAAGATGGCCGGCACGAACAGGACCGCCAAACCGGTGGGGAACATTACCCGCGGCACTACCAACCCCAACCGCATGCGTCGCGTGGACCGCTGGCTCACCGGCCCCCAGGCCAGGCGCCTGCGCATGGCAGAGGATCCCCTGGTGGTCGACCTGGGCTATGGCGCAACGCCCGCCACCGCCGTCGAACTTTTTGAACGCCTTCGCACCATCCGGCCGGACGTCCGCGTGTGCGGCATCGAGATCGAACCGGAGCGTGTCCGCGCCGCGAAGGAGTTGGAAGAGCCCGGGCTGAGCTTCCTGGTGGGCGGTTTCGAACTGCCCGTGCCCGGCCGACCGGTGCTGGTCCGCGCATTCAACGTGCTGCGCCAATATGAGGAAGCGGATGTGGAAAGGATCTGGCGGCTGGTTCAGGGCAGGCTCGCCCCCGGAGGACTGTTCATTGACGGCACCTGCGACGAGATCGGCCGGCGCGTGACGTGGATTGCCCTCGACAGCGAGCGGCCGCTGTCCTTGAGCATGTCGGTGCGGTTCGGAAGTTTTGTGCTGCCCTCGGAGGTGGCGGAACGGCTGCCGAAAGCGCTGATCCACAGGAATGTCCCCGGTGAACGTATCCACGGCCTCATGGCGGCGATGGACCGGGCATGGCTGGAATCGGCGCCGCTGGCGCCGTTCGGAAACCGTCAGCGCTGGCACGCGATGTGCAAAACACTGCTCGACGGCGGCTGGCCCGTTCAGGACGGACCCTCGCGGTGGCGCCTGGGTGAACTTACAGTGGGCTGGGAAGCTGTAGCGCCGGGTGTCTAGGTCACCACGGCCCGTAGGGCCCGGTGTTGCGGCTGCCTCCGCGACCGGCGTCCTTCACTGCAGGACGGACGTCGGCGAGGTAGACCGAGGCGGCCACCACGGCGGCCAGGCCAAAGAGGCCCAGGGTGCCGAACAGGCCCCCGCCGCTGCCGAGGAGCGAGAAGACGCCCACGAGGGTGGCACCGCCGGTGAGGGCGAGCCAGAAGGTCTTGGTCCGCTTGCCGGTGGCTTCAAAAGCGTTCGACCTGTGCCGTGCGCAATCAACCAGCGCCCAGAGTTCAAGCCCGAGGGCCACCACGGCAAGGACAAAGAAAACTGCCCGCTCCACATAAAAAATCATCACTTGACCGTCCACCATCCCAGCCTAGCCTTCCAGCGAGTCGAGCGCCTGCTTCAAATCGGCCCAAAGGTCCTCAACGTTTTCGATTCCGACGCTGAGGCGCACCAGGTTCTCCGGAACGCTCAGCGGTTCGGCAGTGTGGCGGCGGCGCCGTTCGATCAGGGACTCCACGCCACCCAGGGACGTCGCAGGCAGCCACAGTTGCAGGGCACGGACAAGCGTGTCCGCGGCGTCGGCGCCACTGAGATCCCCGACCGGCGCGATCTGGATGCACACGATCGATCCGAAGCCCTTCATCTGGGCCTTCGCCCGTTCGTGGCCGGGATCATCGGCAAGCCCGGGGAAGTGGATGCTTTCGACCCGCGAGTGGGCGCCCAGCCGCTCGGCGAGGACCGCCGCCGATTCCTGCGAGCGTTCGATCCGCAGGGCCAGCGTCCGCAGGCCGCGCAGCGCCAGCCAGGCTTCGAACGGCCCGGCAATTGCCCCGTGGATGGTCCTGTGGTGCAGCAGCGCCGCGCGGATGTCCGGGTTTGGCGTGACCAAAGCACCCAGGACGACGTCGGAGTGCCCTGCGAGGTACTTGGTGACGGAATGGAGGACAACGTCTGACCCCAGGGCCAGAGGCTGCTGCACCAACGGAGTTGAGAACGTGTTGTCCGTGACAACGATCGCCCCGGCCCGGTGCGCGGCATCCGTGAGGGCAGGAATATCGGCGATGCCCAGCATGGGATTGGTGGGGCTTTCCAGCCACAACATGCTGGCCGTTCGGGCGTCCGGACCCTTCGGGGTGATCTGCTCCTTGACCGCTTCTGTGTCGGCGATATCCACTGTGCGGAGCTCAATGAAGCCCTTCTGGGCAAGCTCTGCGGCCATCACCAGCGAACCCGAGTAGCTGTGGGACGGCATGACCAGGACGCCGCCGGCGGGCACCAGGGACAGCGCTGAACTGACCGCCGCAAGTCCCGACGCGTACAACAGGCCCGGCAGAGCGGACCCTTCCAGCTGGCCGAGGGCCTCTTCAAAGGGGTCCCACGTGGGGTTGGCGTACCTGCCGTAGCCGCGGTCGCCGTCGGCCAGCGGTCCAGTGCCGAAATAGGTTGAAGAGAGCACGATAGGCGGGTTCACCGGTTCGTCCCGCTCACGTGCCGGCCGGCCGGCGGCGACAACCACGGTGTCGGCTGAAAGGGACGCGGCCTGGTGTTGGGTGAGACTCATGGGGCTAGCGTACTTCGGACCGCTGCCTCCCCAGAAAGCCGTTACCTGTGCGCCCGGGGACGGCAGCAGGCCAGGGCCCAGTCGGTGAATGTCAGTGGGGTCGGTAGGCTTGTTAGGTGACTATCCAGAGCCCCGGGCTTTTTATCGCGTTTGAAGGCGGCGACGGCGCCGGCAAGTCCACGCAGGCGGCCCGGCTGGCCGAAGCCCTGGAATCCCGCGGCCTGAAAGTGCTGCGGACCCGGGAGCCTGGAGGCACGCCCATCGGCGAGAAGCTACGTTCCCTGGTACTGGATCACGGCCACGGCCACATCGATGCCCACACCGAGGCGCTTATTTTTGCGGCGTCCCGCGCTGCACATGCAGGCCAGGTCATACGTCCCGCACTGGAGCGGGGAGACATCGTCCTCACGGACCGCTACATCGATTCCTCAGTTGCCTACCAGGGTGCCGGCCGTGACCTTGGCACCGAGGCGGTCCGGTTACTCAACGAATGGGCCACCGAAGGCCTTCGCCCCGATCTGACAGTCCTGCTGGACGTGGACCCGGCAGACGGCCGCCGCCGCCGCACCGCAGGGGACGCAGCCGAGGACCGCCTGGAATCCGAGGCCGATGAATTCCATGCCCATATCCGGGAAGCGTTCCTCCAGCTCGCGGCGTCCCGCCCTGAGGACTACTTGGTGCTGCCCGCACACCTCGACGTGACAGAACTGGGGGCACGGATCCTGGCCCGCGTGGATGCGCTCCTCGCCTCCTCCGGCCGCGGTGCGGCATGAGCGTCTGGGACGATCTCCAAGGCCAGCCCGCCGTCGTCGAACAGCTCCGGCAGGCTTCCCTCGGCGAGGGGCTGACCCATGCCTGGCTGTTCACAGGGCCGCCCGGTTCGGGACGTTCCAACGCTGCCAAGGCGTTCGCAGCGGCGCTGAACTGCGACCAGGACGACGTGACCCGCCGTGGCTGTGGAACCTGCCCCGCCTGCCTGACCATCCTGGGCGAGACGCATTCCGATGTAACGTTCGTCCGCACCGAAAAGGTCACTATCACCATTGATGAGGCCCGGGAACTGGTGTCCAAGGCGGGGAACAGGCCCTCGTCCGGCCGATGGCGGATCATCGTGGTGGAAGACGCGGACCGGATGGCCGAACGGACCACGAATGTGCTGCTCAAAGCCATCGAGGAACCCACGCCGCGGACCATCTGGATGCTGTGCGCGCCCTCGCCGGCGGACGTGCTGGTGACCATCCGCTCCCGCTGCCGCGCCGTGGCACTCCGGCTGCCACCTGCGGCGGACGTGGCCGCCCTGCTGGTCAAGCGCGACGGCGTTGATTCGGCGCTCGCCGAACAAGCCGCCCGGGCGGCCCAAAGCCATGTGGGGATAGCCCGCCGCCTTGCCCGGGACCCCGCGGCCCGGGAGCGCCGGCTGGAAACAGTGAAGTTCCCGCTGGGGCTGCGCGGCGTCACCGCCGCCGTGATGATGGCCGAAAAGCTGGTGAAAATCGCAACGACAGAAGCGAACAGCTCCAACGAAGAGCGCGACGCCGCCGAGAAGGCTGCACTCCTTGCCACGCTGGGTGCGCCCGAATCGGGAACGCTGCCGCCAGCAATGCGCAGCCAGGTCAAACAGCTCGAGGACGACCAGAAGCGGCGGGCCAAACGTTCCATCACCGATTCCCTCGACCGGACCCTGACGGACCTGCTTTCCTTCTACCGGGACGTACTCATCATCCAGCTCGGGAATGCTGTGGAGCTGGTGAACGTTGAGCTGAGGGGTGAACTGGAGGAATTCGCCTCCCGGTCCACCCCGGAGGTCACCCTCGCCCGCATGGATGCAATCAACAAAGCCCGGGAACGCATCACCACTACCAACGTTGCTCCGCTGTTGACTATTGAGTCCATGGCAGCCAGCCTGATCTAGCCCCCTTACAAGGAGACACTCTCGATGACTGCTCGCCCCCTGCCCGTACGCCCCCGGTCCCTGGGGATTGGAGTGCGGGCCGCCGGCGCCCTGGTCCTGGCCATGGTGCTGGCTTCGTGCACCCTTTTTGACGGTGGGAAACAGGAGCAGGGCAGCGCGACAGCCAAGGCAGATCCGTCGATCGTCGCTGCGGCGCCGGAAGGACTCGATTCCTTCTACTCGCAGGAGGTCGTGTGGGAGCCCTGTGAAAGCGGCTTCCAATGTGCCAAGATCACCGTGCCCATGGATTACAAAAAGCCCGACGGCGAGACGATCCAGATTGCTGCCCTGAAGGCTGCGAGTACGGGCAAAAAGACCGCGACCCTGCTGGTCAACCCGGGAGGGCCGGGCGCATCCGGCTACGACTTCGTCAAGGATGCTGCAGGCACGCATTTTTCCAAGCCCGTGCGCGACAGCTATGACCTGGTGGGATTCGATCCCCGGGGCGTGAAGCGGTCGTCCCCTGTTACCTGCATGACCGATGCCGAACGCGACGCCGCCCGCGCCAAAATCTACGCCCTAGACACCGACGCCGGGCTGGCCGCCGCCTTGGCGGATAACAAGGCCATCGCTGCTCAGTGCGCCGAGCAGACAGGTCCGGCCCTGGGGCTCATCGACACCGTCAGCTCGGCCAAGGACCTGGACATCCTGCGCGCCGTTGTCAACGACAACAAGCTGAACTACCTGGGTTACTCCTATGGCACGTTCCTGGGCTCCACTTATGCTTCGCTATTCCCTGACAACGTGGGCCGTATGGTCCTGGACGGCGCCCTGGATCCGTCCATCAGTAATGAGGAACTCACCAGCGGGCAGGCCCGTGCCTTTGAAAAGGCCATCCGGGCCTATGTTGCCGACTGCCTCCAGGAGGACGGCTGCCCCCTGAACGGTACCGTGGACGACGGCGTCCAGCAGATCCGTGACCTCATCGGCGCAGTCCAGCAGACGCCGCGTACGGCCAAGGACGGACGCCTGGTGAATGCCAACATGTTCGTCAGCGGACTCATCACGCCGCTCTACAACGACGCAAGCTGGCCTGCCCTGACCCAGGCCCTTGATGCCGCCATGACGGGCGACGTGAGCCTGATGCTCCGGCTCGCCGACCTCGGCGCGGACCGCACTTCGAACGGTACGTACTCGTCCAACTCAACCTTCGCGTTCAACGCCATCAACTGTCTGGACTACCCGATGGTCTCGGACACGGCAGGCATGCGTGCCGAGCAGCAGCGCCTGATGAAGGACTCCCCCACTTTGGGATACTTCTTCGCCTACGGAGGCACGAACTGCGTGGACTGGCCGTTCTCGAGCGTGCGGACCCCTGCCCCCGTGGAATACAGCGGTGAGGCCCCCATCGTGGTGATTGGGACCACGGGCGACCCCGCCACGCCAGTGGAATGGGCAGCGTCCCTGCGGAAGCAACTGGGGAATGCGTCCCTGCTGACCTGGCAGGGTGAGGGACACACGGCCTACGGCAGGTCCAACGACTGCATTGGGGACGCCGTGGACAGCTACCTCGTGGAAGGCAAGGTTCCCGCCGACAACACTGTCTGCTGAGCAGGCCGTGGCGTCCATTTTGACCCGGGCGCAGGGACTCTATTACAGTTGACTCTTGCATGAAGCAGCCGGTTTCTTCCGGTCACCTCATGCGGTGCTTCCTTAGCTCAGTCGGTAGAGCGTTTCACTCGTAATGAAAAGGTCATCAGTTCGATTCTGATAGGAAGCTCGGGATAAACCCCGTGTTGTCGTTGATTTCGACGATGACGCGGGGTTTTTCGCTGGTTAAGCCGGACCCTGCATTTTTGAGGATGCGCAAGCGGCCGGGCCGGGGGCATACTGAGGCATGAGCGAGCGCGACGACTTCCTGGCGTGGGTGAAGTCCGCGCTGTATCAGGCGGAACTGGCCCTGCACAACGGCGACTCAGGACCACGCCGGGCGCTCTGGTCCCGTAACGAACCCGTCAGCGTCCTGGGTGCATGGCGCAATGCCCACGGGCAGCAGGAACTGGACGGGCTATTCACAGCGCTGGCAGCGGGCTTCTCCGACTGCGCTTCCTATGAGTTCGAGCTCCTGGCATACGACGTTGTGGGCAATATGGCCTATACCGCCGGATTGGAACACACCTCCGCCTCTGTCAACGGTGCGCCGCGCACGTATACCCTGCGGGCCACCCAGGTCTACCGACGCGAAGGCGGCGAATGGAAAGTCGCCCACCGGCATGGCGACACCGTGGGCGAAGACGCGTAGCTAACTCCGGCCAAATGCCACTGGCGCGTTAAGACCCACCCCCTGAAGCCAACCTATGATGGCGTCATGGATGACCACGAGCTGGCCGAAATCGCCAACGCACTCTACGCGCTGCCGCTCGAGGAGTTCATAGCCGCCCGCACGGCTGCAGCGAAGAAGGCAGCCGGAGCCGCAGAAGGACTTCCCGCCGCCGTGCGCGCCTTACCCAAGCCTTCCGTGGCTGCCTGGGCGGTTAATATGCTCGCTGCGCACCAGCCGGACATCCTGGCTCAGCTCAACGAGTTGGGCGGTCGCATGCGCGCCGCCCAGTCCTCCCTTGACGCGGCTGAGATGAGGGAGCTGGGACGGGAGCGCCGCACGCTGCTGGCCTCAGCGGTGGATGCCGCCTGCTCCGTCGCGGAACAGCATGGGCGACGGATCAGCGGAACCGTGGCAACCGCCGTCGAAGAAACGCTCCGGGCGGTAACAGCCGATGAAGGGGCGGCCGCCGCCGTCCAGAGCGGGCGGCTCCTGCAGGTCCTGTCCGCCGACGGCGTGGACACCGTTGACCTCGACGGCGCCGTGGCCGTCCCGGGGGCGGTGGCAGCTCCACAGGCGGCCGGACGCATCCCCGTCAAAAGGAAAAAGCCGGATACGACGGCGGATGTCCCGTCTGCCGCTAAGTCGGATAAGCCGCGCCTCCAGGCCGTGCGGCAGGCACCGCGGCCAGCGTCGCCGTCGGCCCTTGAAAAAGCCCAGGACGCGGAGCGAACGGCGTCTGAAGCCGCCGACGAAGCAGCACGGCAGGCACAGGAACGGCGCGACCAGCTGGCGGCGGCGGAAGCCGACTTTGCGCGCCTCGCCCACGAGGCACAGGAACTCCGTTCCCGGCTCAAGGCCACTGAGGAGGCGCTGGAACGCACGCGGAAGCTACGGGAGACTGTTGCCGCGGAGGCCAAACAGGCCGCCCGCGCGGCGGACAAAGCGCAGCGCTCTGCAATGCTGGCGCGTGAACGTGTCCTCCGGCTGGGCAACACGCGGAGCTGATGCGCCGTTATTGTCAGACCCCGGTTGCACACTGGATTTATGGAAAACCAACTCGTTCAGGAATTTCACGTCACGTACTTCGACGCCGATTGCGGCCGGATCCGGTCAGAGAGCTTTGACACCCGTGAAGAAGCCGAACGCTTCGCGGACCGCTCCTGCACCGCCGAGGACTCCTGGGCCGTGATCGACTCCGTCGCAATCGAGCAGGCCCGGATCGCCGCATAAAACAGAAAGCCCTGCCCAGCCCGGACAAGCCGGGAGGGCAGGGCTGCCGGCACTCCATCAGGGAGCGCCACGCCTGTTTTGGAGCTTTAGGCGAAGTCGGAGACTGCAGGGTCCGGGCCGATGCGGCCCTCGCCGCTTGCGCTCCGGTCCAGTCCGTTAATGGCTTCAATGTCGCCGCTGTCGAGGGTGACCTCCAACGCCGCAAAGTTT
This sequence comes from Pseudarthrobacter sp. CCNWLW207, assembly GCF_037203945.1. Taxonomy (NCBI): domain Bacteria; kingdom Bacillati; phylum Actinomycetota; class Actinomycetes; order Micrococcales; family Micrococcaceae; genus Pseudarthrobacter; species Pseudarthrobacter sp. CCNWLW207. The sequence continues at coordinate 262,319 of NZ_JBBCBS010000007.1, read as the reverse complement.
TCCCGGATGCGGGATTCCGTGACCGACTTCGGGATGACCACGTTGCCTACGGCCAAGTGCCAGGCAATGACCACCTGCGCCGGGCTGGCCTGGTGCTTGGTAGCAATGGCCGCCACTATTTCATCTTCCAGGAGCTCGCCACCCTGGCCGAGCGGAGACCACGCCTGGGTGAGGATCCCCGCGGACGCACCGAACTCACGCAGTTCCCGCTGGCTGAAGTACGGGTGCAGTTCTATCTGGTGGATGGCCGGAGCCACGCCGGTTTCGTCGATGAGGCGCTGCAGGCCCTCAATAGTGAAGTTCGAGACACCGATGGAGCGGACACGGCCGCGCTTCTGGAGTTCAATTAATGCCTTCCAGGTGTCCACGTACTTGTCCTGTTTGGGCTGCATCCAGTGGATCAGGTACAGATCCAGCGTCTCCAGGCCCAGCCTGTCCATTGATTCCTCGAAGGCCGCCAGCGTGGCCTCGTAGCCCTGGTCCGAGTTCCACAGCTTGGTGGTGATGAAGATTTCCTCGGTGGAAAGGCCGGAGGACGCGATCGCACGGCCAACGCCTGCCTCGTTGCCGTAGATCTTGGCGGTGTCAATATGGCGGAAGCCAGTCTCGAACGCCTGGCGTACAACCTTCTCGGCGACACCGTCCTCAACCTGCCACACACCGTATCCGAGCTGGGGAATAGTGTGTCCGTCGTTAAAAGTAAGTGTGGGGGTAGAAGAAGTCATTCAGCCATCGTGCCAAATGTCCGGCCCCGTCCGCAGCCAAACAGCGGCCGCTAAGCCACACGCGTAAACGGGAATACTCTCGGGCTATGGACCAGCGGCGTCCTCGGCAAGGCGGCGTTCGGCGTCGGCCACCTGTTCGAACACTGATTCAGCGCGCCTCCGGACGGACGCGGCTCCCACAGGAACCGGGCCCACGGCCAGGCGCAGCATCGCAGCCGCCTCTGCAGTAGTGGCCAGCGAATTTCCGGCTTTGGAAAGGGAGCGGTGGACGCCCGCGAGCGACCCCGGAATGTCCAGGCCGTCGCTCGGCGAACGGCGCTGGGCCTCCACGCAGATCAGGCGGACCCGGTCAAGGAGTCCTGCCAGTTCGTTGGCGATCTCAACCAGTTCGGCGTACAACTGGTCGTCCTCGACGCCCTCCAACACCTGGTGGTACCGGTCAAGGCCACGATGGAACCTGTCGTGGGCCCGACGCCACAGGCCCTTGCCAAGTTCGGCGTCATCTTTGCGCCCCTGGCGGGCGCCGGTAAAGAATCCCAACAAGAACCTACAGGTACTGGCCGGGACCGTGGTCCGGTTCCTGCGGCTGTCCCGGCTGTCCCGGCTTTCCAGGTCCGTGGCCCTGAGCTGCGGCAGAAGCACGCTGCGGCTCACCATTTTCGCCAATGACGACGCCCGGAGCAATCACGGTTCCCGGCGGAAGCTGCCTGAGCTGGAGCTGGGCTGCGGCGTGCTCCCTCGCGGCATGCTGGGCCGCGATGGCCGCCTGGATTCCGTGGAAAAGGCCTTCCAGCCAGCCCACCAGCTGGGCCTGGGCGATGCGGAGCTCGGCGTCGGAGGGCGTGCCATTGTCCGGAAAGGGCAGGCTGATCCGTTCCAGTTCCTCGATCAGCTCGGGCGCCAGCCCGTCTTCCAGCTCCTTGATGGAGCGTTCGTGGATCTCGGCCAGGCGTCCCCGGGCGGCATCGTCCAGCGGCGCAGCTTTGACTTCCTCCAGCAGCTGGCGGATCATCGTGCCGATCCGCATGACTTTCGCGGGTTCGTCCACGAGGTCCTGAAGGCTCGTCTTCGACTTCGCACCGGCGCCTGCCTCGGCACTACCCTGCACTGGAAGCCCTGCGGACTCGAGAGTTGTGCCCTCCACAGGGAGGGCTTCTGATGGCTGAGTGTCTTTCGGATCGCTCATGCGTTCATACTCTCACGAGCCGGCGGCCCCAAAGCCAGTCAATGAAGCTGCTTGACCAGAATGGAGCCCTCGTCCGCGATGAAGCCTGATTTGAGGTAGAAACCCACCGCATAGGTGTTCGCCGGAACCCAGACCTCCAACACCTCGCTGCCAGCCATCCAGAACTCCATCGCCGACACGAGGGCGGACCCAATTCCCTGGCGTCGCCAATCGCGGTGGACACCCATCTCCATCAGCAAGAGCTCTGCCCAGGGGCCGGCGGTGCGCCTGCGTTGGACAATGCAGTGCAGGAAGCCCACAGTCAGGGAGCCGTGCTCGGCGACCCAGAACAGCACTGACGGATCGGCAAGGAAGTCCCGGGCGCCGTCGGGCGTTAATGCCCCCGACGGCGCCACAGAGGGATCCTCGTCAAACAGGTTGTCAGCCTCTGAGAGCGTATTGAAAAGCTCCGCGTCCTCCGGACCGAGCCTGCGGATTGCCACCCCGGCAGGCAGTCCCGTCACTTCAGCAGCACCTGCCCTGCGGGTTGGTGTCCTGGCGGTCCGTGCGGTCCCGCCAGAACTCACGTTCAGTCAGTGGTGGCTCCCGATGTCCCGCCGCACGGTGGTACTCCACGTACTTGGAGTACGCGTCGGCGCCCAGTACGCCGCCAAGGTAACGTGAAATTCCGCGGAATCCCGTGACGATAGCGGTCAGGCCGGGGTTCATCAGTGGTGCCGTGCCTTTTCGAACCGGAGGTCCGCCGGCAGTTTGTTCCATTCAGCCATGAGTTCCCTTTCCGCTGGCGTGGGGATGATCCCCGCTGGCGCGAAGACCCTGGACGGGCGGGCCTGGTCCTCGTGGTCCCTGTTCGCAATTCCGGCTTGGTGGTTTCGGAAGGCCTTGGCAGTAGCCAGGAGAGCTGTGGCAATCACGATAATGCTGAGGACCACAAAAATGACGGACAACCAGCCCTGGATCGCAGTGTTACGGACAACCGCTTCCATGGCCGCCACGGTCTTGGCGGTACCAAATTCGGTCTTGCCGTCAGCGAGGGCCTTGGAGAAGGCGGCGTTGTTCGCGAAGTAGCCAACGGCGGGGACCGGGGAGAAGATCTTCTGGAAACTGGCGGTAATCGTGACCACCGCGGCGAAGGCCAACGGCAGGGCCACAATCCACAGGTACTTGAAGGTTCCACGTTTGGCGACGATGGCCAGGCACACCGACAAGGCAATGGCAGCCAACAACTGGTTGGCGATGCCGAACAGCGGGAACAGCGTGTTGATGCCGCCCAGGGGATCCGTCACACCCATCAGGAGTACGGCACCCCAGGCGCCTACCATGATGGCGGTGCACAGCCATGCGCCGGGGCGCCAGGAGTGCTCCTTGAACTTCGGAGCAAAGTTTCCGATCGAATCCTGCAGCATAAAGCGGGCAACGCGCGTGCCGGCGTCAACAGCGGTGAGGATGAACAGCGCCTCGAACATGATGGCGAAGTGATACCAGAAGGCCATCATGGCCGTGCCGCCGATGAACTGCTGCATGATGTGGGCCAACCCCACTGCGAGGGTGGGAGCTCCACCCGTCCGCGAGACAATGCTTTCTTCGCCGACGTTCCGGGCCGTCTCCGCCAAAAGATCCGGGCTGATGTTCACACCCGCCAGGCCCAGGCTGTTAACCCAGGTGGCGGCCGTTTCCACTGTTCCGCCGGTCAGGGCTGCGGGGGCGTTCATGGCGAAGTAGAGGCCGCGGTCGATGGAGATTGCCGCGACGAGGGCCATGATTGCCACGAAAGACTCCATCAGCATCCCGCCGTAGCCAATAAAGCGTGTCTGCCGCTCCTTCTCCACGAGCTTGGGCGTGGTGCCGGAAGAGATCAGCGCGTGGAAGCCCGACAACGCGCCGCAGGCGATGGTGACGAAGAGGAACGGGAACAAAGCACCGGGGAAGACCGGCCCGTTCTCCCGGCTGGCAAACTCGCTGAAGGCCGGAACCGTGATTTCGGGCCGGACCACGATGATGGCCAGCGCGAGCATCACGATCACGCCGATCTTCATGAAGGTGGAGAGGTAGTCACGCGGTGCCAGCAGGAGCCATACCGGAAGGATGGCGGCAATAAAGCCGTAGATAATGAGGCCCCAAGCGATGGTCACCTTGTCCAGGGTGAAGAAGGCTGCGCCCCATTCCGTCTCGGCAACAAGGCCGCCGCCGATGATGGCGGCCATCAGCAGCACAAAGCCGATGAGTGAGACTTCCATGACCTTGCCGGGCCTGAGGAACCGTAGGTAGACGCCCATAAACAGCGCGATGGGAATAGTCATGCCTACGGAGAAGACGCCCCACGGGCTTTCGCCCAGGGCATTGACGACGACGAGCGCCAGGATGGCGACAATGATCACCATGATGAGCAGGGTGGCGATGAGCGCAGCGGTACCGCCGATGACGCCCAGTTCCTCGCGTGCCATCTGGCCCAGGGAGCGTCCGCCGCGGCGCATGGAGAAGAACATCACCAGGTAGTCCTGAACGGCTCCGGCGAGGACGACGCCGACGACGATCCAGATGGTGCCCGGGAGGTAACCCATCTGGGCGGCGATGACCGGGCCAACCAGCGGTCCGGCACCGGCGATAGCAGCAAAATGGTGGCCGAACAGGACGTTGCGGTCGGTCCGGACGTAATCCCTGCCGTCGGCCTTGTATTCGGCGGGAGTCGCACGCCGGTCGTCAGGCCTAGTGATGTAGCGTTCGATGACCTTCGAATAGAAGCGGTATCCGATGAGGTACGTGCAGACCGAAGCGAACACGAACCAGATCGCGTTGACCGTCTCGCCCCGAATGATGGCCACCATGAACCAGGCAACGCCGCCAAGCAGGGCGATGGCTGCCCAGAGCGCAATCTTGGCGGGGGTCCATTTCTTTTCCTCGGCCTCCCGGATGGTTTCGTCAACGGCAGTTGCCGGTAGCTTCGGGTCAGTGGCCAGTCGGCCGCCCCCCGACCGCGGGTCACTCAGTTCATCTGGCGTTCCGGCCATGTCTCCTCCTTGAGATTTCCTTCGTCAGTGATTTGCTCCTTGGCACCCTACCAACGGCGCGCCCACGGAAGGCCGGCACTGCGGCCGGGTCGCGTGTCCTTGCGATGAACGGCGGCCACGAAGCGAGAAGCGGTGGACCCGCAGGCTGGTAGCTGGCGCCGTTCCGTGCTGAGCGCACGGAAGGCCTCCGTCCGGAGTTCCCCGGACGAAGGCCTTCAGCGTTCGGGTCTTACGCGTGCGAGTACGTGAGGCAGTCCGCGTTGTCAACGCCGGGGCCCACATGGACTTCAGGGGCATTGCACATCAGATGGTCATTGTGGATACACTCGGACCGCTGGCACGCTCCAACATCTGCAAGGACCTTGGGCAGTCCGCCGTGCGTGCCGGTATCGATGAAAGTGGCGCAGCTGGCGTGGTCAGTACTCCCAGCAACCGTGATGGCATGGGCTGTGCAGCCTTCGTGGTCATTGAAAGAGCAACGGGTAACACTGCAATCGGCAACATGAGTTGTCATAAGAGGTTCCTCCGTATCCGGCTGCCCGGGTTGGACAGCGTCCTGCCCCCCACGGTAGGCCCGTTCGCCCCAATCAAAAAGACCCAACTATGTGACGTAATTCCGCTTAATGCCGGGGCCCGCAGTTGTAAGGCTCCTCAGGTCCCAACCTCTCTCCGGGACATCGGCAGCTTCGCGCGGGTAAACAGCCAGGCCAGCGCTGCACCAGTCAGCGGCACGGCCACCAGCAGGGCCGCAAGCTGGAGCCAGGGAACGACGGCGGTACGCGCCAGCCCGGTGGCAGTCACGAGCAGTACCGCGGGCACTATCCCGGCAACGCTTCCGAGTACGGTTCCAAGCCCTGCGGTCATCAGCGCCTGCGAACCTGCGAGCGCCTTCCTCAACCCGGGCGCCGCTCCCACACCCGCAAGCGTCACGTGGTCTTTCCGCGAATCCGCCATGGAAAGGCCGGTGGTGATGCCTGCCGCGCTGAGGGTGATCAGCGCACCCAGTCCCACAATCGACCAGAGTATGAGCGAAGAATCCCGTTCTGCTCCGCGCTCCACGATCAGGGTTGTGTACTGGTTCCCATAGACAACGGCAAGGGCGGAGGACGCCTTATCCGTCCGGACGGCGTCGGGAAAGGCACTGAGTTGGACCAGCATGGCGCCATCTTCGGCGTGCATGCCCGCCGCGGCTGCAGTTTCCGGGGACACGATTCCGTAGTAGGGAACTTTGACGTCCGGCTCCAGCACGGCCGCTGCCACCATGGTCCTGCCTTCCTCTTGGTATCCCTGGAAGGCCTGGGCATTGGCAACGCCCTGCGAGGGTTTTCGCACATCCTGCGCCACCAATGCCACCTGGCCATTGCGGACGAACACGGGATTAGTCACCACCATCCCGCCGGCGGCAAGTACATCCCGCGCTTCGGCCGTTGGCGCCTTTCCCAGGAGTTTCTCCACGTCATCCACTGTCCCCACCACGATCGAGCCGACGCTTCCCTGGCTTGCATAGGGACGCATGGCGCCCTGGCAGCGCCAGTCATCGGGATCGAGGACGCGCTGACCGGCCGTCATCGGACACTCGTTGCCTTCCGGCACCGCAAGCGAGTACTGCAGGCAGCTGGACGTAGGGGTCTGGGCAGGCGTGGACCCCATCAGTTCGGGACGCATCTCGCAGTTCCGGATACTGGGTGTGCGAAGAACCCGGGTCCATTCGACCGTATCCAGGGCTCCGCTCAGTGCCGTTGCAACTGCGGCAGGGTCCATCTTTTTCGGTTCCGGCATAGTTCCATCAGCCAGCATGGGCTGTCCGGCGAGCAGGGGCACCACGGCCTGGTTCTTCAGCGCCGACCAGTAGTGGTTTTCCTGTTCATTCGCCTGTTGGCTGGACGCCAGGACCATCGTGGCGCTGGCCAGCGTGGCGGCTGCGAGGACGGCGGCGACCGCGGGCACCGTCCTGCTGCGGTTTCGCGACGAATCCCTGGCCGCCATACGGGCAGCAAGCGGCAGCTGCCCCGATCGCCGGGCGAGGAAAGCGACCACGCTCCCGGTCAGGAGGACCAGGGAGACAACAGCCAGGACGGCACCTCCCAGCAGGAACCAGGCAATGACCGGTGTCCTGGAGATAAACACGTCCGGATCTTCACTGGAAAGGGCAAGCCAGCTGCCCGCGGCCAGTGCGGCGGCCGCCACTCCGAGCAGGACAACGCCCAGGACCGCAGGCCGCTTGCCGGCAGGGAGAGGTGCCCGTCCCGATTTGAGAGCGCCGAGAACGGCTTGGCGTGCCACCTGCCGCGCGGGAGCCACAGCTGCCAGCAGGCAAGCGGCGAAGCCCATGACCATCGCCGCGACAGTCAGGAGCGTGTCCGGATGGAAGCCCGGGAAACGGACCGATCCATTCGCGCGCGCCACAAAAACGACGACGGCGGACGCCACAAGTCCCGTGGCCGCACCGGCCGTAACGGCAATGCCGCCCAGCCACAGTGAAGCGGCCATCACCACCGAGCGGATGGTGGGAGTTTCTGCTCCCGAAGCCGCCAGCAGAGCCAGTTCGCGAACCTGGCCTTTGGCACCGACCGCAAACGCCGCCCCCGCGAGCAGCCCCACCTCGAGCAGCGCCAATGCACCCAGGAACGCACCCGTCACGTACGCGGCGAACGGCGTGGAGTTGTTGAACTGCGCTGATGTGCCGTCCGTTCCCAGCTGGTCCTCCGGCGGCGGATTCAGCGCAACGGACCGGGACAGCACCGCCACGCCCGCGGCATTAGCCTCACGGACCTGGTTCCAGGTAACAGGTTCCGGTCCCACCACGTAGTACAGGGTGGACTTGACCACCACCGCCGATGCCTCGCCCGGGGCGGAATCCGCTGGAGCCAGGTCATCCAGGCCGCCTTGACCCGGCTTGAGGTACACGATGGAATTGCTGTCCGAGTACCCGGCATCCCGTAGGGTCCCCACTACAACGAACGTTCCGGCCGAGGTGGCGAGTTCCTCCCCCAGTTCCAGCCCGAACCGGTCCAGCAGACCAGGTGAGACCAGCATTTCGGCGTCGGTTCCGGGCGCCCGGCCCTGGAGCAGGGTGTACTTGCCGTGGAAAGCGGGCGCCAGCGCGTCCACCGCCCGTCCCACCAACGGCACCTCTGCGGCGCCCGACTCAGCGGTCAGGTCAAGGGTAGTCTCGGGCAGCACGGAATAGCCGTCGGGCACCAGCTCCTGCGGATCCTTCGGTGTGAAATCCGGGTCCTGGTCCCAGTTGCCGGAGGCTATCCGGGTTTCGTCCACGGGGTCCTGGACCATCTGGCCGTTTGTCATCGCCATGGGCCGGAAGCGGGCCTGGGTGCCGCCCAGTTGATACTGCACGCGCTCTGCTGCAGTCTCCTGGGTGCTCTGGAGGAGCGTCACCGCACCGGTCATGGCTGCCACAGGCAGCATGATCAGCAGGATAATCAGGAGGGAACGTCCCTGATGGCGGCGGAGATCGCGCCTGGCCATGCGCATCGCCACATGGAAAGCCTGCCGGCGCCCTCCCGGGGCCGGCTTTAGGTCAAGCGCCACGTCAGTATCCGGCCTGCGCCAAAAGCATGGCGGGGTCGTGCATGGCAGCGGCCTGGTCCACGATCCTGCCGTCCCGGAGGAAAACCACACGATCAGCCCAGGCGGCGTGCCGGGCCTCATGGGTTACCAGCATCACGGCCGCCCCGGCGTCCGCGCGGGAGCGGAGCACCTCCATCACGCCTTGGCCAGTGGTGGAATCCAGCGCCCCTGTTGGTTCGTCGGCCAAAATCAGCCGGCGGTCGCCCACGATGGCACGGGCAATGGCCACGCGCTGCTGCTGCCCACCCGACATTTCGTCCATGAAACGCTCGGCGAGCTCCGGGATGCCCACTTGCCGCAAGGCGTCCAGTGCCTGCCGCAGCGCCTTCTTCACGGCCGTCCCGTCCAGCTCCAGTGGCAGTGCCACGTTTTCGGCTGCGGTCAGCGTGGGGACGAGGTTGAAGTCCTGGAAGACGTAGCCCACCGCCCGGCGGCGCAGCCGCGCCAGTTCATTCAGCCCCAATCCACCCAGCGGCGTGGACTCCACAAAAACACCGCCCGACGTCGGCCGGTCCAGTCCGCCGGCCAGCGCCAGCAGTGATGATTTCCCCGAACCTGACGGTCCCATGACGGCGACGAACTCGCCGGCGCTGACGGTGAGGTCAACCTCCCGCAAGGCAGCGACCGCCGTCGCGCCTTCACCAAAGGTCCTGCTGACCTTTGCAAGTTCCAGGACCTGTTGCGGCCCCTTGACGCTCACCGGCGGCTATCCGCGATGAGCGGGGCAGCCTCTTCCGAAGTGACCCCGTTGGACGATTTACGTACTGCTCCCTGGCCGGCGGACTGTGCCTGCTGCACCATCCGCGCTTCGCAGAGATCCAGCCAGCGGACCTCCGCTTCCGTCTGGAAGATCAGTGAATCCAGCACCAGCAGCCAGGCGGTGTCTGCCGACCGCTGGCTTGCGGCAGTATCCCGCCGCGCCTTGGTGTAGTCCTGCAGCGCCCGGATTGACGCCACGCGTTGGGCCTGGATGATTGCCTGGACGTCTACGCCCGGGAGCGTCACTGCCAAGGCCAGCTTGATGGCCAGTTCGTTCCGCGGCGGGTTGGTGCGCTCCACTGGCGCTGCGAACCAGCCCTGCACTTCCGCTTTCCCGGCAGGGGTAATGCTGTAGACCACGTGGCCTTCGCCGTCGCCGCCGTCATTGCTGACCAGGCCATCACGTTCCAGCCGGTCCAGCGTGGTGTACACCTGCCCGATGTTGAGGGGCCAGGTGGTTCCGGTCCGGTTCTCGAACTCAACCCTGAGCTGGTAGCCGTAACGCGGCTGGTCCTGCAGCAGGGCGAGGAGGCTGTGGCGGATTGACATGATGCTCCTAGCGGTGGCGTCAGCGTCGGTATGCACGGACCCCCAAGACCCGTGCATACCGCGTATGGAGTGACCCTAGTCCACTTTCGGCGCCAACGCAATACTGAGTATTCACCGCCGTTTCGGAGCCGCCCGCAGCACGGACGCCGACTACATGACCAGAAGGACCTTGCCCACGTGTTCGCCGCCGTCGAAGTACTTGTGCGCCGCCCGTACCTGGTCCAGAGGGAAGGTCTTGGCCACAAGCGGCCTGATCTGGCCGTTCGTGATCAGAGGCCATACGGACTCCCTGACGGCGTTCATGATGGCACCCTTTTCCGCCACGGGGCGCGGCCGCAGCGCGGTGGCCACCACCGCCGCGCGCTTCCTCAGCAGTTGGCCGAGGTCCAGTTCGCCCTTCGCCCCGCCCTGCAGGCCGATCACGATCAGTCGTCCGTAGTCCGCCAGTGCATCAACATTCTGGGGAAGGTACTTCGCCCCCACCACATCCAGGATCACGTCCGCGCCCTTGCCGCCGTTCTGGCGCCTCAGGCTCTCCGGAAAGTCCTCCTCGGCGTAGTTGATGGCGATGTCCGCTCCCAGGAACGCCTTTGCTGTGCCTACTTTTTCGTCATTGCCGGCCGTGGTGGCAACCCGTGCCCCCAGGGCTTTGGCAAGTTGGATGGCCATGGTGCCGATACCGCCAGTCGCCCCGTGGATGAGCACCGTCTCGCCGGCCTGCAACTGCGCCGTCATGACAAGGTTCGAATAGACCGTGGCAGCGACCTCAGGCAGGGATGCCGCCGTGACCACGTCGACGCCGTCGGGAATCCGCAGGACCTGTTCCGCAGGAACGGCCACCTGCTGCGCGTAGCCCCCGCCGGCCAGCAGCGCCACTACCTTGTCACCGACCGAGAATGGTTTACTGACGCCGGGGCCGAAGCCGGCGATCCTGCCGGAGACTTCCAGGCCCGGGATCTCGGAAGCACCCGGGGGCGGAGGGTAGAACCCCCTTCGCTGCTGCACATCTGCGCGGTTAAGGCCGGCAGCGACGACGTCGATCAATACCTCGCCCTGCCCCGGAATCGGAGCGTCCACGTCGCGGACTTCCAGCACCTCCGGACCACCAGGTTCTGAAATGTAGACGGCTTTCATGGAGAACTCCCGTTTCTTGCTGATTCGTGCCCCAAAACCAGTGTGCACCGGACGCACGCCAGACTCTGTTTTGTTGCAGCCAACTGCCTATGAAACACTACTCGTTAGGGAAGGTTGTCCGAGCGGCCGAAGGAGCTAGTCTTGAAAACTAGTGTGCGGTAACCCCGTACCAAGAGTTCGAATCTCTTACCTTCCGCGAATGGAACCCCGGTTCACCAGTTTCTGGCGAACCGGGGTTCCGTCGTTTCCGGGCTCCGGTACACCACCCTCGGAGCCGGGGACGCCGCCAAGGCCGGCATCATGGATGCCTCCGGTTATCTCCCGGCAGATGTCCCGTCCAACTGGCAGATTTACTTCGCGGTGGAGGACGCCGACGCAACGATCGAAAAGGCTGTATCCCTCGGAGCGGCCGTCATCGACGGTCCGGAAGATTCGCCCTTCGGCCGGCTCGCCACGCTGGCCGACCCCACCGGCGCCATGTTCAAGATCGTCGCGGACAACGTGCTCGACGCTAATGCTGCGCAGTCCCCGGAGGGCTGAAACCATGAGCCTCACGGCTCCAAGCTGAACGGGCCCTTCCCCCGGAAAAACCCGCAGGAAGTGAGAGAGCGTTCCGGGGTGGTGGGTTTCAGCGCCCCAGGATAGCCTGCGCGATCTCGTCGGCGTCACGGAGGGTGCGCTGCCCGCTGGGATAGGTTGGGCCGCCTGGCTGGACTGCCTCCGCAGCGATGGCGGTACCCCATTGGGTTGCCGAGAGCTGCAGCCCCAACACATAGAGCCCGGCGGACACTGACCCGTTGGCTGCCACAGGCCGGTAGGGATGCGGGCTGACATCCAAGCCTGTGGCCTGCACGGGTGCGCCCTCCGCCGTCATCATGAGGCGCGGCCGTACCAGCCCGTCCGACAGGAGCTGTTTGAGCAGCGGAGAGTCACTGGCGGAAACCCGGTTGGCCGGGGCGAGCGCCTCCACCATGGTTTTTGCCGCTGCCGGCGGACCCTGCACCCAGGGTGAGGCAGCCGTAAACATCCCGGCACGGCGGTCCAGCCCGAATTTGGGGTCGGGACCAACAAAGCTGACCACGCCGGCACGGGCCAGTGCCGCCAGCTGTTCGGCACGCAGCGCCGGCGGTCCGCTGGCCAGCCCTTCCACAAAGGACTCGAACCAGCCACGGAGCCCGGCGACCCACGATTCGTCGGTGATGCCGCCGTCCGCCACCGCGGTTTTCAGGACGGCCCGCCCGTGGTGGAGGGCGCCGATTGCCATCTTGATGGGGTCGTCCTCACCCAGGGCGGAGCGGCGGGCGTCATCCATCAGGTAATCGACGACGGCGGCGTCCAGCTCCGAGCGCGAGGCGAACGACCTGCCCGCAAGCGGTGCGGCGAGTCCCGGGAGGTCCAGGCGGTGGCGCGGCGGGACATGGATGGCGAGGACGCTGGCCATGGCGTCCTCCCAGTTGGCCGCGCTGTGGGTGTGCGGGTGCAGCGCGAGGTCCAGGGCTTCAAGGAATGCGGCCGGCTCCGCCACGGCCCCGGGCTGCGAGCGCACCAAGGTTGAGTAGTAGGCCCAGAGCGTGTCCCTGTGGAGCAGGGGCCAGAGGTCGTGGTCGAAGCCGGGACGGATCCCGGCGGCGGCAAACCGTTCCAGCGCGGCACCGGTCAGGTACCGCAGCCGAATGGATGCTGCGTAATACCCCGCCAGGGCCGCCTTAGTGCGGTAGGGGGTGCCACGGCGTGAGGCGGCGATGATCAAGGGTTCCTGGCCGGAAGGGAGGTAGTCCAGCCGGGGGCCGGCGTCGATAAACTTTCCGCCTCGCCCCTCGGTGAGCTGGCCCATGGCGTCAAAGAAGTTCAGGCCCATGCCGCGGACCAGGACGGGTTCACCTGCCGGGATCGAGTCCCAGTCCACATCAGTGGGGATTGCCGGCGGGAGGTATCGCAGGCCCATCTGTGCGGCCGATGACTGCAGCTCCCGCTGTTCAGCATTCAGCCGTGAGGGGATGTGGCCCAGGGCCAGCACCACCGAATCTGTCCGCAGGGAACCGCCCCCCGCCAGGCCGACGTCGAACGCTCCGTCGCCGGACGGAACCACCGATTCCGCTGACGTTTCGTGGAACTGGACGGTCACGCCGTCAGGCAGCCGATCCAGCAGATCCCTAAGGGTGCAGCGCAGGTAGCGGCCGTACAGTGCTCGGCTGGGAAAGTCGCCCGATCCCAGTACGGCGAGCTCGGAGCGTTCCTCCATCGTGAGCGACGGCTCCGGATTGTGCCGCTGCCGGGCCCGCCAGCCGTTGAAGGTGGTGCCGGCAACAGGAGCCGCCATAGCCGGGTCCTCGGGAATGAGGGTGGGGTAAAACGACTGGGTGTTCATCAGGTACAGCCGGGACTGGCCGGGCTGCCACACGTGGCCGGAGCCGGCCGGGTAGGGATCGATCACATCGATATGCAGCGCGGCCTGCCCGGTCCGTGAAGCCGCGTGCGCCAAGAGGCGTTCCAGGACGCTGGTACCCCGAGGACCGGCGCCGATAATGGCGGTCCGGATCTGCTGCGTTGTACCCACGGCATCCAGAGTATCGGCTTGTACGGCGGGCCCTTGACTTGCTAGGGGCGTGCAGATGTTGTTTGGATGGGGCGCATGACCACCACTGAAGCTGACTCAGCGCCCGGTTCCACCCCTCCAGCCCTCTCCCCCGAGCCCATCGATGAGAACATCTGGCTCGAGGAGATCTATGGGGAGGAGCAACTGGCCTGGGTCCGGGAGCAGAACGCCCGCACCGAGGACCTGCTGGAAGATGCCGACTACGCTGCCCTCGAAGGCAGCATCCTGGAGGTCTTGGATTCCACCGACAGGATCGCCATGGTGGGCAAGCGCGGAGACTGGTACTACAACTTCTGGAAGGACCAGACGAACCCGAAGGGGCTGTGGCGCCGCACCACCTGGGAAAGCTACCGCACTGACGCCCCTGAGTGGGATGTGCTTCTGGACGTCGATGCCCTCGCCGCCACAGAAGGAGTGGAGTGGGTGTTCCACGGAGCCACCTTCCTTCGGCCTGCTGACGGCGAGCCGCACCGCCTCGCACTGCTGGCCCTCTCACCCGACGGAGGCGACGCTAACCGGTACCGGGAGTACGACGTCGAGGCACGCGGCTTTGTGGCGCCGGCTGACGGCGGCTTTGACCTGCCGACGGCGAAGGGTAACGTCTCGTGGCTAGACCAGGACACGCTGCTGGTGGCCTCCACCGCGGAGGGGCTGCCGCGGACGTCATCCTCCTATGCCCGCACGGCAGTGACCCTGCGCCGCGGTGAAGCGCTCGCCACGGCGCCGCTCCTCTTCGAGGTTCCCGAGAACCACATGCTGGCCGTGGTGGCACACGATTCCACTCCTGGCTTTGAGCGCACTTTTGCCGTGGACTACATCGATTTCTTCAACCAGCGGACCTCCGTCCAAGTGGACGGGGCCTGGGTGGAGATCGACGTACCCACGGATGTGAACATCAGCGCGCACCGCGAGTGGCTGCTGTTCCGCCCCCGCCAGGACTGGACCGTGGACGGAACCACTTTCCCGTCCGGGGCCCTGCTGGCCGCCCGGTTTGACGACTACCTGGCCGGGTCCCGTGACCTGTCGGTGCTGTTTACGCCTGACGCCCGCGCGTCCCTGCAGTCCTGGAGTTGGACCAGGAACTTCCTGTTGCTGAACCTGCTGCGCGACGTCTCGTCCGAGATCCGCGTGCTCGACCCCTCGGTGCCATCGGCCGGCAGCGGGTCCGCCGCCTGGGCGTCTTCGCAGCTGGACGCCTGCCCACCGCTGCACGACGTGAACGCATATGCGGTGGACGACGAGGACGAAGGCCCGTCCGACGGCGGCGCGGGGGACGATTTCTGGCTGGTCGCCACCGGCTTCACCACCCCGACCACTCTGATGCGGGGGACGCTGGAGCGCAGTCCCGCTGCCGGGACGGCAGGCGTGGTGAGCAACCATGCGGTAGTCAAGGCGTCGCCGTCGTTCTTTGACGATTCCCAATACGAGGTCCAGCAGCACTTCGCGGTATCCGCTGACGGCACGCGGGTCCCCTACTTCCAGGTTGCGTCCCGGGACCTGGTGCTGGATGGCCAGAACCCCACGCAGCTCTCCGGGTATGGCGGGTTCGAAGTGTCCCGGACCCCCGCTTACAGCGGAACCGTGGGCAGGGCCTGGCTGGAGCGGCGTACGCGCGGAACCGGCGACGCAACCTCCGGCGGAGCGGGGGCCGCCGCGCATTCCCGGGGCGGCGTCTATGTGGTGGCGAACATCCGCGGTGGCGGAGAATACGGCCCCGGGTGGCACCGGGCTGCACTTCAGGAGAACCGACACCGCGCCTTTGAGGATTTTGCGGCCGTAGCCCGGCACCTTATCTCCCGCGGGGTGACGTCCAAGGAACGTCTCGGATGCGTGGGCGGCTCCAACGGCGGCCTGTTGGTGGGCAACATGCTGACCAGCTATCCGGAACTTTTCGGAGCCGTCTCCTGCGGTGTACCGCTGCTGGACATGCGCCGCTTTACGAAGCTGTCCGCCGGACACTCGTGGATTGCGGAGTACGGCGACCCCGATGTCCCGGAACAGTGGGAGTTCATCAGGACGTTTTCGCCCTACCACCTGCTCAAGGACGGGGTGGAGTACCCAGAAACGTTCATCTGGACTGCCACCTCCGATGACCGAGTAGGCCCCGTGCAGGCCCGCAAGATGGCCGCCCGGATGGAGGCCATGGGCATCCGCAATGTCTGGTTTCACGAAGCTCTGGAAGGCGGTCACGCCGGAGCCTCTGACAACCGGCAGGCAGCAGCGCTGCAGGCCCGCAGCCAGCATTTCCTGTGGCGGACCTTGGCCGGCGACGCTTTGTAACCGCCCTGCTGGCGGCCCGACCGGTGCGGTGACAAGCCGTTTTGCGCTGCATGCCCGCTTCTGCGTATCCTTGGTGGGCTAGGAATAGCAATTGGAGACGTGCCAGAGCGGCCGAATGGGCTTCACTGCTAATGAAGTGTGGGGCACAACTCCACCGGGGGTTCAAATCCCCCCGTCTCCGCGTTTGGCCCCGGTCCCTGGACCGGGGCCTTTTGCGTTCCCATGACCCAACTAAGTAGCAGTTGATGTCGTTTTGAGCGCCCATAACGACATCAACTGCTACCTACTTGGGCCGGGGCGTATCCGCGGTGCGGACACCGCGGGCCCGCCGCCCCCACCGGTGGCAGGATTATCAGATGGCACAAAACAACCAGATGAGCGCGGATCCAGGCAGCGGGCAGGCGTGGAACCCGCGGTTGGCGTTGCTGGTGGCTGCCACGTTCTTTATGGAGTTTTTGGACGGCACTGTCCTCACTACCGCCATTCCCAGCATCGCCGGGGACTTCCGCGTGCCCGCGGCCGATGTGAACATCACCATGACTGCGTATCTGATGACGGTGGCCATGGGCATCCCCTTCAGCGGCTGGCTGGCCGAACGGGTCGGGGCACGCCGCGTCTTCTGCCTGGCCATTGCCGTGTTCACTGCCGCATCGCTGGCCTGTGCTTTGAGCCAGGACCTCACCATGCTGACTCTGGCCCGCATCGCGCAGGGGGCCGGAGGGGCGATGATGGTTCCGGTCGGAACCCTGGTGGTGCTCCGCGGGACGCCGAAATCCGAGCTGTTGCGCGCCACGGCGTTCCTGGTGTGGCCGGGACTGCTGGCTCCTGTGCTGGCGCCGTTGGTTGGTGGCGCACTAACCACGTATCTCTCGTGGCACTGGATCTTCCTGATTAACCTGCCGCTGGGCCTCGCGGCCTTCATTGCTGCTTTGCGGCTGGTTCCCGCCGGGGCAGGGGACCGTCAACGCAGGCTGGACTGGCTGGGCCTGTCCCTGACCACGGTGGGCGTGGGCGCACTGGTTGTTGGCCTGGAACTTTCCACGGCCCACCCCGACGGGCCATGGGGCGGCGTGAGCGCAGCGGCAGGCATTGCCGCCCTGGCCGGGGCTGCAGCGTGGATGTTGCGGGCCAGGAATCCACTGTTTGATCTCAGCGTCTTTGCTACACGCACCTTCCGGGCGATGGCAACAGGCGGATTTGTCTACCGCCTGACCATCAGTTCGGTGCCATTCCTCCTGCCCCTGATGTTCCAGGCCGGATTCGGCTGGACACCTTTGCACGCCGGCATCATGGTGGCGGCCGTCTTCATCGGCAACATCGGCATCAAACCGGCAACCACACCCTTAATCAGACGGTTCGGGTTCAAGCCGATGCTGGTCTTCGCGTCCCTCGCATCGGCACTGACCTTCGCATTGTGCGCCGTGCTGACCCCCGACACCCCGCAGGCCATCACGTTTGCCCTGCTGGTGTGCAGCGGGGCCTTCCGCTCGATCGGCTTTTCCGCCTACGCCTCGGTGCAGTACGCGGATATCGCCCCGGCGCAACTCACCTCGGCGAACGCCGTGTCAGCCACGCTGGTCCAACTGGCCACCGGTGCCGGGATCGCGGTGGGAGCGCTGCTGATCCGCGTTTTCGACGGCATGGAAGTGTTCCCACAGGACCCGGCGGGACCGTTCCGTGGCGCATTCCTGGCCATGGCCGTCCTGATGCTGTTCAGCACCGCTGACAGCCTGTCCCTGCACCGGCATGCCGGCTCGGAAGTCAGCCGGCCTGGCCAAGCACCAGTGGAAGCACAGCCCCCGCACCCGCCTGCCGGAGGGCCCGCCCAGCGACGGTGACTGTCCAGCGACTGTCTACGAGGTCGTCGATCAGCATGATGCCCTGGCCCTGCAGTGGCGCCAAGGATGCCTCCAGTTCCGGCCCCACTACCAGCCGGTCCCAGACTCCGGCCAGCCGGTAGGCACTGTTGCCGCCCCGGCCACCGGTAGGACCGCCATGGCCCAGCTCCAACTGGCCGAGGTAAGGGATGCGGCCAATCTCCGAAATCCCCCGGGCGAGGGACTGGACCAGCTCGGGCCTGCTCCGAGAAGGAATGTTCACAATGGCCGCCGGACGGCCCACACCGCTCCATGCCGGCGTGCGTCCGTCCCCGGTGGCCCATTCGCGTAGCACCTGAACGCAGGCCTGCAGCATGCCGGGGTCGATCGCCCGGTCCGCCGCGCCGGCAGCAAACAGTTCACGCAGTGCCCCGCCCCAACCGAGATCCGTGAGCCGGGCCAGGATCCGGCCATCCGCCAGCCCCTCGGCCGGTTTGATCTTGCCCTTGACCGGAACTCCCAGGCGGTCCATGCCGCTGGGCCACTGAAGGCGGGCTTCCAGGACCCCGCCTGCCCGGCTCAGGGTCTGGCCGGCCGCCGCGGTGGCCTCGGCGGCGATGTCCGCCCGGAACCACTGGCCTGCGCAGTTGTCACAGCGGCCACAGGCATGGGCGGTTTCGTCATCGAGGACCGAGGTGATGTATTCCATTCGGCATCCGGCAGTGTCCTGGTAGATCACCATGGAATCCTGCTCATCCACCCGGGCTTCGGCGATACGGCGGTAGCGCTCGGCGTCATAGACCCAGGGCTGGCCGGTGGACCGCCATCCGCCACCTACCCGTTCCACGGCGCCGTCCACGGCCAGGACCTTGAGCAGCAGCTCCAACGGGGTGCGACGGAGGTCTACCCTGGCCTCAAGGGCTACGGTTGAGACCGCGGCACCGGCTTCGGCCAAGGCAGTGAGCACGCCATTGGCCTTGTCTTCCGAAGGCATGGAGGCGGTGGCGAAGTACTGCCAGATGTCACGGTCCTCCGAACCGGGCAGCAGGAGCACATCAGCGTTGGCCGCACCGCGGCCGGCACGGCCCACCTGTTGGTAGTAGGCAACCGGCGAGGACGGCGCTCCGAGGTGCACCACAAAACCCAGGTCCGGTTTGTCAAAACCCATACCAAGCGCCGAGGTGGCCACGAGCGCTTTGACCTCATTGTCCTTCAGCAGCTGCTCGGCCCGTTCGCGGTCAGCAGGATCAGTCCTCCCGGTGTAGGCCAGCACTTTGTGCCCGGCCTCAGCCAGGAGCCGGGCGGTGTCCTCTGCGGCTGACACGGTCAGGGTGTAAATAATGCCGCTGCCGGGAAGGTCAGCCAGGTGCGTCAGGAGCCAGCCCAGTCGCTGCCGGGAGTCTGGAAGCGACAGGACGCCCAGGCGCAGGGAGTCCCGGCCCAGTGCCCCACGGATGGTCAGCACGCCGGCGCCCAGCTGTTCCTCGATGTCATGGACCACCCGCGAGTTGGCCGTCGCCGTGGTGGCAAGCACCGGGACAGTGTCCGGCAACTCGGTGATGAGGTCCGCGATGCGGCGGTAATCCGGCCGGAAGTCGTGGCCCCAGTCCGAGATGCAATGTGCTTCGTCAATAACAAGCAGGCCCGTCCGCCGGATGAGCTCCGGAAGCTGGTTTTCCCGGAAAGAAGGGTTGGTAAGCCGTTCAGGGGAGACCAGCAACACGTCCACTTCGTCTGCGGCGAGCTGTTCACGCACAGTGTCCCACTCCAGCTGGTTTGCCGAGTTGATGGCTACAGCCCGGACCCCCGCCCGGGCCGCCGCGGCCACCTGGTCCCGCATCAGGGCCAGGAGCGGCGAAACGATCAGCGTAGGTCCGGCGCCACGCCGCCTCAGCAACAGGGACGCCACGAAGTAGACTGCCGATTTTCCCCAACCGGTGCGCTGGACCACCAAGGCCCGCCGCCCGCCGTCGACCAATGCCTCGATGGCTTCGTATTGTCCGTCGTGGAAGTCTGCTGCCGGGTGCCCCACCAGTTCCCGGAGAACCTCCAGGGCCTGGGCATGCGTGGCTGAACCGGAAGCGACTGAAGCGGAAGGGGCTGAATCGGCAAGAACTGTGGCGTGCTGGTTATCGACCATTGATTCAGTATCCCAGCCACCACTGACAGCCAGAAAGCCGGAGGATGCGTATGTGGACAGTCCGGAGCCACCGGCCCGGGACTGCGGCCGGGCCGGCCGTCACACAAGGGGGAGCCCTCGACTATCCCTCCACAGGCATCCCCTGCGTCAACGTAAGATAAGACCCGTGACTAGCGAACAGACAAAGACTTTTGACCTCTCGGCATCCTTTAAGGCTTACGATGTCCGGGGCATCGTGGGCGATTCCATCACGGCCGAAATCGTCGAAGCTGTGGGAGCCGCGTTCGTCGATGTCCTGCAGCTGGAGGGCCAGACGGTCCTGGTTGGCGGCGACATGCGCCCCTCATCCCCCGAATTCAGCAAGGCGTTCGCAGATGGTGCCGCCACGCGCGGAGCCAACGTCCAGCTCCTGGACCTGATTTCCACCGACGAACTCTACTTCGCGTGCGGGTCCCTCAACGCGGCTGGCGCCACCTTCACCGCAAGCCACAATCCCGCCGAATACAACGGCATAAAGATGTCCAAGGCCGGCGCTCAGCCCATCTCGTCCGAGTCAGGGCTCAAAGAGATCCAGGCACTTGCCGAGCAGTACCTCAACGCCGGCTCCATTCCGGCGGCCCCCACCCGCGGCCTGATCGGCGTCCACGATGTCCTCAAGGACTATGCCGAGTACCTGCGCCAGCTCGTTGACCTTTCCGGTTCGCGCCCCCTGAAAGTCGTCGTGGACGCCGGCAATGGCATGGCCGGTCTCACTACCCCGGCTGTCCTGGGCGACGCACTCCTGCCGAAGCTTCCGTTTGAGATCGTCCCCCTGTACTTCGAGCTGGACGGCTCCTTCCCCAACCACCCGGCGAACCCGCTGGAACCGGAAAACCTCCGCGACCTGCAAGCTGCCGTGATCGAGCATGGCGCCGACATCGGCCTGGCATTCGATGGCGACGCCGACCGCTGCTTCGTCATCGACGAAAAGGGTGAGCCTGTCTCGCCGTCGGCCATTACCGGCATGGTGGCACGCCGCGAAATCGCCCGCGCCCAGGCACAGGGCGAGGCCACGCCCACCATCATCCACAACCTGCTGACATCGCGTGCGGTGCCGGAACTCGTGGAGCACGACGGCGGACGCGCCGTCCGGACGCGCGTGGGCCACTCGTTCATCAAGGCAGTCATGGCCGAGGAAGGCGCCGTCTTCGGCGGCGAACACTCTGCCCACTTCTATTTCCGCGACTTCTGGAACGCTGACACCGGGATGCTCGCCGCCATGCACGTCCTGGCCGCCCTCGGCGAGCAGGACGGCCCCCTCTCGGAGCTCGGCCGCGAGTACGAGCCCTACGTTTCCTCCGGCGAGATCAACTCCGAAATCGAGGACAAGGCCGGAGCCGTCGAACGCGTCCGCGCCGACTTCAGCGGCGAAGACGTCACCATCGACACCATGGATGGCAGCACCTTCACGGCCAACGACGGCAGCTACTGGTTCAACCTGCGCCCGTCCAACACCGAGCCGTTCCTTCGCCTGAACGCCGAAGCCACTGACCGGCCGACGATGGAACGCGTGCGCGACCGCGTTCTGTCACTAGTCAGGGGCTAAGTTCACAGTGGCTGACAACTCCCAGGCTGCCACGGGCGACACAGCAGGTTCATGGCGGGGCTCGGTCCCCGAGGCCACGGCCACGGACCTGGAGAACCTGCTCGGGACCGGGGTGGGCGCAGCCCAGGAACAGCTCCAGCGCAACGGCGGGTTCCTGCCGTTCGCCCTGGTAGTGGAGAACGACGGCGAGGTGCGGCTGGTTGCCGTGACGCCAGCCGATGCCGAGGACGGCTCCGACGACGACTTCGACGCGGACGCCATGATCAGCGACGTCACGGACGCTCTCCGGCAGAACCGTACCGAATTCCGGGCCACCGCCATCGTCTGCGACATTCTCCTGGTGGAGGAGGGCTCGGATGCCATCCACGTGGCGGCGGAACACCGGGATGGTTCGGTGTTCGCCGCGGTCCTCCCCTATTCCGCCAACGCGTCAACGTCCTCGTGGGAATTCGGCCAGCTCGCCGCTGACACCAACGAACCCTCCATCTGGGTGGACTAGACCGGCGCGCCAGCGATGAAGATCAATGCGTTTGCAGACGTCAGCCTCCGGGCCCTCATGGTGCTCGCCGCAGCCCCGGACGGCAACCTCCTCACTACGCAGAACATTGCCGACGCCGTGGGCACCCCCTATAACCATGTCAGCAAGGCGATGGCGAAGCTGCGCGGCCTCGGCCTGATCGATGTGGAGCGCGGCCGCACCGGAGGATCCAGGCTAAGCGCGGCCGGCAGCCGGGCAACCGTCGGCCATATCCTGCGACAACTCGACACGCGCTCGGATGCCGCCGAGTGCGTGGCCCCTAGCGGCGCCTGCCCGCTGATCAACGAGTGTAAATTGCGTGCGGCCCTCGCTCGCGCCCGCGAGGCTTTCTACCGTGAGCTCGATTCTGTAGTGGTGGCAGAACTTCCAAGCTCCTCCCAGATGGCCCCCGTCTTCGAGCTGATCGGGCTTCGCCCGGGCCTGTGAGCCGCGCCTGATTTGGCTCCTATTTCTACAGGGTGTAGAACTGGGGTATAAATACTCGCATTTTAAAGATGAGTATTTATCCCGGCCGGACGAAAGCTCCGGTCACTCTATCTCAGGAGTACGCATGCTCTCGGACAAATCTTTCCCTGTCATTGAGGCCACCCTGCCGCTGGTCGGTTCGCGGATCGGCGCCATCACTCCCAAGTTCTACTCCCGGCTGTTCGCCGCCCACCCCGAACTCCTTGACGGCCTGTTCAGCCGTTCCAACCAGCGCTCCGGAAACCAGCAGCAGGCCCTGGCGGGCAGCATCGCCGCTTTCGCCACCCACCTGGTCAACAACCCAGGCACCCTGCCCGAAACCGTGCTTTCCCGCATCGCCCACCGGCACGCGTCGCTGGGCATCACCGAACCTCAGTACCAGGTGGTCTACGAGCACCTGTTCGCGGCCATCGCGGAAGACCTCGCCGAAGTCATTACACCGGAGATCGCGGAGGCCTGGACCGAGGTCTACTGGCTCATGGCCGACGCACTGATCAAGCTCGAAAAGGGCCTCTACGCAGCCCAGGCCAACGGCAAAATGTGGACTCCTTGGAAGGTGTCCACCAAGTCCGCTGCCGGCGCTGGTTCCATAACCTTTACCCTGGAACCCGCCGACGACACCCCGGTGACGCCAGCCTTGCCCGGCCAGTACATCAGCGTCAAAGTCCAGGTCTCGGACGGCCTCCGCCAGGTCCGGCAGTACTCCCTCTCCGGCAATGCGGGCACCAGCCGGACCTTCACTACAAAGCTGGACGACGGCGGCGAGGTCTCCCCCGTGCTGCATAACGCCGTTGAGGTGGGCGACATCCTGGAGATCTCCAACCCGTATGGCGAGATCACATTGAAGGATGGCGACGGTCCGGTGGTCCTGGCCTCGGCGGGAATCGGCTGCACACCCACGGCGTCCATCCTCCGCTCCCTCGCAGAGTCGGCTTCGGAGCGGCAGGTGCTTGTCCTCCACGCAGAAAGCACCATGGAGAGCTGGGCACTGCGCGGCCAAATGACGGACGACGTCGAACGCCTCGCGGGTGCCGACCTCCAACTGTGGCTTGAGCAGCCCGAGCCGGGAACCAGGGAGGGCTTTATGTCGCTGCGTGAAGTGGACCTGCCGGCCAATGCGTCCCTGTACCTCTGCGGGCCGCTGCCGTTTATGAAGCACATCCGCAACGAGGCCATCAATGCGGGCATCCCGGCTACGAGGATCCACTACGAGGTTTTCGGCCCAGACATTTG
This sequence comes from Pseudarthrobacter sp. CCNWLW207, assembly GCF_037203945.1. Classification (NCBI taxonomy): domain Bacteria; kingdom Bacillati; phylum Actinomycetota; class Actinomycetes; order Micrococcales; family Micrococcaceae; genus Pseudarthrobacter; species Pseudarthrobacter sp. CCNWLW207. The sequence goes on along the minus strand of NZ_JBBCBS010000007.1, from coordinate 238,716 downwards.
GCTGGCTTCCTAAATTCATCGACTGTCCCCACCAGCGGCCCTTCTGAGCGCTCAAAAGGGCGGGTGCGGAGCAAAGGACGACAGAACGACGGCGACCCCGCACCTTTTTCAGCAAAGGTGCGGGGTCGCCGTCGTACTTTTTTGACCTGTCAGCCCAGGCGTGACTTCAGGGCGGCGAGCTCGGCCTGGAGAGCGTCCGGGAGTGAGCCGCCGAAGTTGGCGAACCATTCCTCGATGGACGCAAGCTCGGTTTCCCACTCAGCGGGATCCACGCGGACCGCTTCCTCAACCTGCGCAGGGGTCATGTCCAGGCCCTTGAGGTCGATGGAGTCGCCTGTCGGAACAAAACCGATGGGCGTTTCGACGGCGTCCGCCTTGCCCTCTAGCCGTTCGATGGCCCACTTCAGGACACGGGCGTTGTCGCCGAAGCCGGGCCAGGCGAAGCCACCCTGGGCGTTGCGGCGGAACCAGTTGACCAGGAAGATCTTGGGCAGCCGCTCCGGGTTGGCCTTGGCGGACAGGTTGACCCAGTGGTTCAGGTAGTCGCCGGCGTCGTAGCCGATGAACGGCAGCATGGCCATGGGGTCGCGGCGGACCACGCCGACAGCTCCGGCTGCTGCGGCCGTGGTCTCGGAGGACAGCGTGGAACCCATGAAGATGCCGTTGGACCAGCTGCGTGCCTCGGTGACCAGCGGAATGGTGGTCTTGCGGCGGCCGCCGAAGAGGATCGCGGAAAGCTCCACGCCGTTCGGGCTGTGGTATTCCTCGGCCAGCATGTCGATCTGGTCGATCGGCGTGCAGAAGCGCGAGTTCGGGTGTGCCGCAGGCTTGTCCGAATCAGGAGTCCAGGAGTTACCCTGCCAGTCCGTGAGGTGGGCAGGCACTTCCTCGGTCATGCCTTCCCACCACACGCCGCCGTCGTCAGTGAGGGCGACGTTGGTGAAGATGCTGTTGCCCTTTGCAATGGCACGCATCGCATTGGGGTTGGTGCCCCAGCCGGTGCCCGGTGCCACGCCGAAGAGACCGGCTTCGGGGTTGACGGCGCGGAGCTCACCTTCCTTGCCGAAGCGCATCCAGGTGATGTCGTCACCCAGGGTCTCCACCTTCCAGCCCTCAATCGTGGGATCAAGCAGCGCGAGGTTGGTCTTGCCGCAGGCGGAAGGGAAGGCTGCCGAAATGTAGTAGGTCTTCTGCTCGGGTGAAGTCAGCTTCAGGATGAGCATGTGCTCGGCCAGCCAGCCTTCGTCGCGGGCCATCACGGACGCGATGCGGAGGGCGTAGCACTTCTTGCCCAGCAGGGCGTTGCCGCCGTAGCCGGAGCCGAAGGACCAGATGGAACGCTCTTCGGGGAAGTGGACAATCCACTTGTCCGGGTTGCACGGCCACGGCACATCAGCCTGGCCGGCTTCGAGCGGGGCACCGAGGGAGTGCAGGGCCGGTACGAAGAACGCGTCGGTCTCGGTCATGCGGTTCAGGACGTCGGTGCCGATGCGGGCCATGATGCGCATCGAGGCAACAACGTAGGCGCTGTCGGTAATTTCGACGCCAAACTTGGGATCCTCGGCATCAAGGTGGCCCATGACGAACGGAATGACGTACATGGTGCGGCCACGCATGGAGCCGGCGAACAGTCCGCGCAGCTTCTGCTTCATCTCGGCCGGGGCCATCCAGTTGTTGGTGAAGCCGGCGTCGTGTTCCTTCTCGGAGCAGATGAACGTCTGCTCTTCCACGCGGGCTACGTCCGCGGGGTCGGAGAATGCGGCGAAGGAGTTCGGGAAGATCTCCTGGTTGAGCCGGGTCAGGGTGCCCGCGGCCACAAGTTCATCCGTGAGCCTGGTGTTTTCCTGTTCGGACCCGTCAACCCAGTGGATCCGGTCCGGCTGCGTTAGCTCAGCAACCTCTTCGACCCATGCCAGCAGTGCAGCATGCGTGGTGGGTGCTTTCTCAAGCAGCGGCTGTTGTGCCAGATCGCCCATTGCGGTTCCCTTCCTCGGGTTCATCGGTGTGAGCTAAATGCTATGGGCCGGGAGGGCTCGAGTTTTTGGGCCCGGACTGCTCGATAGTGAGCGTTTCGAGTGGAAACCGCGTAAATTCAACAAAGATGGCACCACAACAGGGCAATTAAGTGACGAAGGTCACCTAGACCGGTCTAGTCACCCAGATTACACACGTTTCGATTTGGTACTACGGCCCACCCTCGCGTAAAGTTATTCGAGGTTCGGGGAGAGCAGAGATGTTCTTCAAGAAACAAGATGCGCCCATAGCTCAGCTGGATAGAGCGTCTGTCTACGGAACAGAAGGTCAGGGGTTCGAATCCCTTTGGGCGCACAGATGAAGGTCCGCGCCGGTTCGCCGGTGCGGACCTTTTGCTTTAAGTGCCCGCCGCCGCCGAGGTTCCACCGAACCCTTCGCCCGCTGGGCACACCCCCAACTGGCCCGGCAGGGAGCCCATCCCCGGCGTAGGCTAAAGCAATGACGCCAGAGCCCTTGGAACGCGAATTCGATGTCATCGTGATCGGCGCCGGCGCCGCTGGCGAAAACGTGGCGGACCGGGCCGTCCAGGGCGGGCTGACCGCCGTCCTGGTGGAGGCGGAACTGGTGGGCGGCGAGTGTTCATACTGGGCCTGCATGCCGTCCAAGGCGCTGCTCCGGCCCGGCACGGCCCTCCACGGGGCGCAGACGGTGCCAGGAGCAGGAGAAGCAGTCACCCGCACGCTCGATGCCGCCGCAGTCCTCAAACGGCGCGACTACTTCACCGCGAATTGGCAGGATGACAGCCAAGTGAAGTGGGTGGAGGACTCGGGGATTGAGCTCATCCGCGGCCACGGGTGGATCACCGCCCCGCGCGCAGTGGAAGTAGCCGGACTTGATGGCAGCACCCACCTCCTGACGGCGCGGCACGCCGTCGTCCTCGCCACTGGCTCCACCCCCAACAGGCCTCCGATCGAGGGACTGGCTGACCTTCGCCTCTGGGGCACCCGTGAAGCCACCTCGGCCAAGGAAATCCCGGAACGCCTGGCAGTCGTCGGCGGCGGCGTCGCAGGGGTTGAGCTGGCGCAGGCGTTCGCCAGGCTCGGTTCCAAGGTCACCCTCGTGGCCCGGAGCCGGCTGCTGGGCACTTTCCCCGAGGAAGCGGCCCAACTGGTACTGGCGGGCCTGCGCGCGGACGGTGTTGAAGTCCGGCTCCACACCACCACCAAGAGCGTCAGCGAAAACGAAGACGGCACCTTCACGGTCAGCCTCGGCGACGGCGCTTCCGTCTCCGCCGACAAGGTCCTGGTGTCCACGGGCCGCCACCCGGCCTTGGAAGGCCTCGGGCTGGAAAGCGTCGGCCTTGGTGCACCGGACGGCAGCCCCCTGAAGCTGACCACGGATTCCACCGGGCAGGTTAACGGCCTGCCCGACGGCGACCCTTGGCTTTACGCCGTAGGTGACGCCGCTGGGAAGAACCTCCTCACCCACCAGGGCAAGTACGAAGCCCGCGCAACAGGGGATGCGATAGCCGCACGTGCCAAGGGTGAGCTGAATGGCGAGCCGGCACCGTGGAGCCGCTATGCGCAGACAGCCAACCAACATGCCGTCCCCAATGTGGTGTTTACGGATCCTGAGCTGGCCTCAGTGGGCCGAACCCTTGACCAGGCCACGAAAGACGGATTCAACGCCACCTCGGTGGAATTGCCTATCAACGTATCCGGGTCTTCCCTGCATTCGGAGCATTACGAGGGCTGGGCGCAGCTGGTGGTCGACGAGGACCGCGAGGTTCTCCTGGGGGCCACGTTTGCGGGACCCGATGTGGCTGAGTTGCTCCACGCCGCAACCATCGCAGTAGTGGGTGAAGTGCCGCTGGACCGGTTGTGGCACGCGGTCCCCTCCTACCCCACGGTTAGCGAAGTCTGGCTGCGGCTGCTGGAAAAGTACGGCCTCTAAGCCCACCGCCAACGTCTTCCACGTCCGGACAGGAGCTTTATTTGAACTGACCGGTCAGTTTAGTTAGACTGGCAGGAGACCATTTCCCTGCGAAAGGCCCTCTTTGCTCTCCGTACAGCACCTCCATGCGAAAGGACGGCGGGACGATCTGCTCCCGCCCACCTCCCTGCAGACCGGAAGGGGTGAGCTGCTCCTCGTCTCAGCCGACCGCCAGGACCACCGGACAGCCCTGGCACTGACGTTGAGTGGCCGGATGAAACCCACGGAGGGGCGCATCAGTTGGGACGGCGAATCCGGAATCAAGCGCCGCCGCCTGGCCAGCGCACTGGTTGACTCCCCCGGCGTCAACGAACCCGAGCAACACCTAAGCGTCCGCGACCTTGTCACCGAGGACCTGGCCCTGATCCCGCGCCGCTACCGGGGTGCCCTGGTCAGCAAGCCCTGGCTCAAAGTCAACAGGTTCGAGGACATCGCAGACTTGTGGACCGAACAGCTGGCGCCGGAACGGCGCGTTGAACTGCTTACCGCCCTGGCCCTCGCCAACCCGCACACCGACCTCCTGGTGGTCGATTCCCCGGACCGGCACACTGCCAACTCCTCCGAGTGGCTGCCTCGCCTTGAGCAGTTGGCGTCCGACGTCGGCCGGCCCCTCGCCGTCGTCGCTACCGTAGCTGCCATTCCGGATGGGTGGACGGGGCCAACGGCAGCTGTGGGGAACGCCGTTCAGCCGCCCGCGGACGCGCAGTCCGAAGCGGTAGCTGCTGCGGAAATAGAAGAAGACCTCCTACTCGAAACCGAGGACGCCAAGTGACTGTGCTGCGGCTGGCCCGCTCCGAACTCAAGCGGATGACCGGCGGGCTCCTGCCCAAGCTGACCATCCTGGCCCTCGTCATGGTGCCGCTGCTCTATGGCGCCGTGTACCTCTATGCCAACTGGGACCCGTATGGCAACCTGAACCGGATCGATGCCGCCCTGGTTGTCGAGGACACCGGTGCCGCCTCCAGCGACGGCTCGGTGTTGCAGGCCGGAACCAAGGTGGCTGACAGCCTGGTGGAAGGAAACGTCTTCAACTGGCAGTCGGTCCCCACTGCGGAGGAGGCCGACCAAGGTGTCAGCGACGGCAAGTATGCCTTCGCGCTCAAGATTCCCAAGGACTTCTCCGCCAACCTGCTGTCTCCGGGCAGCTTTGATTCAGCCAGCCAGGCAATGTTGAACGTCACCACCAACGATGCCAACAACTACCTGTTGAGCACGATCGTGGACAAGCTGACAACCTCGGTCCACACCACTGTTGCCAAGGAAGTGGGCGAGGAGACAGCAAACCAACTGCTGACCGGCTTTGGCACGATCCATTCGCAGATGGTCAAGGCAGCCGACGGCGCCGGGCAGCTGGCAGGCGGCGTCGCCACACTGCACGACGGGACCGCCACCCTCCATGAAGGAAGCACGGACTTGAGTAACGGGGCCGGTGAACTGTACGCGGGGCAGCTGAAGCTGCGCGACGGCGCCAACCAGCTCACCGACGGAGCCGGCCAGCTAAGTAGCGGGTTGTCGCTGCTGAAGGACAGGACAACCACCCTTCCCACGGACTCGCAGACCCTGGCGAACGGCGCCGCCCAAGTAGCTGCCGGAAACGCCCAGCTCAACACCCGGGTCCAGGACATGGTTGCCCAGCTCGACGCCGCCGACCAGGGACTCCGGACTCGGGTCATCGAATCCAACACACGCCTGATCGCTTCGGGTGTGTTGACCCAGGCGCAGGCTGACAGTATTTTGGCCGATTTTGACTCCGTGGCGGCCTCCAGCCCGGTGGCCACCGCCAAGACCAGGATCCAAACCGACGCCGCGCAGATCCAGCAACTGGCAGATGGCTCCGAGGCCGTCAGCGTGGGCGCTGCGCAACTGGCTGCAGGCACCCCTGCGCTGAAGAACGCTGTGGCCCAGGCCTCCACCGGCGCCGACCAGCTCCACACCGGGGCGGCCACGCTGGCCACAGGCCAGCAGGCGGCCTTGGACGGGGCGGGCAGGCTCTCCGAGGGCGCGCAAACGCTCGACGCCGGCGCGGGCCAACTGGAGGCAGGTGCCGGTACCGCGGCGGACGGCTCCCGTACCCTGGCGGAGGAGATCGCGAAAGGCGCAGGCCAAGTGCCCAATCCCGACGACCAGCAAAAGAACAGCCTTTCGGAAGTCATCGCGGATCCTGTGGCCGTGAGCAACGTCTCCCAAGCGAAGGCTGACTCGTACGGGGCTGGGTTGGCTCCCTTCTTCCTGACCCTGGCCCTGTGGATCGGCATCTTTATGCTGATCCAGGCCATGCGCCCCATCACCCAGAGGGCGCTGGCATCAAACGCCCCGGCGTGGAAGATCGCCATCGGAGGGTGGCTGCCCTTCCTGGCGGTATCGGTAGTGCAGGCAACCCTGCTGACCTTGGTGGTGGACCTGGGCTTGGGGCTGAACCCGGCGCACCCTGTTCTGATGTGGCTGTTTATGCTGGCCGCCGCGATGGCCTTCAGCGCCATCATCCAAGGCGTGGTTGCCCTGCTGGGATCCCCGGGGAAGCTTGTGGTGCTCATACTGCTCGTCCTGCAGCTCGTCTCCTCGGGCGGCACATTTCCCTGGCAGACCACTCCGCAGCCCCTCCACGTGGTGCACGAGATCCTGCCCACGGGCTATGTGGTTTCGGGAATGCGGCACCTCATCTATGGCGCGGACCTCTCCATGATCATGCCCACCGTCCTGGGCCTGCTGGGCTACACCATTCTAGGCGCCGCGATGTCAACGCTCGCTGTCCGGAAACGGAAGTACTGGACGCTCAAGACCCTCAAACCCGAGATCGCGGTATGAGCCCGTCCGTGCAGGGTCCTGCGCCAGATCCTGCGCCAGATCCCGCGCACGGTCCGGCAGTGGATCCGGCGCCAGATCCGGTCCTGCGGCCGCGTGCCAACAGTCCCGCCGAAAAGAAACTCCGCCCGGCGCGGACCAACGCCACCCGGCAGAAGCTCTTTGATGCCTCCATGGAGCTGATCGGCGAGCGCGGCGCTGCCGGGGTGACCGTGGATGAGATCGCAGCGGCAGCGGGTGTCTCCAAGGGCACGGTGTATTACAACTTCGGAAGCAAGTCGGACCTGATTGCGCAGCTGCTGCGCCACGGCGTCGACATCCTGAAGGCCCGCCTGATGAGCGTCGGGACTGCTGGGGCCGGTCATGCCGGAGCCGGAGATCTGCCAGCCGCTGATCCGCTCGTGATGATGGAGGAAATGATCGGGCAGGCCATGGACTTCATGGCCGACTATCCCTCTTTCGCCCGGCTGTGGGTCAGCGAAAACTGGCGCACGCCCAGCGAGTGGCGGGACACGTTCGCCGTCCTCAGGGCCGAACTCTTGGCCGTGATCGGTGGTGCCATCGAGTCCGTGGCGGCCGCCTATCCGGTGGACCGGTCCATCTCCCGGGGCAGTCTCGAAACCGCTATTTTTGGTGCCTGCTTCGTGGTGGGGCTGGACCGCCAGACGTACAACCCTGAGCGCACCCGTGACCAAAGTGTTGCAGCAATCATGGCAATCATGCGCGGCTACGTGGTGAAGTAGCGGCCGCCTCGGGGATGATTGATCCCATGCGCCACATGGGTAACAGCGGGAAGTTTGCCTTGATAGCGGCCGTCGCCGCCCTGGGCATGCTGGTGCTAACCGCCATCACCCTTGAAGAGGCCGTGATGGTCACGTTCCTGGGGCTTGTTGCCCTGGCTTACGTTTCTGCCGTCGCAGAGGTCCTGGCGCGGGGACGCCGCCTGGCCCTGCTTGCCACCGGGGCGGGAACCAGCCTCACGGTTGCCTTCTCCTTGGCTTTCCTCAGCACGTGGGAGCTGGCGTTTGCCAACCAGTCGTCGTTCCTGGGGACACCGCTGCCCACCGGGGATCCGGACAACTACTTCTATTGGGCCGCTGCCTCCGCCGTATCCACGCTGTTTGTCCTGTTCCTTGCAGCGGTCTGGCCTGCAGGCAGGCAGCTGGGGGTGCGGGGCAAACCTTCGCCGGCGAACCGCAGGCCCGCATCCGCTGCCCGCCGGCAAGCTGCCAAAGGTGGAGCGCAACGCAGGCCCGCGCAACGGGCCACCACCCAGCGAACTTCCGTCCAACGAACTTCCACCCAGGCCAAATCGGCCCAGGGCAAATCCGCTCAGGGCGCGTCCGGTTCCCGCACGCCCACCCGACCGGCCGCGGCAGCCAAGCGGCCGTCGTCGTCCGCCTCCGCTGCCCGCAAGCCGGCACCCAAGCCTGCGCCCAAACCGGGCGGGGCCAGGAGCGCTCCCCGACGCTGACGCGTCGTGGCGCCTCCGGTGAGGACCGCCGTCGCCACCCCTCCCAGCAGAAGCAGCCCGCCTGCCAGCTCAGCAGGGGTGGGCACTTCGCCCAGCGCCAGCCACGCAGCGCTCATCCCCACCACTGGCACCAGCAAGGTGAAGGGAACAACGGCCGACGACGGGTAGCTGGCCAGCAGCCGGTTCCAGATTCCGTAGCCCACCAGCGAGGCGAAAATGGCCGTATACAGTGCGCTGATGATCGTGGCAGGCTGCAGGTCGGCCAGCGTGCCCAGCACAGCCTCCGGACCGTCCACCAGCAACGAAAGCCCGGCAAGGGGCAGCGGCACCACAGCGCCGGACCAGACCACCAGACCCAGCCCTGAGGCCGCCTTGGCCTGGCGGGCGACGACGTTTCCGGCGGCCCAGGACAATGCGGCTCCCAGCACAATGATGAGCGGCAGCAGCGGTGCTACGGCACTGCGGCCGACGGCCACAACGGCCAGGCCAGCGACGCCAAGGACGACGCCGGCCAACTGACGGCGGCTGGGCCGCTCCCCCAGGAAACCGGCCGCCAGGAGGACCGTCAGCAGCACCTGCGCCTGCAGGACCAGGGAAGCCAGGCCCGCTGGCATGCCAAGGGCCATTGCCAAGTAGAGAAGGCCGAACTGGCCTGCGCTCATAAAAAGTCCGACGCCGATGATCGCCTTCCAGCTGACGTTGGGTTTCCTGATGAAGAAGATCCAGGGGAAGACCACCAGGACGAACCGCATCGCCACGAACAACAGCGGGGGAACCTCACGGCCGTTGGCATGCAAGCCGAAGTCGATGGCAACGAAGTTCAGGCCCCAAAGCACGGCGACCAGGGCGGCAAGGAGGGAGTGGCGGAGGTTCACGGTCCCACTCTTACAGACACCCCGATGAAGCACCAGCATTGAATTCGACACGGGATCATGTACGTTTGCTTCATGATTGAAATCGGCTCACTTCGTGCCCTGGCGGCGATTGAGCAGCATGGATCTGTCATAGCAGCGTCGGAGATTATGGGCTTCAGCCCGTCCGCCGTCTCCCAGCAGATCAAGAAGCTGGAAAAGCAGACTGGTTTCGCTGTCCTCGAGCGCCGCGGCCGCGGGGTGCTGCTCACCGAACGCGGGCTCACGCTGGCAGCCTATGGCCGACGCATCCTGTCTGAGCTTGAGGAACTGGAATCAACCTTGCTTTCGGACCCGGCCAGACCCAGCGGGCACTTGAAGGTGGTGGCCTTCTCCACGGCTTGCCGCGGCCTGGTCGGACCGCTGCTGGGAAGGCTTGCCTCTTCCGGCGCGGACTTGGACGTGAGCGTGCTGGCCGAGGACCCGCGCGAAGCCGTGGCACGGGTGGCCAATGGGGAGGCCGACCTGGGTGTGGTGCACAATTGGAACTCCGTACCGCTGGTGATACCGGAGCATATGACGCTTGAGTGGTTATGCGAGGACATTGCCGACCTGCTGGTGCACGGCAGCCATCCGCTGGCAGGACGCGGCCACGTGGAGCCGGCCGACCTTGTTGATGAGCGGTGGATCAGCACACCGCACGGCGCCATCTGCAACGAGGCCCTGCTGAGGATCTTTGCCGATCTGGGCCGGGTACCGGACATCAAGGTCTACGATCCTGACTTCGCAACTCATATTTCCCTAGTGGAGCAGGGAGCCGTCGTAGCACTGGTTCCCCGCCTCGGCAGGCCGGCACTGCCGCCTGGCGTCATCCCCGTGCCACTGGTCAATCCCGTTCAGGTCAGGCAGGTGGGAATGGTTTACCGCCGGACCATGACGGCGAGCCCGGCCATCCAGCACGTCTCGGGACTGCTTCGACAGATCAATGGGCGCGCGGAACCTTGAACTTGGTGATCCGGGCGTCCTGGCCATCCAGTTCCGCCCAGGATTTATCTGTTTCCAGGACTGTGAGCGCGCTGGTGGGATACCGGGTGGCGGCGTCCATGTAGGCGTCGTGGTCGGAGTCGCGGGAAGCCAGGTGCATGGCGAGGTCCTGGACGCCGGGCATGTGCGAGATGAGCATCAGCGTAGTGACGGTATCGGGGACATGGTTGACCACGGTCAACATGCGCAGCGCAGAGGCGGCGTACAGGCCGTCCTCAAGCTTCGGCGTCGGCGCCTTATCTCCCAGTTCCGAGCACACCCAAGTGCAGGTCTGCCGCGTCCTGAGCGCACTGGAGCACAGGATGAAGTCGGGGACAATGCCATGCTTGAGCAGCCACCTGCCCGCCAGGGGCGCCTCGCGGTGCCCGCGTTCCTCCAGCGGCCGCTCGTGGTCGGCAACCCCACCCGGCCAGTCTGCCTTGGCATGCCGCATAATCACCAGGCGCTTGATGTGGTGGTCACTCATGTCCCCAAGCCTAGCGCCAGCTCACTTCAGTCGGGGAGGTCGCTAACCAGCAGCCGCGGAGGTCAATACTCACGAGCCCTGAACGCGGAAAGGGACACACGAAAAAAGGGAGGGCGCTGCAGCGAAGCGGGACATCCCGACAGCGCCGTTGTTGCGCGAGGGACGAGCGCAGGCGCAGAGGGATCGTGCCGCGAAAGCGAAAGCGCCTGCCCCAGCGGGACAGGCGCTTTTGCGCGTTTCTGTAGGACTAGATCGAGTATTCCGGAGCGGCCCAGACAACAACTTCCGGGTGCTCGTAGAAGCGATAGCCCTGGCCGCGGACGGTTCGCACCGTGTTGGCGAGGCGTCCGAGCTTGGAGCGGAGGCGGCGGATATGGACGTCAATGGTCCGCTCGTTGGGGACTTCCTCGGCGTTGCGCCACAGGCCTTCGAGCAATTCGTCGCGGCCCACGGTGCGGGTGCCGTTCTCCACGAGGTAGTTGAGGAGCTCAAACTCCTTGAACGTGAGGTTCAGGGATTCGCCGTCCAGGTGGACCTCGCGGCGGGCGAGGTCGATCAGCACGCCGGAGGGACGCGGGTCCTGGGCTTGCTGCTGGCGTGCGGTTTCGGTGCGCTGGCGAGCGTTGACTGTGGGGTCGCCAAAGGTGGAACGGACGACGTCGAGCGCGGAACCGGGGGTGCTGGCCGGTGCGACGGCCACTGCCGCGTAGCTTTCGGCCCCCGACACCAGCGACTGGGCGTAGGCGCGGATTTCCTGGGCAAGCTTGGCGATGGAGGTTCCGGCAGCAGCTGCAGTTTCCTCGTCGATGCCCATGTAGAGCACGAAGCCGCGGGCAACGTTGTCGTTTGCTACCGGCCGGACAGTGTTGGGTCCCGCCACAACCGGCGTGGGCGCGGTGACCGGGGCCGCGTCGGAGGGCTGCACGGCGCGGAGTTGGCCATAAGAGTTGGGGTTGTAGCCCTGCGGGGCGTAACCGGGAGCGGGGAAGCTGGTACCGGGCGCGGCGGGAGCGAACGCCGGGCGGGCACCGAAACCCTGGCGCAGGCCCGAGGGCTGGGCTGCCTTGGTGGCGTTTCGGACAGAGATGTGGACGTATCCGGATGCAACTGACATGGATTAGCTACCTCAATGTGAATGGCCGTCATCGCGGCTCGAATGCTTGGTTTCCCCGCAATGAGATCTGGGGAGGGGCGCCCGACGCTGGGCTGGGGGGCGAATGCCTAGGAACTTCGCGGGGTGTGAAGGTCAGGCGTGCATTCGACAACAGCGCATGTCGGCAGCAGCGGGTGTGCTGGGCCAATATTCTGCGGCTGCAGGTGCTGTTGAGTTCTTGTTCACAATTGAAGTGTGCAACGTAACAATGCGAACTTGCAAGTAACAATGGACGGATCGTTCCGCATAGTGAGACGAATTCAGAGAATGTGGCTCAGATCACGATTCTGACAGAGCGAAAAAATAACAGATGTTTTCCAGAACGATTGGTTGGAAAACCGTCTTTCCCGAATATTATTCGCCAGTACCCTCAAAAAGGCCAGCACGATTCACCAGCGATGGAATTGCTGAAATACACTCCTTGATTTGCCCTTGTGTCCAGCTCCGCCGCCATCCGGACAAAAAAATTCCATCCCTGTCCGCCCCGGAAACCGTCAGGAGCGTCGAAGGTGGCTCTGCTGGACGCCACCATAGCCAGGGGAAGTCCCGGTAGATCGTCAGGGGAGTCCGCCGCTGCGAAGCTTTCAGCTCGCTAGCCTGGGATTCACAGCCAGCGCACAGGAAGCCTAAAGCGGGGGCTCAACGACGGATCGGAGAGTTGTCCCATGGCCACTTCGCACTCCATGACCAACAACCTTCCCCAACTTAGCCACCCGGACGGCTCCCCCATCCGTGCCTTGGTGGTCGACGACGAACCCAGCCTCTCCGAATTGATGAGCATGGGCTTGCGCCTGGCCGGATGGTCGGTGGCCGTTGCCGCTGACGGCCCCGAGGCTGTGAAGCTCGCCAAGGAGTTCCGCCCGGACGTCCTTGTTCTCGACGTGATGCTTCCCGGGTTCGACGGCGTCGAGCTGCTGACCAGGATCCGCGCCTTCGCGCCTGAGGTACCGGCGCTCTTCCTGACTGCCAAGGATGCCGTCCAGGACCGGATTGTGGGCCTGGCTGCCGGCGGTGACGACTACGTGACCAAGCCGTTCAGCATGGAGGAGGTCCTCCTCCGGCTGCACCGGCTAGTGCAGCGCTCCGGCGTGGCAGCGATGGACACCGCTGAGCTGGTGGTGGGTGACCTTGTCCTCAACATCGATACCCGCGAGGTGACCAGGGCCGGCGATGAACTGCAGCTGACTGCCACGCAGTTCGAGCTGCTCCGGTACCTCATGGAGAACCCCAAGCGCGTCATCAGCAAGGCGCAAATCCTGGGCCGCGTCTGGAACTACGACTTTGGCGGGCAGGCCAATATTGTGGAGCTCTACATCTCGTACCTGCGCAAGAAGGTCGATGCCGTGCATCCGCCCATGATCCACACGGTGCGCGGCGCCGGATACGTCATCAAACCGGCGGACTAGGCCGTGCCCTCACTGCCTGCAGTGGCGTCCACGCATGGCCGGAGCTGGCTGAAGCCCTCCACTTGGCATCTGCGTACCCGCCTTGTACTGGTTGCCATGGCCCTGCTGGTGGCCATCTGCGGCGCCGTTGGCCTCTTCAGCTACGCTTCCATGGACTCGTTCCTTACACGCCAGCTCGACGAACAGCTCAGCCAGGCTGCCTCCCGGTCCAACGACCCCGGCCGCCCGCCGCTGGGCGGCTTCAACGGCAGGCCGGACCCGCTGGATTCCCGCGGGCAAAGCGTGGGTACGCTCAACGCCCGGATCCTGAATGGGCAGGTCAACAGCGCCGGATTCCTGGCCTCTGATACCACGCGTTCTCCCCTGTCCGCTGAGGACAAGGAGATCCTGCTGGCCCTCCAGGAGGATTCCCGCCCTGTGGACCGGACGCTCTCCAATGGCGAGTACCGGCTGATTGCAGTGGAAACGAACTACGGTGATGTCCTGGTGACCGGGCTCCCGCTCGCCGGCAAGGAAAGCACCCTCACCTCCCTGGTGTGGACCTTCGTTTTTGTTTCCCTTGGAGGGCTGGTCTTGATTGGCCTGGCCGGGACTATCCTCATCCGGCGCACCATGCAGCCGCTGAAGCAGCTTTCCGAGGTGGCCACACGCGTCTCGCGGCTCCCGCTGGACGCCGGCGAGGTGGCACTCGCGGTGCGCGTCCCGCCGTCGAACTCCAACCCCGGAACCGAGGTGGGCAGCGTGGGGCATGCGCTGAACCTCATGCTCGACAACGTGGCCAACGCGCTGCAGGCCCGGCAGCAAAGCGAGACCAAGGTACGGCAATTCGTTGCCGACGCGTCGCACGAACTGCGCACCCCACTGACCGCCATCCGTGGTTACACCGAGCTAATGCGGATGACCGAGAACTTCACCCCGGATGGCCGGAAATCGCTGGCCCGGGTTCAGAGCCAGTCCGAGCGCATGACCACGCTGGTGGAAGACCTGCTCCTGCTCGCCAGGCTGGACGAGGGCCAGCCGTTGAAACTCAGCGAGGTGGATCTGACGCAGCTGGTGATCGAAACCGTCAGCGACGAAAAAATCATCGCACCCGGCCACAACTGGCACCTTGAGCTGCCGGACGAGCCGCTTGCGGTCAACGCCGATGCGTCGCAGCTGCGCCAGATGTTGGTGAACCTGCTCTCCAACGCCCGCAAACACACCGTTCCGGGCACAACGGTCACCACGGCCGTGATGAGGTCCGACGACGGCAGTGCCGTAGTGACAGTAACGGACGACGGCACTGGCATCCCGCCGGAATTCGTGGACCACGTTTTTGCCCGGTTTGCCCGCGCAGACGCGGCACGGACGGGATCTTCACGGTCGTCCGGTGCGGGGGCTTCGGAAGGGTCCAGCGGGCTTGGGCTGTCCATTGTGCAGTCCGTTGTGGAAGCCCACGGCGGCAGCGTGGAAGTGAACTCCCGGCCGGGTCGGACCCAGTTCACGTTGCGCCTGCCGGTGATCAACGGCTTATAGCAAGGCAACGCACCGGCGTCGTGATCTCTGTTACCAAAATGTGACTTAAGCGTCGCGCTCCTGTAGCGTCGATGGGGTGCGGTTCCCTTTGAGCCGCATATCCGGATGACGCCAAGCTCTGCCGCTTCCCGGATTCCGCTTGACCAGGCAGAGGCGGGGGACCCAGAGTCCCGGGCACTGAACTGCCCTTGGGGTGAAGCCAGCACGTGATCTTTCCGTGTGGCCGGATGCCCTCATCCGAACCCGACAGCTAACTCCGCAGGTGTGAGAGGCGATCCATCATGTCTGAATTCAAGGTACAAGCGCGCCCAGAGCGCGGTGCACACAAAGTCAACGGCCGTGGCAAGACAGCCGCGCAACACACAAAAGCTTCGTCCCTAGGCAAGCGTGCAGCCATTTTCGGTGCGGCCTGCGCCCTCCTTATCGGGGTCGGCGCAGCAGGCCAGGCTTCCGAATCCATGACTCCGGTGGCGGTCAGCGGGACCCAGTCCTCGGCTGCAGAGCTAGAGTCCAACTTGCGCCTGGAAAAGGCCGAGATGCGGGCCAACCCGGCCCCCGAACCAGCTCCGGCCGAGATCAGCGTTGCCCCGCAGGCCGCCGAACCGGCACCCGCGCCCGCACCGGCACCGGCCGCAGAGCCCGCGCCCGCACCGGCTCCCGTCGTCGCCGTCAACGATCCGGCCGGGGCCCAGGCCTATGCGGCGAGCCAGCTTGGCAGCTATGGCTGGTCAGCCGACCAGATGCAGTGCCTGCAGACGCTGTGGACCAAGGAATCTGATTGGACCACCACGGCCACCAACGCGAGCAGCGGCGCTTACGGCATTGTCCAGTCGCTGCCCGCCGAGAAGATGGCGAGCGCCGGCGCGGACTACCTCACCAACTACCGCACGCAGATCAACTGGGGCCTGAACTACATCCAGGAGCGCTACCAGTCGCCGTGCGGCGCGCTGAATTTCCACTTGTCGAACAACTGGTACTAAGCCGGTACCTGCGGCTTCCGCCATCCGAAGCAGCAGTCCCTGAATCCCCCGGTTCAGGGCCTGCGGCTTTTTGGCGTTGCATGTTTGCGCGGGCCGGGCTTCCGTGGCCTGCGGCTCCGGGCCATACTGGGGCCATGAAATTTACCACAACCATTCTGGGCAGCGGCAACAAGGCTGGTATTGAGGTTCCGGAGGAGGTTGTGACTGCCCTGGGCGCAGGCAAGCGCCCGCCGGTGGTGGTAACCATCAACGGCAAGAGCTACCGGAGCAGCATCGCGGTGATGGGCGGGCAGAGCCTGGTGGGTGTGAGCACCGCCAACCGGGAATTCACCGGCGTAGAGGCTGGCGACACCGTTGAAGTGGATCTGGAACTCGATACACAGCCCCGGATCATTGAAGTCCCGGATGACCTGGCCGCAGCCATGGCCGCCGAACCGGATGCCCAGGCGTTCTATGCCACCCTGAACTACAGCACCCAGCGCCGTTATGTGGAGCCGCTCGGGGATGCCAAAACGGAGGAAACCAGGGCGAGGCGGATCGCGAAGATCGTAGCCGACCTCAAAGCCGGAAAGAAATAATCCGCCGTCCTGCGGCGTCCGTCTCCACCGAGGCCGTGACCGCGGTGTAATCCGGGATATGAAGCACTCCCGCCGGTAATTCGCCCGTGTTTGGGCCCACCGCCACGGTCCGGATGCCCGCAGCCACTCCGGCCGCGATTCCAGCCGGGGCATCCTCAAAGACCATGGCATCCTCCGGCTCCACGCCCAGCAAGCCGGCAGCGGTCAGGTAGCCTTCCGGATGCGGCTTGCCGCGCGTCACGAGGTCAGCCGTCACGGCAGCGGCAGGCATGGCCAGTCCAGCGGCATCCATGCGGATGTCAGCCAGGATGCGGTCCGCCGACGTCACCAGGGCCACGGCATCCGCGGGCAGGCTCCGGAGCAGTTCGGAGGCACCAGGCAGCGCAACGATGCCGGCAGTCCGCACCCGTTCCATGGCACCAAGTTCTGCAGTGAGCGCAACGACGTCGGCACCGGCAGGCGCGAACCGGCGCACGGTGTCGCCTGCCTGTACACCGTGGGAGGTGCGCAGGATCTCGGCGATATCCAGGCCGTAGCGGGCGGCGAACTCGCCCCACACCTGTTCCACGACCGCTGTGGAGTCCACCAGCGTGCCGTCCATGTCAAAGAGGACGGCGCGGCAGGTCAGTGTTCGTGTGGCGGCAGGAAAGGGCAGGGTCATGAACCCCATTTTGCCCTACGAATTGCCTGAGGCGCCGCGCCCCGGGATGTACTGCACGGCCCACTTGTTCCCGTCCGGGTCCGCAAAGTACACGAAATGTCCCCAGTCCTGGATGTCGATATCACTCACGTCCACGCCGTTGCCCTTGAGGTGGTCATGGGCGGCTTGGATGTCATCGACGACGATCTGCAGGTTGGGTGCGCTGCCCGGAGGGGCATCGGTGAGCCCTTCGCCGATGCTGATCGAGCAGGCCGAGCCGGGCGGCGTCAGTTGGACGAAGCGGATGGAATCGCTGGGCCGCTCGTCGAAATCCGCGTTGAACCCCACCTTGTTGACATAGAAGTCCTTGGCGCGGTCGACGTCGGAGACGGGTACAAAAACGAGTTCAAGTTTCCAGTCCATCCGCACAGGCTAACGGGCCGATGCTGAATCCGGAACCCCGTAACCCCTGTCCAGAGCCGTCCGGCCGCTGCGGGGTCCCCTCGCTCCCGCCCCGGCTATCCCGCGATACCGTAAAGGCGGTCGCCGGCGTCGCCCAGTCCGGGGACGATGTAGGACTTCTCGTTGAGCTTTTCGTCGATGGACGCCAGGACGATGGTCACGTTGGCGTCGGACAGTTCCTCCTCCAGCTTGGCCAGCCCTTCAGGGGCGGCAAGCAGGCAGATGCAGGTGACGTCGGAGGCGCCGCGCTTGAACAGGAACTTGATGGCTTCGCGGAGGGTGCCGCCGGTGGCAAGCATCGGGTCCAGGACGAAGATCTGCCGGTCGGTGAGGTTCTCGGGGAGGCGTTCGGCGTACGTGATGATGTCCAGGGTTTCCTCGTCCCGGGCCATGCCCAGGAAACCTACCTCAGCGGTGGGGACCAGCTTGGTCATGCCTTCAAGCATCCCCAGGCCGGCGCGCAGGATGGGAACCACCAAGGGCGTGGGCTTGGTGAAGGCCGTGCCCACCGTGGTGCTCACGGGTGTCTCGATGGTCACCGGCTGGGTGCGGACATCGCGGGTGGCCTCGTAAGCCAGGAGCGTCACCAGCTCTTCCGTCAACTGCCGGAAGACCGGGGACGGGGTGTTCTTGTCCCTCAGGACAGTGAGCTTATGGGCGACCAGCGGGTGGTCCACAACGAGAGTGCGCATGCGTCAAAACTACCATCCGGGGATGGCGCCCCCGGGCCGGGAATCAGCTCGTATGATCGTCCCGGAGGACGGGGTGCTCGAACGTGGGCGCCGGGCCAACGTGCTCGTGTTTGCGGGTCAGATGGAACAGCCGGTGGGCCAGGATCACCATGGCCACCCAGGCCAGGCCCAGGAACCACCCGGCCATCACGTCCGTCAGCCAGTGATGGCCCAGGAACACCCGGCTCAGGCCCATCGCGATGATAAAAACCGCCCCGGCAGTGATGGCTGTGATCCGCGCCCAGAGGATCTCGAATTGCAGGCACATGATGTACACCAGTACGCCGATCACCACGGTGGTGTTGAGGGTATGGCCGCTGGGGAATGACGGCGAGGTCTCGTACGGCGGGACGGCTTCGGCGTGGTCCGGGCGGGTGCGGCCCACCAGCCGTTTGCCGACAGTGGTTGCGAACGTGGAAACGGCCGCAGCTCCGCCCACCAGGATAATGGGCCGCCAGGTCCTGCTCAGGAAGGTAAGCCAGGCTGTGAGGATGCTGGCCAGGATAGGCATGCCGATGCCGCCGCCGATGTTGGTGAAGGCCGTTACCCCTGCGTCGAGTTCCGGGCTACGCAGGTTCTGTGCCAGTTGCAGCGCGGGCAGGTCCAGGGATGCCAGGCCTTGGTCGTCCACGACGTCGTCGTACACCTCGGCACCCAGCAGTGCCATGATGACGACCAACGCGCCGCCCACCAGCAGCGTGATCCACAGCGCGGCATACGGCTTGAACCATTGGCCCAGGCGTTCCCTCAGGGTGTCCATGTCCACGGTGCCTCCCCGGCGTCGATGCTTTTCAAGGCTGGATATCCCTCGAAACTATCATTGAGCCATGGTCGCCGCAGAAAAAACCCACCACGAGTGGATGGGTCTTGCCTTGGACGAAGCCCGGCGCGCGCTTGCTACTGAGGATGTGCCCATCGGTGCCGTAGTGATAGGGCCCGACGGCGCGGTGCTGGGGGCCGGCCGAAACCAGCGGGAGGAACTGGGAGACCCCACTGCCCACGCGGAGGTGGTGGCCATCCGGGAAGCTGCCGAACGGTTGCGTGCGCGCTCGAAGCTGGGCGGGGGCACTGGGGACGGCTGGAGGCTGGAGGACTGCACGCTTGTGGTCACGCTGGAGCCGTGCGCCATGTGCGCCGGCGCCGTGGTGCTGGCAAGGATTCCGCGGGTGGTATTTGGCGCTTGGGATGAGAAGGCCGGCGCGGCAGGCTCAGTCTTTGACGTTCTCCGCGAGCGCCGCCTCAACCATTGGGTGGAGGTGTACGGCGGTGTCAGGGAAGAGGAATGCGGCGTACTGCTCCGGGATTTCTTCGCCGCGCACCGGAGCCGCGCCTAGGCGTCCAGGCCTGCGGCGTTCCGGCTTTAGGCGTTCTGGCCTGCGGCGTCCAGTGCGTCGATCCGGTCCTGGCGGGAGGCTGGCGAGTCGAGGCTGAAGGAGCGGAAATCGCCCAGTTCATCCCTGATCCAGGCCTCAACTTCGGCGATGCGCTGGGTTGCCGCCGGTGTGGGTCCTTCGAAGAGCCAGTACGCGATCCGCGCGTTGCCGGGATCGTATTGCCACAGTCCGATGATCCGGCCGCGGTCAAGGATGGGGTGGTCGGGAAGGTCGGCCTGAAGGGCCAGGGTGGAGCCGAGTAGTTTCTTGTCCTTATCCTGTTCGGCAATCATGTCCGCGGAGTTCCGCCGGAGCAGCACGAGGGAGTCGGTGCCGGCGAGCAATTGGATCTGTTCTTCCGCCGGTGCGTCGAAAGCAGCGAGGCGTTCGACGTCGTCGGGCAGCATCCACAGCACCTCGCCGTCCGCCGCAGGAACCTCCACAGCTCCGACGGCTGTGAGCCCTGCCTTCGTGTGCGCCATCGTGAACCCCGTGAACCATTGCGACTGTTTGAAGGTGGCGCCACCGGTCCATCCGAGATAGCGCTCCAGGAGGAGGGCGCGGGCTTCGTCGTCGTTCATGGAGGTGGGCGGTAAGCCCCATAGCGTGTAGGCGTACCTTTGCTGATCGAGGCGTCCGTTGACCGGCACGCGCCGGATCCTGCCGTCCGCCTGCAGGAGGCCCAGCGCCGTGGGCAGGGTGGTTGCGGCGCCCTTCTTTTTGCCTTCTTCACCGAGGTTCCTGACCGAATCGCCCAGCAGATCCTTGAGCTGTTTGGGATCCAAAGGGCCTCCTGCCTCGGCCAGCGCGTGAAGGATCTGCTCCTCCAGGAGTGTGATCTCGCCGCGCTCAACGCCCATCCTGGCGAGCACGCGAAAGGGTGCAACCGCGGCGTCCCTGCCGATCTGGAGACCCCAGGCGAAGTCCTCGTGGCCCAGGACATAGGTGCAGCCGCGGGCGGCTGGCAGCTCGTGGATCTTCAGGGAGAGGACGTCGGCGTCAGCCTGTTCGCGGCTGGTTCCGGCGCGGGCAAAGAGAGTTAGGTAGGGGTTGGCACCGCCCACGGAGCGCGCCCAGCCTGCCGTGGCAAAGACGTCGGCGGCTTCCGCGCCCAGGAGTGTGCCGTCGAGGCCTTGTTTGTGCCAGGCCCAGGCGCGCAACAATTCAGGAGTGAGCAGTTCCTGTGGCGGGGCTTGCGGGCTGAGGCTGGCGGCGGAGGACACGTGCGTGGTCATGCCTCATTGTGCACCGCTGGTACCTGCTGCGATAGGCGTTTCGTCAGCGGATCCGCTTGAGGTACTCAATCACGTTGCGGGCGGTGGCGTCCCATTGGGGCAACCTGTCCCGGGCGGCCAGGGCCGCGGCGCGCCAACTGCTGCGGAGCCCAGGTTCCGCCAGCCAACGCCGGATCACGGCGGCCAGCATTGCCGGATGGCTGGTGTCTGGACCGGGAAGCTCGACGGCCGTCCCGGGCAGGGCGGTAGCTTCGCTTCCGGGCTTTCCGTTCCCTTTGGAGGCCAGGCCCAGTGCCTCGACAGCGCCGGTCCCTTCGCGCACGATAACCGGAATCCCATGCGCCAGTGATTCAGTGACCACGAGCCCAAACGTTTCAGCCCGCGACACCAGCAGGCTGAGGTCTGCCCGATTCCATTCGTTTTCCAGTGTCTGTCCGGCGAGCTGACCGGTTAACCGCACCCGCCCTTCCATTCCTTGGGAGGCAATGGCCGTCCTGACCAGCGCTGCATAGCCGGGGTCGGCGTCGTCCGCTCCTACCAGGGAGGCCGTCCAGGCGATGTCTTGGAGCCCGGCGAGTGCGGCCACGGTCAACAACTGGTCCTTATTGGGGAGAAGTGCCGCCACCGCAACGATGTGGGGCGGGTCGGAACCAGCTGCCACTGGGGCGGCGTCGGTACCCGGGAGGGCCACCCGGCTGGAGACGATCCCGTATCTGTCTTTGATGGCGTCCGCCGCCCACGAACTGGTGCAGATGACGCCGGCAGCCGCGCGCAGAGCCCGCTGTTCGCCGTCCGCATGGCTGATCGAGGGCATATGCAGCAGGACGAAAACGTGCTGGCCGGCCGCGGCGGCGTACTCGATTTCATCGGGCACGCCGCAGGCGACGAGGCCGTCCACAATGCTGATCGTGGCCGCCTCGATTGCCGTTTTTTGCTCCCATGCGCCCACAAGGCTGCCCAGCCGGCGCCGTTCCTTGGCGGTGGAGTCCGGCCAGGAACCGTCGACGGCTAGGATTTCGACGTCGACGCCTTGGGCCCTCATGGCATCGGCGAGCTTCGCGTTGTAGACATTGCCGCCCGAATTGTGGTGGATATTGGCGGGGACAAGGAACCGGACGTCCACGGAAGTCAGTCGGTCAGGTCCAGCGAGTACGTGGCCCAGGCATCCGGGTTTTCACGCAAGGTGACGTCGATTCTCGTGAGTTCACGGCCGTCGTCGCTGTCTTTAAGCTTCCTGGCGGCGGCCTGGGCGATGTATTCGGCGAGTGCTTCGGTGGTGGTGAGCTTGCCCTCGAAGTCCGGGTGCTCGTCCAGGTTGCGATAGTTGAGGCCGGCCAGCACGTCCTCGATCATGCCGCCGGCAGCACCGATGTCCAGGACAATTGCGTCCTGGTTCAGTGCACGACGGCGGAACGCCACCTCGGCCACAAAGGTTGCGCCGTGAAGTGCCTGGGCGGGGCCGAAGGCCTCACGGGGAAGGCTGTGGGCGATCATAAAGTGGCGGCGGACGGTCAGGCTGAACACAGGCTACCTCTAGTCTTTGGGGCTGGTTTTGGCGGGATCGGTTGATACGTGGCTGGTTGCTGCGGGGTCAGGGCTGGCGGCGTTGGGGTATTCGATCACGTGGCAGAGGGCTTCGAGGGTCCCGTCGGCCAGGTCCTGGACCACCGCCGGAAGGTCCGTGAACGGAGAGGCGCCGGTCAGGAACACGTCAAAGACCGGATCCTTGAGGAGAGATACGGCGAGGTCCAGCCGGTCTGCGTTGGTGCGCCGGTGCCTGCGGGCCCTGGCCACAACGCCCACTTGGCTGGCACGGATGGAGAGCCGACGGGCGTGGAAGTCCTCGCCGAGTGGCAAGGTGACCTCGCGGTTGGCGTACCAGGACATTTCGATGACGTCCCCCTCGTCGCCCGTTAGCTGCAGGCTGCGCTCCAGGCCCTCTTGGGAGGCGGAGCAGTGGAACACGATGTCGCAGTCCGGCTTCGCATCGTCGGGGTGGGCGAAATCCACTCCGAGCCAGTCTGCAAGTTTCCGGCGCTCCGGATCGAGGTCCACCAACTGAAGGCGGGAAAGCGGGAAGCTTCGCAACAACGTGGCCACCATGCCGCCCACCAGGCCGGACCCCACCACGGCGATCCGGTCCCCCATTCGTGGGCCGGCCTCCCAGAGGGCATTAAGGGCGGTTTCCACGGTTCCGGTGAGCACCGCACGGCGGGCGGGAACGCCGTCGGGGATTCTTGTGAGATCGGCAATGGCACTCACGTAGCGGTCCTGGTGGGGGTTGAGGCAGAAGACCATCTGGCCCAGCCAGTCTTCGGGCCCCTGTTCAACAATGCCGACGGAGAGGTAGCCGAACTTCACGGGAGAAGGAAACGAGCCCTCTTGATGTGGGGCGCGCATCTCCTGGGCCACTCGCGGTGGAACCGAACCTTTATGCACGACAATTTCGGTGCCCTTGCTGATGCCGGAGTAAAGGGTGCGGACCAGGGCTTCGCCTGGCCGCGGCGCGGGCAAGTCCTCGCACCGGAGCTCGCCGTGCTGCGGTCCCGTGGTCCAATAGGCGGTTGCCTGCGCTGCTTTGTCTGGATTAGTCATCTTGCTTATGAATCTAGTCCCCGGAACGCGCGCGGCGAAAGCCACCCCCTCTATGGGACCCGTTGTGGCTCCTCAAGCCGGGCCCACTCCGGCAGGGGATCTTGGGACACGTCGTCTTCAGGCACGGTGCCTTCGGGCGCAGCTGACACCCGTTTCTGATCGTCAGGCTCGTAATTGGGCATGGCGGGGCTGTGTCCTTGGTCCGGGAGCAGACCGAGGATCTGGTGTGGCCATTGGGGTGGTTCCCAGTCTTGGTGTTCGCTTTTGTAGTGGCGTCCGGTGGGTGAGGTCCAGCCGGGTGGTTTGTCGATGCTGGCTTCGGTGGGTGTCCAGGCGGTGGTGTGTTTCAGCCGGTGGTGTTTGGGGCAGGGCTGGCCGAGGTTGCTGATGCCGGTGGTGCCGCCGTCGGCCCAGGCCAGGAGGTGGTCGGCTTCGTTGTCCAGGGACTGGTTTGAGCAGCCGGGGAAGGGGCATTTGCCGTCCCGGAGTCTCAGCCATTGGCGCATCGCGGCGGGGATCCGGTAGCTTTGGCGGCCGATCTCCAGTGGTGCCCCGTTCCGGGGGTCGGTCAGGACGCGGTGGAACGAGCCGGCACCCTCAGCGACGAGCTTCCGGGCCATCGACGCCGGAATCGGCCCGTATCCGTCGAGGGTGGCGGGTTCGTCGGTGAGGCCCATCAGCGCGAACACCGGCACGGTCACGAGGACCTGCGCCGTCGGCGACGGGACCCGGCCCGTCATGAAGTCGTTGCCCGGCAGGACGTCGCTGCCCGCCACGACATCATCCCCCGCCACCATTCCGCCGGCCGGGGTACTGCCTGCGGCGGGGTTGATGGTGGCGGCGCCTGCACCTGCGACCGCGGCGATGCCATGGGTGCTGCCCCCGGCCGGGCTGCCCGTGGGGAATCCTGCGCTCAGGAGCAGTTTGGCGGCGACGTCGGCGCGGAGCTGGGTGATGGTGCGGGTCTCGGCCGGGCCCTGGAGGGTGCGGGCGGTGGCGGTGATGCCGTTCCAGATCCCGGCGGCCCGGTCCGCGGGCAGGTAGGCCGAAAGCCAGGCCATGCCGTCCCGGTCCGGGACGTATTCCAACCGCCGGTCCAACACGCTCCTGGCGTGGCGTTTTTCGATACTCACCGGGTGGTGGCGTTCCCGCCAGGTCCTGGCCTTGTGCCGGAACCGGGA
This sequence comes from Pseudarthrobacter sp. CCNWLW207, assembly GCF_037203945.1. Taxonomy (NCBI): domain Bacteria; kingdom Bacillati; phylum Actinomycetota; class Actinomycetes; order Micrococcales; family Micrococcaceae; genus Pseudarthrobacter; species Pseudarthrobacter sp. CCNWLW207. The sequence continues at coordinate 214,264 of NZ_JBBCBS010000007.1, read as the reverse complement.
CGGGACCAGCTCCCCGGCCGGGCACTCCCGCACCCGGCCCGGAACGTCCGGGCCCAGGAAACGGGCCTCCAACGCCGCCGCCCCGGCAGCATCCAGGCCGGTCGTTTCATCGACCATGACCTTCGCGTGCTGCCACGACAGATCGCCCTCCTGCAGGGCGGCCAGCGTCAGCGGCAGGGCAGTGGTCAGTTCATGGGCCTGCGCCAACAGGGCCGAGGCCGAGCGTTCACTGACCGTCAGGGCACAGGCGACCTCGGAGACGACGGCCATTTCCTGGGCGGTGTGTTCGCCCGGGCTCCTGACCGGGCCGTCCAGGGCCGCAGCCTTCGCGGCATACGCGGCGGCCAGGCGCACCCTGAACGCCGCCACCATCGCGTCCACCCGGACCGAACCGCCCAGCCCGTCCAGGCACGCATCGGCCTGCCCCCGCAAAGGATCACCACCCCCGGAACCGCGGCCACCCAGCCCCCGGCGCATACAGGCAGCAAACTCGGCCGCAGCAGCCTCGAAAGCCTCCACCGCCTCGTCAACACCCGGGATCCCCATACCCCCATCATCCAGCGACCCGCCAACAAAAACAGCCCAGCACATTCCCTATGTGGATAACTCAACGCATACCCTTGGCAGCCAATGATGACCAGTGCCGGGAATCGATGGATGGTCCGCTCCTGCTCGGGCCGGAACCTATGCCGTTTTGGGGATGCACGGCAGGCTCCGGTAACCTATTCAGGTTGGTGACGTGTCCGAGCGGCCGAAGGTGCAACACTCGAAATGTTGTTTGGTGTAAAAGCCAACGTGGGTTCAAATCCCACCGTCACCGCCACGTAGCAAAACCCCTGCTTCCCTTTTGATAAGGGAAGCAGGGGTTTTGCTTTTACACCTGGACAACGGATCTCGGCCCGACTGATTTCGTCACTGACGAAGGCCATCTGCGGGCGTTAGTGCTCGGTGCCTGCCGCAGCAGCCTTCCTGGCGTTCTTCTCGGCGTCCTTCTCGGCGCGCAGGGCCTCGGTCTCATGCTGTTCCTCGGCCTTTTCCTGGTGGATGACCTCTGCGAAAAGCTTCTCCATCTCCTTGGCCACGCCGGCGGCTGAGGCCGGGTTCTGGCCCGTCACCAGCCGCTCGTCAACCACGACCTTCTCCTCAAAGACGTCAGCGAAGACGTGTGTGGCGCCTTGCTCTTCAAGCCGGTCGGCCAAGAAGAACGGGATGACCTTGTCCTTCCCTGCGGCAACCTCCTCGTCGTTGGTGAAGGCAGCAACCTTGCGGCCTTCGACGAGGCGAAGCCCGTTTTTCAGTTCAACGTTAAGCAGTCCGGCCGGTCCGTGGCAGACCGCTCCCACCAAGCCACCGGCGTTGTAGACGCTGGCCACCAGATTTTGCAAGCCTTCGCTGTCCGGGAAGTCCCACATGGTGCCGTGGCCGCCCACTAGGAAGACGGCGTCGTATTGGTCGGGATCTACAACGTCAACGCGGGCAGTGTTATAGAGACCGGCGCGGGTGGTCTCATCCTCCGTGAAGGCCACCTGGATGGGATCTTTTGAGTCCACCTCGTCGCGCGGGGGCTGGCCGCCCTTGATGGACGCAAAGTCGACGAAATGCCCGGAATCCTTGAAGACCTTCCAGGGATGTGCAGCTTCGGCCACGTTGTAGCCGGTCTTCTCTCCGGTATCGCCAATCTCGGAAACGCTGGTCAGTACCATGAGGATTTTCTTCATGAAGTGTTCCTTTCGTCTCACTGCCACCCTACGCCCCGGCCCATGTGCGGCTCTCCCTTCCCGTCCATAGGGGTTCAAACCGCCACCGGCACATGACAAGGCCCCTACTCCCCTGCGAACGCAGGCAAGTAGGGGCCGCGTGCTTGACCGGGTTCGGCCCTGTAGCCGTGCCGGCTAGAGCTTGTCCGTCTTGTCCTCACCCTTATGGCTGCCGCTGCGCAGGTTCTCCTGGACCTTGCCGAAGAGGTCCTTAATGGTGGTCTCGGCGCTGGAAATGGGATCCAACTGGAGGTAGACGTTGTGGGTGAGCGGAAGATCGTACTCGTCCTTCAGGTGCGTTCCGCCTGCCACTCCGTCCAGGGACAGGTAAACCAGCGCCTCTGTTCTGGCGATCCCTGCGATCTTGCCAAAGACGACCGTGAATTCGTTTGACTGAAAGCTGACGGTGTGGCCGATGTGGGTGCGGTCCAATTCACCAGCGGGAACTGCCTTCTCAGATTGGCTTCCGGTGTAGTCCATCACATTCTCCTCAAGGTCGCTCCAACATCTACGCCAGCAGTCTAGCCCTGCCCCAAGTTGCGGTATATAGCCAACTGGAGGCCTGCACAAACACCGGTAGCGAGGCTGGTTACTTCCTCCATTGAGCCTGCAGGACCCTTCGGGTTGTATGAACTGGACCCGCTAATTTGCCGGGCACGCAAAGACTAAAGGAACAACCGTGACTTCAAGGACGAATCGCGTCAAAGCCCCGGGAATTTGGGAGGACGTCCAGGTAGGAGACTATGTGGTGCTCACCCGGAACGGCCACACCGAGTACTCCGGCGAGGTCGACACCAAGACGATGGACGGCGAGACGGTCTGGGTCAAGACGCCCATAGGTGGCCGGAGGCTCTTCCATGTCAGCGACGGCTTCGAACTCACTGGTAGTCAGCCGTGACCGACCCCTGCCCCGACGACTGTCCTTACTGCTCCGGCCCGGAAACGGACTGACTCCCGCGGCCCGTAAGTTGGGACGCGGTCAGCAGCACTGCCACACTGGGTGCTGAAGCCGCCTGCGACCTCAAGGAGCCACGCCATGACGCCCGCCTACGCCACACCCGCCCAGCCACACCGCATCACGGAATTGTTCGGCACGGACGTTCCGGTGGTCCTCGGCCCTTTCGGCGGCGTCTCTTCCGTAGCGCTGACGGCAGCCGTGAGCGACGGCGGCGGGCTGGGTTCCTATGGCCTGTACGGCTACGGCGCGGATGCCATCCGCACTACCGCGGCTGAGCTGAGGAAGGCCACCCCTAAGCCATTTGCCCTAAACCTCTGGGTCCCCACGGGCGACGAAATCACCGATCTCCCCCAAAAGGACTTCAACAATTACGTCGAAACCCTCCGGCCTTACTTCGACGAAGTAGGGCTGCCTGTTCCGGCTATGCCGGACCGCTACCTGGCCGACTACGACGAGCAGGTGGAGGCCACGCTGGAGGCGGCGCCCGCCGTCGTGAGTTTTGTGTTTGGGGTTCCCGCTCCGGACCTTGTCGAGGACGCGCACCGGCGTGGAATCGTGGTGGTGGGCACGGCCACGACCGTTGCGGAGGCCGTTGCCCTGGAGGCCGGCGGCGTGGACGCCGTAGTGGCCAGCGGCATGGAGTCCGGCGGCCACCGGGTCTCTTTCCTGAAGCCCGCAGAGGAGTCCCTCATCGGCACGTTCGCCCTGGTTCCCCTGGTGAGGGACGCCGTCGGAATCCCGGTGATCGCCGCCGGCGGCATCGCTGACCGCCGCGGCTACGCTGCCGCACTGGCTCTCGGCGCCGACGCTGTCCAAGTTGGCTCGGCCTTCCTGGCCACCCGGGAATCGGCTGCCGTGCCGGCGTATCGTGCCGTGTTGCACAGCCCTGCCGCCAGCGAAACCGTCCTCACCCGGGCCCTCAGCGGGCGGCTGGCCCGCGGCATCCCGAACCGCATCATCGCCGACCTCTCCGCGTCCGGCGCAATAGCCCCCTTCCCGGTCCAGAATTGGCTCACCGGCCGCTTCCGGCCGCAAGCAGCGGCCCAGGGCAACACGGAGCTGATGTCATTGTGGGCGGGCCAGGCCGCCTCGCTGATCCGCCACGACACTGCGGCGGACGTCCTGGCAGAGCTCCTCGCTGGCAGTCCGGTCTCCGCAGAGGGCGCCCCGAACCACCGGTAGAATCGGAAAGCCCACGCCTACACGCGCAGCGGCAGCCAAAATGTCACCAAAAACTGAGGGAGGCCCCGTGCGTACGCACCATGCCCGGACTCCCTTCCATCTCCTCCGCGCCGCCGCCGTCTCCGCGGGAATCCTGACGCTCGCTGCCGGGGCCCACGTCCTGGGCGGCGGAGACCTCCCCGCACCGGGAATCCTGCTGGCGGTGCTGACACTGACCGGGCTCGCTGCCACCACGGCCACCCGGTTCAAGCTCAATGGGGCCGCAATGATTGCGCTGCTTGGTGCCGGACAGCTCGCCCTTCACGAAATCTTCACAGCCTTCAGCGCCCCCGGCCTTTCCGACGGCGCCCTTGCCACCGGGCCGGGCGCGGCCGACATTCATCACGCTTCCGGCGCAGTTGCCCCCCTTGTCGGATCCACCACCCACCTTCATGGAACGGATTCCGCCGAAGGACCGCTGATGCTCCTTGCCCACGTGGTGGCAACGGCAGCCTGCGCCCTGCTCCTCGCCAAAGGCGAGGACGCCCTGTGGGGCTTAGCCGCGTGGCTCAGGCCGCTGGTCCGGCTTCCGGAGGCAATAACGCCCGACGTCGGTGCTGCAGCGGCGGTGCCCGGCCCGCCGCCGGTTTCCCCGGCCCGTCCCTGGCGGAACCTCCGGCAAGACTGCCGACGCGGCCCGCCTTCCGCCGTCGTGCTTTCCTGACTCTGCCCGCACCGGACCACAGGTGACGGGCCTCAACCCGTAATTCCGCACGCCCGATTCCGTCGCGTGTGTCCGAAAGGCAAACCCCATGAACACTTCCACCATTCGCCGTACCCTCATCACTGCTGCCGGCACCGCGGCGCTTCTGCTGACGGCCGCAGGCGGGGCGTCGGCGCACGTCGGAGTCACGCCGGACAAGACGGCCGCAAACTCGTACGCCCTTCTGACGTTCGGCATCCCGCACGGCTGCGAAGAATCAGGCACCACCAAGGTAGCCATCACCCTGCCCGCCGAGCTCAACGACGCCCAGCCCACGGTGAACCCCAACTGGACCGTCGAAAAGGTGACCGAACAGCTCGCGGAACCCAGGAAACTGGCCGACGGCACATCCATCACCAAGCGCACCAGCCAGATCGTCTACACCGCCAAGGCGCCCCTCGCCCACGATCTGCGCGACGCCCTGGTGCTATCCATGAAACTGCCCGACGCGGCAGGCACCACGCTCTATTTCCCCACCCTGCAGACCTGCGAAACGGGCCAGACCGACTGGTCGGAAATCGCCAAGGACGGCCAGGACCCGCACTCGCTGAAGGCTCCGGCGCCATCCATCACCATCACAGCGGCGGCCGGCACTGATAACCACGGTGCTGCCGCAACCGCGGCGCACTCCACCGAGCAGGCCTCAGCAGTGACGGACAGCGGCGCCGAGGCACGCAGCTGGGCTGGCCTGGCAGCGGGCGTGGGTGGACTGGCGCTCGGCGGTATTGCACTCGCCCGCAGCGGCGCGAAGCGCAAGCAGGAAGCGGCGACGCCCGGCCAGTAACCGCACAGGCACCTCCCAAACCCGGCGATTTGATGCCCGGATCATCACGATCCGGGCATCAAATCGGCACAGCCCCGCATTGCATCATTGACTCCTGTCACACCAGCCACAATCGTTGTGCCATGAGGTCTCAACTTTTGTCACAGGGGTTCGTCATTACGACGGCGGCTGCCGCAGCGGCACTGCTGCTCACCGCCTGCGGTCCAAGCCAGCCGCAGACGCAGGCAAGCACGGAACCCGGCTCTTCCTCCGCCAGCCCCACCACATCCTCAGCCGCACCCAGCACAACTGCATCGCTGCCGTCGTCAGCCACCCCCACGGCGGCAGGGCCCGCGCTGTGCAAGGCTGCCACCCTGTCCGCCGCCAACGATTCCACGGGAGGCGGGGCGGCTGGCAGCGTCTACATGACGCTCACCCTGACCAACACCGGCGCCGAATCGTGCCTGCTCAAGGGTTTCCCCGGTGTCTCCCTCACGGCCGACGCCAACGGAGCCCCTATCGGGGCGCCCGCAACACGCGACGAGACCACCCCTGCGGTGGACGTCCTGCTTGCCCCCGGCCAAAGCGGGGCGGCCGTTTTGCGCTACACGCAGGCGGGCAACTTCCCGGACTGCACCATGGTGCCTGCCGCCGGATACCGGATTTACCCGCCGGAAGACACTGCGTCCCTATTCCTGGCCCAGCCAACGCAGGCCTGCAGCAACGCCACGGTTGGTTTGCTGACCATCGGGGCTTTCCAGGCTGCCTAAGGAACCCCATCTCCCGGCATCATAAGTACACTTATGATGTTGGGGGTCCTGCCTGTTGCGGGATCCCGTCAGTGGCTGCGTTGACCGGCCAGCACAGCGGAGGCAGGGTGGGCTCAGATGACGTCGATTTGGTTGGACCGCAAAGAATCCTTTAGTCCTGACACCTTCCAGGCTGGCAGCGCATACGACACCGTGGTCGCCGGGGCCGGGCTAACGGGGCTCGTCACCGCGTTATTGCTCGCCAGGTCCGGCCAGCGGGTCCTCGTGCTGGAGGCCCACTACCCCGGCGCGGTGACCACAGGCAATACCACGGCCAAGGTCAGCCTCCTGCAGGGAACAGTGTTGTCCGGGCTGGCCCGCCAATATTCGGCAAAGCAGGTCCAGGCCTATGTGGACGCCAACCGGGAGGGGCAGGCCTGGCTGTTGCGTTACCTTCAGGAGCAGGGCGTGCCCTTCCAGCCCCGGGACGCGTACACCTACGCCACCACGGGCGACGGGCTGGAACGGCTCCGCGAGGAACTCACCGCCGGGACCACCGCAGGCCTGGAGATTGACTACACGGGCGACGCCGGCCTTCCCTTCCCGGTGCAAGGCGCCTTGAAGCTGGCAGGCCAAGCCCAGATCAATCCCATGGACGCCCTGGACGCCCTCATGGTGGACCTCCGCAGCCGTGGCGGAACGATTGTGGGCGGCGTGCGGCTGCGGGATGTCTCCGGGAGCGGCCCACTGACAGTCCGGACGGACCGGGGCGACGTCACAGCCAACCATGTGGTGCTGGCTACCGGAATCCCCGTGCTGGACCGCGGCCTCTACTTCACCAAGCTCAAGCCGCTCCGTTCCTACGCCGCGGCCCTGGAACTGCCCGCGGAGCTGGCGCCCCCACCGGGAATGTACCTTTCGGCCGAGGAACCTACGCATTCGCTGCGCGACTATGAAACGGATGGACGCAGGCACCTGCTGGTGGGCGGACATGGCCATCACGTGGGGCGGACAGCTTCGGAGAAGGCGCACCTGGACGGGCTGCTGGACTGGGCGGGCACCCACTTCCCCGGTGCCACAGCCACCCACACCTGGTCAGCCCAGGATTACCAGGCCACCAACCTCATGCCCTTCTTTGGGACAATGCCGCGGGGACGGGGGCGGATCCTTTTCGGCACGGGCTACAACAAGTGGGGCATGACCAATGCCGTGGCCGCGGCCCTGGGCATTTCCGCCGACATCCTGGGCGGCCAGCTCCCTTGGGCGGACACCATCCACCACCGGGTCACGTCCCCGGCCGGAGCACTCACGGCGGTCAAGCTCAACGCCCAGGTGGCCGTGAAGCTCGCTTCCGGATGGGGCAAGGTGGCCGCTGGGGATCGCAAGGCACCACGGCATGCTGCCGCTGCAACGCCGGCCGACGGCGAAGGGAAGGTTTACCGCGAGGGCGCCCGTCCGGTGGCGGTATCCACTGTGGACGGAACCACGTGCAGGCTCTCTGCGGTCTGCACCCATCTCGGCGGAATAGTCACCTGGAATGACAGCGAACTGACCTGGGACTGCCCGCTGCATGGCTCCCGGTTCAGCAGCGACGGACATCTCCTCGAGGGCCCGGCCACAAAGGATCTCCCGCGGGCAGACAAGGGTTGAACGTCCCGGTGGGAGGGGCCGGAGCCGGCGATTCCGGCCCTGGAATTCACTGGCCCGCCGGGGCTGGCCGTCCTGTCGGTGGGGTAGGGCATGATGGAGGCATGCAGGAGAACCAGCCGCCTGAAACCGGTGCACACGCCGTTTCAGACGCCCCCATGGGCAGGTTCAGCCGCCCCACCCGGGACTGGTTCCTGGGCGCCTTTTCGGAGCCGACTTCTGCCCAGATTGGCGCCTGGAACGCCATCTCCTCCGGCTCGCACGCCCTCGTGGTGGCGCCCACCGGGTCAGGCAAGACCCTCGCGGCCTTCCTGTGGGCCCTGGACCGCCTGCTGTCCTCGGCCCCGGAGCCTGCTCCGGAATTGCCCGGCATCGAAGCGCCTGCAGGAAAGGGCAGGCGCCCCCGGGCTCCCAAGCGTAAAACCCGGGTGCTGTATATCTCGCCGCTGAAGGCCCTGGGCGTCGACGTCGAACGGAACCTCCGCTCACCCCTGATCGGCATAACGCAGACGGCCAAGCGGCTGGAGCTGCCTGCCCCGCTGATCACTGTGGGCGTCAGGTCCGGGGACACCACGACGGCGGACCGCCGCGCGCTGCTCAGCAACCCGCCGGACATCCTCATCACCACGCCCGAATCGCTGTTCCTGATGCTGACGTCCAGGGCCCGCGAAACGCTGACCGAAGTGGACACCATCATCGTTGACGAGGTCCACGCCGTCGCCGGCACCAAGCGGGGGGCGCACCTGGCCGTTTCGCTGGAACGGCTCGATGCCCTGCTGCCCAAACCGGCCCAGCGCATCGGACTTTCGGCCACGGTTGAGCCCCGCGAGCTGGTGGCCCAGTTCCTTGCCGGGTCCGCACCGGTAGAGATCGTGGCGCCGCCATCGCGCAAAAACTGGGACCTCACTGTTTCCGTTCCGGTGGAAGACATGTCCGACCTCCAGGGCGCAGCGGGGGCCCACGACTCCGGGCCGGCTTCCGGGCTCCAGCCACAGGCGTCCATCTGGCCACATGTGGAGGAAAAGATCGTTGACCTGGTGCTGGCCAACCAGTCCACCATCGTCTTCGCCAACTCCCGCCGCCTTGCCGAGCGCCTCACAGCGCGGCTGAACGAGATCTACGCCGAGCGGCAACTCGTGGCCGTGGGCGGCGGTTGGGGGGACGTTGAGCCCGGGGCTGCAACGGACGGGCCTGCGGGTGTTCCGGCGTCAGCTGTACCGGTGTCCACGGCAACACCCGCCCACATGATGGCGCAGGCCGGCAGCACCGCCGGCGCCGATCCTGTGCTGGCCCGCGCCCACCACGGCTCCGTCTCCAAGGACCAGCGTGCCCTGATCGAGGACGACCTCAAGTCCGGCCGGCTGCGGTGCGTCGTTGCCACCTCGTCCCTGGAGCTCGGCATCGACATGGGAGCCGTGGACCTCGTGGTGCAGGTGGAATCCCCGCCCTCCGTGGCCAGCGGCCTGCAAAGGGTGGGCCGGGCCGGTCACCAGGTGGGCGAAATTTCCCAGGGCGTACTCTTCCCCAAGCACCGGGCAGACCTTGTCCACACCGCCATCACCGTTGAGAGGATGCTCGGGGGAAAGATCGAGCGGCTCTTTGTCCCGGCCAATCCCTTGGACATCCTGGCGCAGCAGACTGTTGCAGCCACTGCCTTGGGCAGCATCGATGTGGAGGAGTGGTTCTCCACGGTCCGGCGGTCCGCGCCCTTCGCCTCCCTCCCCCGTTCCGCCTTTGAGGCCACGTTGGATCTCCTGGCCGGCCGTTATCCGTCCGACGAATTCGCGGAGCTCCGCCCCCGGATCATCTGGGACCGCAACGCCGGCACCATCGAAGGCAGGCCGGGCGCCCAACGGCTAGCCGTTACCTCGGGCGGCACCATCCCTGACCGCGGCCTGTTCGGCGTCTACATCATCGGCACCGAGATTGAAGGTTCGGCTTCCCCCTCAGGTGACGGCAAGGCGGCCACACCCTCCCCGGCCAAGGGCGGCCGCCGCGTGGGCGAACTCGACGAGGAGATGGTGTACGAATCCAGGGTGGGCGACATCTTTGCCCTCGGCGCCACGAGCTGGAAGATCGAGGACATCACCCACGACCGCGTCCTCGTATCGCCAGCCTTCGGCCAGCCCGGCAAACTCCCCTTCTGGAAGGGTGACTCGCTGGGCAGGCCCGTGGACCTGGGCCGCGCGCTGGGCGCCTTCGTGCGGGAACTGTCCGCGTCCGACGTCGGGCCTGCCACCGAACGCTGCCAGGCCAGCGGCCTGGATGAATTCGCCGCGAACAACCTGATCCAGTACCTGGCAGAGCAGAAGCTCGCCACTGACGTGGTTCCCAACGACACCACCTTGGTGGTGGAGCGGTTCCATGATGAACTCGGTGACTGGCGTGTGATCCTGCACAGCCCGTTCGGCATGCCAGTGCACGCTCCCTGGGCGCTCGCCGTCGGACAGCGCCTCCACCAGCGGTATGGCGTGGACGGCTCCGCAATGGCCGCCGATGACGGCATTGTGCTGCGCGTCCCGATGATGGAGGACGAGCCGCCCGGGGCTGAGCTTTTCCTTTTTGACCCCGAGGAACTGGAACAGATTGTCACCGCCGAGGTGGGCGGCAGCGCCCTGTTCGCCTCGCGCTTCCGCGAGTGCGCCGCTCGCGCCTTGCTGCTCCCCCGCCAAACTCCGGGCAAGCGGCAGCCCCTGTGGCAGCAGCGCCAGCGGTCCGCCCAACTCCTGGACGTGGCCCGAAAGTACCCCACGTTCCCCATCGTGCTGGAAACGGTCCGCGAGTGCCTGCAGGACGTGTACGACCTCCCTGCACTGAAAGACATTGCGGCGTCCATCGAACGACGCGAACTGCGGATTGTGCAGACCACCACCCAGCAGCCGTCGCCCTTCGCGAAGTCCCTGCTCTTCGGGTACGTGGCGCAGTTCCTGTATGAGGGCGACTCCCCGCTGGCCGAACGCCGTGCCGCCGCCCTGGCACTGGACTCGACGCTCCTGAACGAGCTGCTGGGCCGGGTGGAACTCCGTGAGCTGCTCGATGCCAAAGTCATCGAGGCCACCGAGCTTGAACTGCAGCGCCTGGCCCCGGACCGCCGTGCCCGCGGGCTGGAAGGCGTTGCCGACCTCCTAAGGCTCCTTGGTCCGCTGGCCATCGAAGAGGTCGCGGCGCGGCTGGAACCGGCCACAGTGCCCGATTCCGCCCCCGTGGCTGAACCTGCTCCGGTGGGTGGGCCCGCCGAAACCCTGCACGCCGACGCCGCCCTTGCAACTTCCCACCTGGCCGCACTGCAGCGGGCCAACCGTGCCATCAAAATCAATATCGGCGGAGTGGAGCGGTTCGCCGCCGTCGAGGACGCTGCACGCCTGCGGGATGCGATCGGTGTCCCGCTGCCGATGGGCATGCCGTTGGCCTTCATCGAGCCCGTGGCGGATCCCCTCGGCGATCTTGTGTCCCGGTATGCCCGGACCCACGGCCCCTTCACGGCATCCGAGGCAGCGGCACGGCTGGGCCTTGGCGTCGCCGTTGTCAGCACGGCACTGAAGCGCCTCGCCGCGGACGGGCGTGTGGTGGAAGGCGAGTTCCGGCCCCATGCCACACCGGGCCGGGAAACCCCACCCATTGAAGGTCCCCTGGACGTAGCCTCCGCGGACCTCGTGGACCCGGATGCCAGCCACTCCGATCCGGCGGTGCAGAACCCCACACCGCTGCCAGAATCCACGCAGGTGCACGTGTCCCCGCCCACCAGCGAATGGTGCGACGCCGAGGTGCTCCGGAAGCTGCGGCGCCGGTCGCTGGCGGCACTGCGCGCAGAAGTGGAGCCGGTAGATGCCGCCGCCTACGGGCGGTTCCTGCCCGCGTGGCAGCACGTCAGGACGCCAGGCGCCGGCCGCGGACAGCCTTCCCTGCGCGGGCTGGACGGAATCATTACCGCTATCGACCAGCTGTCCGGGGTTCCGGTCCCGGCATCGGCCTGGGAGCCGCTTGTGCTGGCCAGCCGGGTCTCCAACTACCAGCCCGCCATGCTGGACGAGCTGATGGCCGCCGGGGAAGTCCTCTGGTCCGGCGCCGGCGGGCTTCCCGGGAACGACGGCTGGATCAGCCTGCACTTGGCAGATTCGGCCGAACTGACGCTGAACCCCGCCGTCGAATATGAGCCCGGCGACGCGCAACAACGGCTGCTGGACTACCTCCGGAACAACGGCGGCGGCTACTTCTTCCGCCAGTTGACGGAGGTTGCCGGGGGCATGGACGCAGTGTTGAGCGACCAGGACGTGGTGTCAGCTTTGTGGGACCTCGCGTGGGCCGGGCGGATCACCGGCGACACCTTCGCGCCTGTCCGGGCCCTCATCGCCGGGGGCCACACGGCCCACCGCCAGGTTTCGAAGGCACCACGGCTGCGGGCTCCAAGAATGAGCAGGCTGGGCCGCTCCCACGGCACGGGCCTCTTAGGCTCCCCTGGCCTGGGCTCCTCTGGCTTGGGCGGCGGGCGCTACGGCACAGCATCCGGAGCCGCGGCCACACCGCCAATGGCAGCCGGACGCTGGTCCGCCCTGCCCTCACCGGAGCTGGACCCCACCATCCATGCCCGTGCCACCGCTGAGCTCTTGCTGGACAGGTACGGCGTTGTCACCCGGGGCTCGGTTATGGCCGAGCAGATCCTGGGCGGTTTCGGCCTGATGTACAAGGTCCTGGCCCGGCTGGAAGAGGCTGGGCGTTGCCGCCGCGGGTACTTCATCGAACATCTCGGGGCTGCCCAGTTCGCGGTTCCGGCAACGGTGGACAGGCTGCGCTCCTATTCCGAGGACACCCAGATTGTGAAGCCCGAGCCCATCGCCCTGGCGCTGGCGGCCACCGATCCGGCCAACCCTTATGGGGCTGCCCTGCCCTGGCCCGCCCTCAATGAGGAGGCCGGAACCGGCCACCGGCCCGGACGGAAGGCGGGTGCACTGGTGGTGCTCGTTGACGGCGCGCTGGTCCTTTACGTTGAACGGGGAGGCAAAACACTGCTGGCCTTCAGCGACGACGAACCCGTGCTGTCCGCTGCCGGCTCGGCGCTGGTGGGTGTGGTCACGCGCGGCGCCGTGGACAAGCTCATCATGGAGAAAGTGAACGGCCATGGCATTTTGGACACCCCGGTGGCAGCAGCCCTGGCCGCGGCCGGGGCATACTCCACCCCCAAGGGGCTGAGGATCCGTGCCTGAGGGCGACTCCGTCTGGCGGGCTGCCCACCAGCTGCACCAAGCCCTGGCCGGGCAGACGCTCACCGCGTCGGACTTCCGCGTCCCCCGGTTCGCCACCCTCAACCTCGCAGGCTGGACCGTGGAAGAGGTGGTCCCCCGAGGCAAGCATCTCCTGATGCGCGTCGTGGGGCCGGAGAATCGGAAACTCACCATCCACTCGCACCTGAAAATGGAAGGCAGCTGGCAGGTCTATCCGCCGGGAGGACGCTGGCGGAAGCCGGGTTTCACCGCCCGGTGCGTACTCCGCACGGCCGCGGCAGACGCCGTCGGATTTTCCCTGGGCATCGTGGAGGTGGTCAAGACGGCGGAGGAGGACACCATCGTGGGCCATCTGGGTCCGGACCTGCTGGGTCCGGACTGGGACCCAGCCGAGGCGGAACGGCGGATCCGCGCGGCACCCGACGTGCCCATCGGCGTCGCCCTGCTGGACCAGCGCAACCTGGCAGGCATCGGCAACATCTACCGCTGCGAGGCGTGCTTCCTGTCCGGCGTGCACCCGGCGTCGCCGGTATCGGGCGTGGCGGACCTCCGGACCCTGATGACGGACGCCAAACAGCTGCTTGAAGCCAACCTGGGTCCGGGCCGCCGGGTAACCATCCTGAATCCGCGCGGCATGCCAGTGGGACGGATGGCGGGCCGGCCAGGCTACTGGGTTTACGGGCGCGAACACCAGCCGTGCCTCAAGTGCCGGACCCCCATCCGGCGCGACGTGCTCGGCAAACCCAACGGCGAAGAGGAACGGGACATCTATTTCTGTCCACAGTGCCAGCCGGTCCTGGCTAACGGTTCCTAGGCGTTCCGGGCCAGCGGTTCAGCACCAGCGGGGTCGACGGCGGCCAGTGGACCGGCAGGCAGCTCACTGGCCCCGGGCTCGGGGACAAGTGCCGGTGGAATAGCCGCTGGCACCATAAACCACGGGAGCAGCAGCTGCACCAGCGGTCCGATGGCGAGGGCGTAGACCACCGTGCCCACCCCCACGGAACCGCCCAGTAGCCAGCCAACTGCGAGCACCACAACCTCAATCAGGGTGCGCGAGACCCGAACCGACCAGCCGGTGCGCCGTGCCAGGCCTGTCATCAGGCCGTCCCTGGCCCCTGGACCGAACCGGGCACCGATGTAGCAGGCGGACGCGATGCCGTTCAGCAGCACGGCGCCTGCCAGCAGGCCGATCTGGCCACCCAGATGCGAGAACGTTGGGATCAGGGCCAAGCCAACGTCCGCGAAAACGCCCACCAGCACGGCGTTGCAGAGCGTGCCGAAGCCCGGCCACTGCCGCAGCGGGATCCAGAGGAGCAGTACCAGGAAACTGACAATGATGACCACTACACCGATGCTCAGTCCGGTCCTGCCGGCAACGCCCTGATGGAACACATCCCACGGGTCCAGGCCAAGGCCGGCCCGGATGAACATGGCCAGGGATATGCCGTACATGGCGAGGCCGACAAAGAGCTGGAGGAGTCTGCGGGTCAACATAACGACAACTGTGACAGCTAACTGGCATTGAAACATATAGCCAGTTTGAGATACTGGCATCATGTCCCCTTCACTGAACCCGTCCGCATTGGCCCGTCTCCTGGGCGAGTGGAACCTCGGTGCCGCACCTGCCTACCGCGAACTGGCCGACGTCGTGCGCCTCCTGGTCCTTGACGGCAGGGTGGCCCTGGACACCGCCCTGCCCAGCGAGCGCGGGCTCTCTGAGGCATTGGGTGTCAGCCGGACCACGGTGACAGCGGCGTATGCCCACCTCCGCGAGCAGGGTTTTCTCAGCAGCGGGCAAGGCAGCAGGGGCCGGACCCGGATTCCCCGCCTGACGCCGCTCGGTACGACGGTGCTCAGTCCGGGCGTGACAGGCACAGGGCGGAGCGCCGGAACTGTTTCTCCGCGAGTCGCGACAGCTGGGCTCGCGGCAGCCGGACTCGCTGCCCCCGGGCTGGCGGCACCGGAAGGCCTGATCGACCTCGCCTACGCATCGCTGCCCGCCAGCGGCGAGGTGGTGCACCGCGCGTTCGCGGCAGCACTCACGGAACTTCCCGCGCTGCTGCCAGGATTCGGGTATGACGCCATGGGCCTGCTCCCTTTGCGCGAGGCCGTGGCCGCCCGCTACTCCGCTGCCGGCGCGCCGACCAGCGCCGAACAGATCTTGGTGACGTCGGGCGCCCAGCACGCCCTGAACATCATCATCCGCGCGCTGGCGGGCAGGCAGGACAGGGTACTGGTGGAACATCCCAGCTATCCGAACGCCCTCGATGCTATCCGTGCGGCCGGCTGCCGGGCCGTTCCAGTGGCCTTCACCACGGCCCACGGCGCCAAGACTGACAAAGCCGACGGCGGTCCCCCCGCCTTGGTGTGGGACATGCAAGCACTGCAGGCCACCATGATGCAGCAGCGCCCGAAGGTCGCGTACGTGGTGCCGGACTTCCATAACCCCACGGGTCAGCTGATGCCCGATCTCCAGCGCCGCCAACTGGTCCGGGCAGCCGCAGCCGCGGGAACGGTGCTGGTGGTCGACGAAACCCTCCGGGAACTGAACCTCGACGGCGCGGAGACCACTCCCGTGGCAGCCTTTAGTCCCGAGGTGGTCACCATCGGCTCGCTCAGCAAGTCCCACTGGGGCGGGCTCCGTACGGGCTGGATCCGCGCCTCAGAAGCCATGATCCAACGCTTTGCAGCGGCAAGGACATCCCTGGATCTGGGTGGACCGGTCATGGAACAGTTGGCGGCGGCCCACCTGGTCCGTGCCCTCGAAGAACCCCTCCCCTCACGGCTGACCGCCCTCCGGGACAACCGCACAGCCCTCCTGGAACTCCTCGCAGGGCACCTCCCGGAATGGGAAACGGGGCGCCCGGCCGGCGGACTGTCGGTCTGGTGCCGGCTCCCCGCACCGTTCAGCACCGCTCTGACGGTGATTGCCCCCGACTTCGGCATCCGGCTGGCCGCAGGGCCCCGGTTCGGAATTGGCGGCGCCTTCGAACGGTACCTCCGTGTTCCGTTTACCTTGCCACCGGAGCAACTGGAGATCGCAGTCCTGGCCCTGCGTTCGGCCCAGGAAAGGCTCGACGCGGCCCCGCAGCTTCGCCGGACCCTCAAGAACGCTCCGGCCGTGGCCATCGCCTGACGGTCAGCTCTCGAAGGACCCGGCGCCCTTTCCGGTCAGGGGCCGCTTTCCGGGTCAGGTGGCGCTGGCGCCGCGGCCGGCGGTCCGGCCCATCCGCTGCTTTGCGGTGTTTGTTCCGGCCCCGACCGGGACATGCGCGGTGGCCTTGGCGAGGCCAAACAGCGGCATGCCGTTGTAGACGACCTCAATTCCGCCGGCAGGCACCTGGTAGGTCTCATGCCAGACGCCCACGTCCCCGGTACCGGCGAGTTCTTTCATAAATCTGCGCCAGGGCTCCAGGTGCGGGGATTCTCGGTCGGCGGCGAACTTCTGCAGGTGCTCCGGGCTCTCCCAGTAACTGAGCAGCATGGTGGTGCGGCCGAACCATTGCTCATATCCCAGCATTCCTGCCGCCGGGTCCGCAGCCAGGTGCTGGAGCATCTTGGGCATGGCGGCAGCCACCTTGCCGACGGTTCCGACCTTCCACCACCTGTTTGCCCTCATCCCGATCAAGAAGACCGTCACGGATTCACGTTCCGGGTCAGCGGTGTAGCGGCCCGGAAATACTTTCTGCGCCATGGGAACTCCTTGGGTTCAGGGTCTCATAACCTTGTTTCATAACAACGTTACGAAACAAGGTTATGAAACAATGAACCTCATGGCAAGACCTGTAGTGCACACCGATTCCCTACGGCAGGAGCTGTTGGCCGTCACCGCCGACCTGGTGGACCGGGACGGCCCTGCGCGGGTGACGCTGCGCGATGTGGCAGCGGCTGCCCGTACCTCCACCACGGCCGTCTATTCGCTGTTCGGCGGAAAATCCCAACTCCTGACCGCCGTCGTGGACGACGGATTCCGTTCATTCCATGACTCACAAGTGGCAGCCTCCCCGGGTGGACTGCAGGGATTGGGCACGGCCTACCGGGCCTGGGCGCTGGAGCACCAGGCCCTCTACCGGCTGATGTTCGGTGGCGCCTTGGCTGCGTACGTCGACTGCCAGCCCAGTCCTGATGTAGCCGCCGATGCCATGGTGCCCCTGATCAACGCCGTCGCCACAGCCCAGACGGCTGGAACCCTGCTGCCGGCACCCGCGGAGATGGTCGCCGTCGCTATCTGGGGGCAGGTCCATGGCCTGGTGAGCCTGGAACTGGCGCAGGTGGGGCCGCCGGACGCGGACTGGGCCGCAGTGTACAGCTCCGCCCTCGACGCCATCGCCCGCGGTTGGGCCGCCTGACGCCCTGAATTCGCGAGCACCCGCGTGGACGTTCCCGCCGCGCTGAACCGTCCGCGATGCGCAAAGCCCCCCCTATGCGTAGACCTTTTCCAGGAACAAGCCCCAGGCCTTGGCGGTGGCGTCCGGGTCACCACTGCCACTGAAGTCGTGGACGGTCATGCCCACCGGAGCGCCAAAGGCGTTGCGGCCAAAGAACCGGTAAAGCGTATCCGCCGTCCGCAGCCCCAGGAAGTTCTCATTGGAAAAGTCCACTTCGCCGGAAAGCCGCCCCACGCCGTCGACCTCAAGCTCAACAGTGGCGCCCTGCGCGGCAGTGTCCACGCCCAGCGCCTCCTTCAGCCGTTCGAAACCGTCCGGGGACTGCGACGCCGCCGGAGCCTGGATGTCCGTGAACACCACAGGCTTGCCATCGAAATACTTCAGGTACTGGCCCAGCGTGTGGAGGTAGAACTCCGTGTGCTTGCTCGCGCCGTCGTACTGCTCATCCCAGTTGTCGGCGAAAATCCCGCTGTGGACATAATGCAGCTGTGCGCGGCCGCCGTCGACCGGTTCCAGGACGTGCTCCAACTGGTTGAACCAGCCGTCCGGGCCGTCCATCCGGGAGACGAGGTGCGTGGGGTACTCCTGGACAGTCTTGACGTCCGGCCACTGATCCGTGGGGAACATCCATGCCGGAGTGCCTTTGGTCACGGCTTCCCAAACACGTTCGGGAGTGCCCGGAAGTTCGGTGTCGCAGACGATTTCAAATTCACGCTTGTCAGTCATTGTCCTGCTCCTTCGCTGAAAAGGGTTTGATGGGGGTCTTAAGTACGGGGTGAAGCGCGACGACGAGCCGATGCTTCCGCCCGCTGCCCGCCGGGGTGCCGCTTCGACGAGTGCCGCTGCCGCCGTCGTGATACTTGTCCACCAGCCGGGTCACCGCCACGCCGAGCTCCTCGGCAAATGCGGCGCGGTCTGCTGCGGTGCGGAAGGTTATCTCGCCGTCGATCGCGAACGTTGCGAGCTTTTGCCGGGCGGCGGCGGCACCGGCGATCAGCTTGCCCATTTCCTGGACCATGCGGCCCGCGAGCGCCAACAGCCAGAAGGCCGAAAAGCGGTCCGAGAACCTGTGCGGGTCCGGGGCCACCGAGGCTAGAGCCACCGGCGAAATCAGGTAGGAGGCCGCCGTCGCCTGGAGGACGCGCTCAGTGACGTTCCCCTTGCGCCGCTCCTCCACCAGCTCCACCAGCCCGTGCCGTTCGAGGGCCTTGAGGTGGTAGTTGACCTTCTGCCGGGGCAGTCCCACTTTGGCGGCGAGCTGCGTGGCCGACCCCGGCTTAGAGAGCTCCCGGAGGATACGCGTCCGGATCGGGTCCAGCGACGCCTCCGCCGCAGCGGGGTCCTCGATCACTTCGATCTCCAACATGCTTAAAGTATGGCTACCGACAACTTTTATTGTCAAGAACTTTTTTACCGTCGGTAACAGGACGCGCGGGGACCTAGGAGCCGGCAAAGTAGAATGGACCGGTGATGCAATCCCCCCTCCCTGTGCGCGACGGCGTCAACGCCACCCGCCTGCGCCTCCCGGACGAGGGGCCGTGGGACACCGCGCTGGACTACATGATGCACCGCTGGGGCCACATTGATCCGCAGGGCATCGAGGACAGGTTCGACGCCGGGGAGATCGTTGGCGAGGGCGGCATCCCCCTGGACCGGGCCACCAGGCTGGCGGACCACACCTTCATTTGGTACTACCGCACGCTGCCGCCCGAGACCCGTATCCCGGTGGAGCTGGACATTCTGCACCAGGACGAACACCTCCTCGTGGTGGACAAGCCGCATTTCCTGCCCACCACCCCCGGCGGCACCTACATCCAGGAGTCGGCCCTGGTCCGGCTCCGGAACCAGCTGGACCTTCCGGACCTGATCCCCATGCACCGCCTGGACCGGATGACCGCAGGCGTGCTGCTGCTGTCCACTAATCCCGAAACCCGCGGCAGGTACCAGGTGCTCTTCGAGAAGCGCCAGGTACAAAAGGAGTACGAATGCGTCTCCGCCGCTGAGCCAGGGCCGGGTTACCCCGCCGTCGATTTCCCAGTTGTGGTGCGGAACCGGATGACCAAGTCCCGCAGCTACCTGCTGGCCGAAGTGATCGACGGCGAACCCAACGCGGAGACCCGGATCGAGCGCCTGGAAACGTTCGACGGCGGCACTCCCGGAGGTGCCGCGGGCACCCACACCCCCGGCACCCATTCCGCGGGCGCCCCCGCCACTGGCAACGGTCCGCAGCGCCTGGCGCGCTACCGGCTGGAGCCGCACTCCGGCAAAACCCACCAGCTTCGGGTACATATGGCGTCGCTGGGCCTGGGCATCGTCAACGACGCCTTTTATCCCGACCTGCTGGACAAAGCCCCCGACGACTACACCAAGCCCTTGCAGCTCCTGGCACGCGGCATCAGGTTCGTGGACCCCATCAGCCAAAAACCAGTGGAGTACCGCAGCCGGCTGGAGCTCAGCGAGGTTGCCAGAACACGGCCTTGAAGTCCTCCTCCATCTCGGAGCTGAACAGCACAAATTCCACCAACTCGAGCGCGCTGGCCGGATGTGAGGCACCAAACCCGCTGACAGCGTCGTACGCAGCTGCGGCCACGTCGCTACCCCGCCAGCCGTAGACCCCGCCGCCCACGGCCGGGAACGCGATGGAGCCGGCACCTACTGAATCCGCGACCCGCAGGCTTTCACTGAAGCACGACACCAGCAGCGCCCGGTTGGTCTGCCCGGCATGGCGGTTCGGCCCCACGGTGTGGATGACCCAGCGCGCCGCGAGTCCGAAACCCGGAGTCGCGACGGCGGCACCCACGGCCAGTCCATGCGGCAGGTCAGTGTCGCGCAGAGCCCGGCAGGCAGCCAGTAACTCGGGCCCCGCGGCCCGGTGGATGGCCCCGTCCACGCCCCCGCCGCCCAGCAGCGAGGAATTCGCCGCGTTCACGATCGCGTCCACGGAGCGGGCGGTGATGTCGCCTTGGAGAACCTGGATGCGCATGCGGCCAGTGTCCCATCGGAACCCTCTGGATGACAGGCCGGAGCAGGAATATCCTGTGTGCAGGGTTCGCGCAAAGGTGGGAGAACCATGGATACGCTCAGTGAGATCCCCGGGGACCGGACGGCCGCCACATTCGCCTACGCCGCTGCAGGCCTCGGTGTAGTGGGCGTGGCAACCCTTGGCGCCATGTACGCCATCGAGGTGCCCAAGAATGGGCCTTTCATCTTCGGCACCATCAACGACGCCACCGGAGGCGTCTTCAACCTGGTGATCATCCCCGTGGTGGTCCAGGTTCACCGCCGCCTTCGCCGAACGCCGGGTTCAGAGACGGCCAAATGGGTAGTCATCATTGCCTCAGGTGCCGGCGCCGCGAGCTCTTTCCTGCTCGTTTTCAAGAAACTCGATTTCACGGTGTCCACCGGTATCTCCGTCGGGGCCATGACCGTCCAGGCTGCCTGGTTCCTGCTGGCCAACCGTGCACTGCTCAAAGCAGGAGGCTACCCCCGGGACCTCGCGAGGCTGGGACAGTTCATCGGCGGGGCCTTGCTGGCGGCCCTCCCGGTGGCGGGGGTCGCCGTCGTCGGGCGGGCACCGAAATGGTTCCGCTGGGGCATCGGGGGCGCCGGAATAGCGGTGGGAGCCGCAGCGTGGGCCGCCTGGCCATACTGGTACTTCCTGGCTGCGCGGCACCTCAGCCACCGGCAGTCGGGGTAAGCGCCCACACCGCCCCGGCCGATAGTGCGGTACTTTGTGGCCATGGACTTTGGCAACGCGGACAACTGGGGGGCTGCGATCTACTTCTGGATCATCCCCGTGGTCCTCGGCGATGCCATCTTCCCTCCCATCCCGTCCGAAATGGTGGTCATCACTGGCGGAGCGCTCTCGGCCGACGGCCGGGCCAACGTCTTCCTTGTGGGAGCTCTGTCCGCTGTGGCGTCCTGGATTGGCGATATGGTGGTTTTCCAGCTTTTCAAACGCCGGCTGAGCCATGTGCTTGATCGCTGGCGCTGGGGCAGGAAAGTCCACCACGGCATCCACGAGGCCATCGCCAAAGCCGGCCGCTCCTCCACCTACGGGACCATCATCGGAGCGCGCTTCATCCCGGGTGGACGCTTGGCGACGTCGGCTGCCGCCGGAATTGCCGACGTCTCGGTCCGCGGGTTCAGCCTCTGCGCGGGCCTCGGCGCAATCCTCTGGGCGTGCTGGCTCGTAGGCCTGGGCTACTTCACCGGTTCCGCCACGAAGCTGCCGTTCTGGGCCAGCTCCCTGATCGGGGTGGCCCTCGGCCTGGTGATCGGCGTCGTCGTCGGAATAATTGCGACCCGGCGCCGCGGCACCCGCTCCCCCGTGGACGAGCCGCCCCCTGCGGCTGAGGCCCCGGGAGCGTAAGGCCCCTCGGCAGCTGAGCTAGATCGGCGCCCAGCGGCCGCGGTTACGGCGGAGCACCATCAGCGAGCCTGTCAGCGCAACGCGTTCGACGGCGTCGCGCATCATGGCTGCCGACTCCCGCGCCTGCTGGTTCTCACCGTTGTATTCCGTGGCTTCGACCAGGAAGCGGAGGTTCAACTGCGGGACGCCGCCGGCAATGTCGAGTTGGTTGGACTCCACATGGTGGCGGGTCTCCAGCGCTTCTACGGCGGCCGCCATCACGGCTTCCGGCGGGTTGCCGGGCTTCAAGCCGGTGATCTTCAGGCGCGTCTGGAACGAAGGCATGCCGTCAACCTTACCTAGACCCCGTGTTGCCCTATCACTTATGGTCCTTATCCGGGCCGAATGAGGACCACAAGTGATAGCGCAAGCGGTGGTTAGCCGGTGTTGCGGAGGCCCGCTGCCACACCGTTGACCGTGATCAGCATGGCCCGCTGGAGGCGTTCGTCGATCTCAGCCCCGCTGATGCTTTCACCCTCGGCGCCCTGGCCAGCCCGCACGCGGCGAAGCAGTTCCACCTGCAGGTAGCTGATGGGGTCAAGGTACTGGTCGCGGATCTCCAGGGAGCGTTTAAGCGTGGGCTGGGCATCCAGGAGCACGTTTTCGCCGGTCAGGTTCTGGATCTCGGTGACCGTGAGGTCGTACTCCTCGCGGATGGCCCGGAAAAGGTGGTGCAGGTCTTCCGGGACCAGGGTGGCCACGTAGTAACCGGCGATGTCCAGGTCCGTCTTGGCCAGCGTCATTTCCACGTTCGAGAGAACCGAGCGGAAGAAGTGCCAGTTCTCCATCATCTCCACCAGCTGGGCGGAGCTCCCGGCCTCACGGGCAGCCTTCAGGCCCGAGCCCACGCCGAACCAGCCCGGCACGATCTGCCGGGACTGGGTCCAGCCGAAGACCCAGGGGATGGCTCGCAGGCCGCCGAGGCCGGCGCCGGAGTCCGGGCGCTTCGACGGGCGCGAACCGATGTTCAGGGAGCCGAGCTGCTCCACGGGTGTCGAAGCCATGAAGTACGCGGGGAGGTCCGGATGGTCGATCAGCTTCCGGTACCGGTCGAAGGCGGCGTCGGAGATGGTTTCCATGACGTGCCCGTACCGCTCGCGCTGGTCATCGGACGTCCGCGGATCGCGGTGCAGCGCCGAGCCTTGGAGCACGGCGGCCAAGGAAAGTTCGAGGTTTTCGCGGGCCAGTTCAGGCAACGAGTACTTGTCCGAGATGACCTCACCTTGTTCGGTGAATTTGATCTCGCCTTCAAGTACGCCGTTGGGCTGGGCCATGATGGCGTCGTAGGTGGGCCCGCCGCCACGGCCCACGGAACCTCCGCGGCCGTGGAACAGGCGCACCCTGACACCGTGCTTCGCGGCGACGTCGCGGAGTTTCCGCTGCGTCTTGTGGATCTCCCACTGGCTGGTCATCACACCGGATTCCTTGTTGGAGTCCGAGTAGCCGAGCATGATTTCCTGGACGTCGCCGCGGAGCCGTACCAGTTCGCGGTAGGACGGATCGGAAAGCAACTGGTCCACGATCTCCGCAGAGGCCCGGAGTTCCTCCACCGTTTCCAGGAGCGGTGCGAACCCGATCTTGGCGTGCGGGTTTTCACCGAAGAGGTTCACCAGGCCTGCTTCGCGGGCCAGGACGGCTGCAGCAAGGACATCGTCCGCGCCGCGGGTCATGGAAATGATGTACGTCTCGATGACGTCCGGGCCGTAGATGCGCAGGGCGCGGCGGATCTCGCGGAAGACGTCGTACGTGCCATCGGCCACGCCGTCGAGCTTAATGGGGTGCCCGGAGAGCGGGCGGCGCGAGGCCAGCTCCGATCCCAGCACCTCGAAGCGCTCCTCCCGGCTGAGCTCCGCATAGCGCAGGCCCGGGCCGCCGAGCCGGTCCATCAGCTGGCCGACGGCATCATGGTGGTGGTCGGCGTGCTCCCGGATGTCCAGGGTGGCAAGGTGCAGGCCGAAGGACGCCACGGCCCGGCGGACGCGTGCCAGCGCACCGTCGGCAGCGAGCGACGCCGAGTGGTTCCGGAGCGACAGTTCCAGCAGTTCGAGGTCGGCCAGGAGCTCGTCCGTGGCGCTGTAGTCACGGCCGTGCTCGTGCACCGCGCCGGTAGCCACGCGCTTGCCCGTGTTGATCAGCTTGGCCTTGATGCAGGTGAGCTTGAGCCGGTAGGGCTCCTGGGCATTGAGCTCCAGCACGCGTCGGTCCAGGCCCGGAAGCTTTTTCAGGTCTGCGTCGATGGATTCCAGCAGCTCCTTGTCCGCGCCGGCAAGGGCGGTGGAGTTGGAGAGGATGGAGATCAGTTCATCGATCATGCCGATGCTGATGCGCACTGCGTGCTGGTTCTGGATCTGGAGGATTTCGCGGGTGACGGACGCCGTGACGTTGGGGTTGCCGTCCCTGTCGCCGCCGATCCAGGACCCGAAGCGGATGGGCGCGTTCTGGTTGGCCAGGGTGACGCCGTGTTCGCCGAGCAGTTCGGAGAGTTCGGTGAGCATCTCGGGCATGGCGTCGGTCAGGATGCCGCCGAGGTAGTAAATAGCATTGCGGGCCTCATCCACCGGAGTGGGCCGGACCTGGCGGAGTTCGTCCGTCTGCCACATCTGGTCAATGATTTCGGCCAGCTGGCGGTCCTGCCGGCGCCGGGCCGTGGTGCCCTCGTGGGTGGGCTGGGCCAGCACGTCGGAGAGCTTGCGGATTTTGTCCAGCACCGAGCGGCGCGAGGCCTCGGTGGGGTGGGCTGTGAAGATGGGCCGGACATCCAGCCCGTTGACCACTTCCTGGAGCACGGCCGGGCCGGCTTGGTCGGCGATGTCGGACACGGCCTTGGCCAGCCAGCCGTCCTTTTCCGCCCGGGTCCGCAGGCCGCGGACGCGGTGGACCTGTTCGGCGGCGTTGGCGAGGTGGAAGTAGAAGGCGAAGGCGCGCACCAGGTCAGTGGCCTGCTCGATGGGCAGGGAGCCGAGCAGTTCGCGGACCTGGGCGACGACGTCGTGGGCGCTCCACGGGCCGGTGGCATCCGCGCCGCCGCGGGCAGCTTCCTTGGATTCCTTAGTCAGGAGGCGTACCTGCTCCACCAGGTCCAGGAGTTCGGGTCCGTGCTGGCGAACCAGCGATTCACCCAGCAGCGTGGAAACACGCCGGACATCAGCCCTCAGCTCTGCGGCAAGGTCAGTTTCGGAATTTATTGCAGTGTCAGCCATGGAAACTATCTTTCGAGGGTTCGGACTTGGCTCGTACACTGCGCTGGATACCTGTGAGCCACGTTACTAGCTAAAGATGCTACCCGCAGGTGGCCGCCTCCGGGGAATCCGTCTCAGATAGTGTCGCTGCCTTTTCCGATGTTTCAGCGCACGATCTTGAAATTGAAATCGAGGGTGCCGAGCACACTGTAGAGGCGCAGCCACACAGGCATCATCATTTCAGCTCCGCGAGCTGTGGTGATGTCACCGAGGTCGACGATGTCCCGGTGCCCCAGCTCCTGCAGCAGCCCTGTGACCGTCTCCTTCGCTTCTGCGTCGTCGCCGGAGACAAACACGGAATGGTCCCCGCCGGCCAACCGGCCGGGGTCCACCATCAGGCCCGCGTTCATCGTATTCAGGGTCTTGACCACGCGGGCATCCGGGAAAGAGCGCTGGATCCTCTCGCCGAGGCTGTCGGTGTTGACCGGATTCAAGACCGGCGGCATGCCCTGGGAAAAATCAAGCGCGTTGGATACGTCCACCAGCACTTTGCGGTAGAGGTTGGCGGAGCCGGCAAAGCCCAAGGCGCTCAGGGCACCCGCCCCGTTGGTGGCGTTGACCACCAGCTCGCTGGCAGCGGCCGCCTCGGCGAACGTTTCCAGCGGAATCTCCTGGTTGGCGGCGTGCCACTCGCTGAACGGCGGGGCGCCCATGGCATCCGGGCCGGAGCGGGCGAACGTTTCCTGGGGATCACGCGTGCCGAGCACCACGCTATGCCCCAGCCCGGCCAGTCCACCGGCCAGGGTCCGGCCAACAGTACCCGTCCCAAGGACCGCAATCTTCATAGTTCCTCCGTTTAGCGTAGGTGCAGTGCCACAGTCCGGTTCCGACGTTACTCCCCAGGAACTTCAAGGCAAGGGCAACCGAACAGTGGTGGAATGAACCGTACGCCGCCGGGGTTGTAGCCGGGGCCACCACGTCCAGGAGGAACCATGAACACCACACCTGCGGCCCAGCTGGAACGCTGGCAGCGTTTCCGCACCAACCGCAACAAGGCACTCGCAGCACCCCACGGCTGGCTGACCCTCACCTCGTTCCAGTGGCTCGAAAACCAGCCCGCCGCCGTCGACCTCGTCCCCGGGCTGTGGTCAACAGACGGTACGACGGCGGCACTCACCGCCTCCGCGGAAGACGGACTGACGCTCGTGGAGACCGGGCAGCCTGTTGAAGGAACGGTGACGGCGGCGCTGGTCGATGAAGAGTCGCTGATGTGGGTGCAGTTCGGGGGTGACGACGGCAGGCAGGTGGTGGTGGAGCTCGCCATGCGTGCCGGGAAGTATGCCATCCGCACCCGGGATGCAGGCTCGCCGGTCTTTACGGAGTTCGACGGCGTGCCCACCTTTGATTACCGGCCCGACCTTGTGGTGGAGGCCAGCTTCCGGCCCTACCCGGAGCCGGTGGACGTCCCCATCGGAACCGCGAATCCGCTGGTGGATGGCGTGCACCGGTCGGTGGGCGAACTGGTGTTCCGCCTGCCCGGCAAGGATCACGAGTTCCACCTGCAGGCCGAAGAAGAGAAGCTCGGCGCCCTCACGGTCACGTTCCATGACGAAACCAATGGAGACTCCACGGACGAATGGCGGAAGGTGTCCACCACCCGGCCCCGCGTCGACCCCTCCGGAAACCCCACCGTGGTCCTGGACTTCAACCGGGCCATCAACTACCCCAGCGCCTTCACCCCCTACGGGACCTGCCCCATGCCGGTGAAGAACAACAGCCTGGACTACCGGATCGAGGCCGGCGAGAAGGATCCTATGCTCGCCGAATGAGCGTGGCGTCAGACGATGGCGGAGACCCCGGTAATGGCCCGGCCCACGATGAGGGTGTTGATTTCGAACGAGCCCTCATACGTGTAAATGGCTTCGGCGTCCGCGAAGATCTTGGCCATCCGGTAATCGGTGACAATGCCGTTTCCGCCCAGGATGGACCTGCCCAGCGCAACGGTCTCCCGCATCCGGGCACTGCAGTACGACTTCGCCAGTGCCACCTGGGCCATGTCCGCGCCGCCGTCCTCCTGGAGCTGGGCGAGCCGTGCCATCATGCCCATGCTGGCCACGGCGTTGCCCAACATGGTGACCAACTGCTGCTGGATGAGCTGGAACTTCGCCAGTGGCCGGCCGAACTGCTGGCGTTCGACGGCGTACTGCCGGGCAACGTCGAAGGCTGCCAGCTGCTGCCCCACGGCTTGCCAGGCCACCATGATCCGTGAGCCTTTCAGGAGCTGGTTGGTGTCCTCGAAGCTTGTGATTCCGGCAAAGCGGTCAGCCTCGGAAACGCGGACATCCTCGAAGACAATGTCGGCATTCTGGACGGTCCGCAGGGCAATCTTGTGCTCAATCCGGCTCCGGCTCACGCCCGGCAGTGACGCGTCCACGACGAAGCCCCGCACGCTGCCGTCGGCCTCGTCGCGGGCCCACACCAGCATGTAGTCGCAGAACGTCCCGTTGCCGATCCAGCGCTTGGCGCCGTTGAGCACCCAAGTGTCGCCGCCGTCGTCGGGCATTCCTGTGGCACCGGAAATGCGCCGCGCCCGGGTTTCCATGCCGCCCGCGACGTCGGAGCCGTGGGCGGGCTCGGTGAGTGCAAACGCCCCCGTGGTGCGGAGGCTTGCCGCGTCCGCGAGCAGCCTGTCTCGCTGCGCCTGCGAACCGAATGCATACAGCGACTCCACAAAGAGGTCGTGGTGGACCAGGAAAAATGTGGCGATTGAGGTGTCCACCCGGGTCATTTCGGCAATGACCAGCCCTGCGAACAGGTGGCTGTAGCCGCGCTGGGCCGGCGTGCTCAGTTCCAGGGCCGCCAGTTTGGGGAGGATGTGGTCCGGGAATTCGGCGTTGTTCCACCAGTCGGTTGCGTGGGGTGCGATTTCCGCGGCCAGGAACTCCCGCAGCTCCGCCAGTTTGCGCCGCTCATGCGGGACCAGCAGGGATTCGAACAGGAAAAAGTCGGCCGTGGGCAGGGATTCGGGCCCGGGCAGCTGCGCGGCGGCAGGAGCGGGACTCATTTTGGGCCCATCCTGATGGCGCCGTCCAGGCGGATCGTCTCACCGTTGAGCATCGCATTTTCCACGATGTGGGCCACGAGGGCCGCGTATTCGGCCGGTTTGCCCAGCCGGGAGGGATGCGGCACCTGCCGACCCAGTGAATCCTGGGCATCCTGCGGCAGACCGGCCATCATGGGGGTTTCGAAGATGCCCGGGGCGATAGTGACCACACGCACCAGCGAGCGCGCCAGTTCCCGCGCGATGGGCAGGGTCATGGCGGCGACGGCTCCCTTGGACGCGGCGTACGCGGGCTGGCCGATCTGCCCGTCGAAGGCCGCAACCGACGCCGTGTTGATAATGACGCCGCGCTCGGGTCCGCCAAGTTCGGTGCTGGCGGGTTCCGTGGCGGCCATGGCTTCGGCAGCCAGCCGCAGCACGTTGAACGTCCCGATCAGGTTCACCTGGATGACCCGGCTGAATGCGTCCAACGGGAGGACACCCTCGCGCCCCAGCACCTTGCCGGGCGTGGCTATGCCGGCACAGTTCACCACGATCCGCAGGGGTCCCAGGGCGACGGCGGTATCGACGGCGGCCTGGACCTCCGCTTCGTTGGTCACGTCTGCGGGGGCAAAGACGGCGGCCTGGCCAGCAGGTTCCGCAGCAGCAGCGGCCCCGGTCCCGGTCGCCTCGGCCCGGGTAGAACTGTTCAGCTCTGCAGCGAACGCTTCGCCGGCGGAGGACGGCAGGTCGATCAGCACCACAGAAGCGCCGGCGCCGAACAACCGCCTCGCCGTGGCCGCACCCAGCCCGGACGCCCCACCCGTGATCAGTGCGACAGAACCGTTGATGTCCATCCATCCTCCTTGATGTGAGCCCGGCGTTGGACGCACAAGCGCGGAACATTAGTTAGTGAATGTTAACTGAAATTGTGACCCGGCGCACCATGCCCGCGGCTTTCCTGGATGCGAAGGGCGCACCGCTAGGCTGGAGCGCATGACGTCGCAGGAAGCCGAACTGCCGCCCGCAGACGGGCCCATCGCCCGTGCCGCCCGGGCCACTGAGGCTGCCCGCTCGGTCACCGCCGTCTTTGGCCAACGCCTGTTTTTCCTCCCGGGCACGCACATCGCGGCCGTCCAGCGGCCCTCAAAGCGCGTGGAGAACCTATTCCGACCCTGGCATTACTGGTGGCAGGCGCACTACGTTGACTGCCTGGTGGACACCGGACTCCGCGAACTGGGCAACGGTGCCACGCCGGCTGCACGCTTTAACGGGCCGGACCGCCCCAGCGCCGGCAGGCTGGCCTCACGGCTCGTGACAGGCATCCGGCTGCGGAACCTGCTGACGTTCGTCAACAACTACTACGACGACATGGCTTGGCTGGCGCTGTCCACACTGCGGCTGGAGAAACTCGCCGAGGAGTCGCGCAGGACCGGCCGGCGTCGAAACGCCCGGATCCGGAAAACCCTTACGCTGCAGTTCGATTCCGCTTCCACGGACGACCTCGGCGGCGGCACGTTCTGGAGCAAGAAACGGGACTTCAAGAACACCCCCGCCACCGCCCCCGTGGCCCTGTACTACGCCCGGACCGGGAACCTTGCCAAAGCCCAGGCCCTGCTGGACTGGCTGGACGCCCGGCTGTTTGATCCGGACCAGGGACTCTATCTGGACGGCATCCGGATCAACGCCGCCGGAGAGGCCGTGGTTGAGAGCGCCATCTACACCTATAACCAGGGTCCGGTCCTGGGCGCGTTGCTGGAGCTTGGCGGCGCGGCAAACCTGGCCAGGGCCACCACCGTGGTGGAGGCGGTGGGCCGCAGCCTGACCCGTGAGCGCGGGGACACGCCCGGCACCCGGGTGCTCCGCTGTGACGGAACGGGCGACGGCGGACTCTTCACCGGGATCCTGTCCCGCTACCTGGCGCTCGCGGCAGCCGACGCCCGCCTCCCCGGGACCGTCCGGAACACTGCCGCCCGGCTAGTCCTGGACACCGCGGATGCATTCTGGGACGGCCGCCGTCCGATCACCCCCGCGGAGCCCTTGGCCCGGCACAGGGGCAAACTGCTCTTTTCAGCCCTCCCGGAGAAACCGGCGGCCAGCACGTATCCGCCAGGTGCCGCCGTCGAACTCTCCACCCAGCTGCAGGCGTGGACGGTGCTCGAAGCCGCCGCAGCCGTTGAGCGGGCATCCACACCGTAAATCATGCACGCCGTGATCCCGAACGGCGGTGGGCGACTGGCCGCAGGATTCCGCCAGGCGGGAGGGCCCCGGGCGTAAGGTGGGGCGCATGAGTGTTCGGCCCGGGCTCCATCGCCAGCACTGCACCGTGGCCGCACCCACGCAGCTCTGGCTCGATGCCAACGGCCGGCTGGCACGGGATGGCTTCAGCGGCCTCCTCCATGGCGACACGCGGATGCTGTGCCAGGCCACGGTGACTGTCAACGGATTCGCTCCCGAGGAGGTGACCGTGGAGTCGGCTCCCGGCGGCGTCCTCCGCGTCCGGGGACTTATCCGCGGCATCGAAGGGCACAGCTTTGATCCCGCCGTCGAGGTCTTCCAGACCTGGACAGTGACGCCAGGGGTGGTCCGCCACTCGCTGAAGGTGGGCACGTCGCTGCCCTCCCTGGACGTCGAGTTGGCAGTGACCCTGGCGGCCGACTTCACCGACATGGCAGCGATCCGCCTGAGCCAGTTTGCGACGCCTCAGCCCCCGGAGTCCGCCGATGACCACTCCCTGCGCTGGCACAATGATGGCCGCACGCTCTCCATTTCCGCGCCGGGCACCAACGGTGGCGGTGTGGCTGCCGGGGGCTTGACCGCAGATGCTTCCGCGGGTCATGAGGGCAGCAACCTCCCACGGCTCCTGTGGCACGGCACCGCCGGGCGCGGGCGGACGTTCGACGCCGAATGGCAGGCCGTGCTGGACGAGACAGAGAGCGCAGTAGTTGCGGCCGCGCCGTCGTCCCTTGCCGTGCCTGCGATGGCCCTGCCGGCGGGGCCGCTGCGGACGCTGCTGGAGAATTCGCTCGACGAGCTCGACGGCCTCCGTATGGCAACCCGCCAACTGCCGGATGCCCCGTTCATGGCGGCCGGCGCTCCCTGGTATTTCACGTTGTTCGGCCGGGATTCCCTGTGGGCGGCGCGGTTCCTGCTGCCCCTGGACCCTGGCCTCGCCACCGGGACCCTGCGCGCCCTCGCGACACTCCAGGGCTCCGATACCGATCCGGACTCGGACGAAGAGCCTGGCCGGATGCTTCATGAGCTCCGGGCCAAGGAATTGGTCCTCGAAAACGACGGGCTGCACCTGCCGCCGGTCTATTTCGGCGCCGCTGACTCCACCTCGCTCTGGCTGTGTCTCCTGGGCGAGCTGTGGCAATCCGGGAAGGCGGACGATGCCGTCCGTGCCCTCCTGCCCGCAGCTCGGCGGGCAGGGCAGTGGCTACTGGCGTCCACCGGCCGGGCGGACGGTGACGGCCTGCTGAGGTACGGGAATGTCAGCGGGCATGGGGTGGGCCACCAAGGCTGGAAGGACTCCGCCGATGCCCTGCAATTCAGGGATGGGCGGCCGGCGGAGGGTCCCGTCGCGGTCGCCGAAGCCCAAGGCTACGCCCACCAGGCGGCCACTGCGACGGCGGAACTGCTGGACGCGCTTGGCGAACCGGGGGCCGCTGAGCTGAGGGACTTCGCCTCTGCCTTGGCGCAACGGTTCCGCGAGCGCTTCTGGGTGGAGGACGCCCAAGGCCCCTTCCCGGCGATGGCAGTGGACGGCACCGGCGCGCCCTTGGATGTGCCCGGCTCGAATATGGGCCACCTGCTGGGCACCGGCATCCTTGACCCCGCCGAGGCCCGCCACGTTGCCGCCCGGCTGCTGGGCCCCGAATTGTTTTCCGGATTCGGCCTCCACACCCTCTCGCA
The DNA here is from genome assembly GCF_037203945.1 of Pseudarthrobacter sp. CCNWLW207. NCBI lineage: Bacteria > Bacillati > Actinomycetota > Actinomycetes > Micrococcales > Micrococcaceae > Pseudarthrobacter > Pseudarthrobacter sp. CCNWLW207. The sequence continues at coordinate 182,314 of NZ_JBBCBS010000007.1, read as the reverse complement.
CAGGGCACCGGGTTTCTGGCCCTTCAGCTATCACTGCGGTTCAGTGTGGAGCCACGACACCGCCATTGCCGTCCGCGGCCTGCTGTCCGAAGGCTTCACGTCTGAAGCCAAAGCCCTCGCCGAAGGCCTGCTCGACGCGTCTGCCGCTTTCGGGTACAGGCTGCCGCAGCTTTTTGCGGGCGTCACCGCCGCCGAATCAAGCCTGGCTGTGCCCTACCCGGCGTCCTGCCATCCCCAGGCGTGGTCCTCGGCGTCAGCCGTTGTGCTGGCCCAGGCGTTGGGCGGGCTGCGGTAGCTGGCTGCGGTAGCTGGAGCGCTGCCTTGGCCGCGGGTATGCCGGCTTCTATTTGGTTGCGGCAAGCGGCGTGACGGTCGCGGCGTTCAGGGAAACAGCTCCGCCGGTGCGGGCAACCGAGGCGCCAAAGGCACCCTCTTGCGGGAAGACGAGCGAGGTCAGGCTCTGCCCGCCGCCGGTGAAGACCTCCACGGAGGACCGGTCAACGTAGATGGTCAGCCTGACTTTCCCGTCGACGGCGGGACTCGCCACGGATCGGGCCTGCCGGTAGGCGTCGTCCACCCGTTCCTGGGCGTTTCCGCCTGCGGCTGCATTCGGACGCTCCGGCCGTTTCGCACGCTCCCCCTTGGACGCAGCATCCCCGTCCCGGACCACAAAGGCCGTTCCATTCCGGAAGTCGTAGCCCACGGTGGCGTAGGTCTCCTGGCCGCTGTGCAGCAGGACCCGCGCCTCGGCGTCGGCTCCGCCATTCTCAAGCTCGACGTCGATTTTGAAGGCCCCGCTCCCGGGAACCGGAAGCGGCGTGCCGGCGCCCTCGCGCAACTCTTGGGCGGGGACCTGCTGAGGGGGTCCTTCCAAAGATTCCAGGGCCGGCGTCGGGGTTGATACCAGGGTGGGCCGGCCGCCGCCGGACTGCAGGCGGATGTCCCGCACCACCGAATCGGCGCCGTGCCAGCCTTCGGTGGGCAGTTGGCGGGCGTAGGCCCAGTTGTTCATCCAGCCGATGGCCTGCCGGGAGGCCTTGCGCTGCCCGTCCGTCAGCCTCGGATCGTCCCAGGTCACTGCCGCGTAGAAGTCCGCGCCGCCGTCGAGCCACTGATGCTGGTCATCCGAGGCGGTGAAAGCCTTGCCGTCCCAGGACCCGGTCCAGTAGGCCGTTCCGGTGGTCCGCCCCTCCGCGGAACCGTTGGCCCCCGCGGCCAGCACCCACGTGCGTTGGTCGGGGTCGCCGTCGACATCCAGCTGGAAGAAGTCCGGGCATTCGAGGACCCCCAGCCCGTCCCGTTCGAAGCTGGAGGCGTAGGTCCAGTCCTTGAGGTCAGTGGAGGTGTAGAACCCGATCTTGTGGCCCTCCGCGAGAAGCATGACCCACTGATTGTGGGCCTCGTCCCGCAGGATGCGGGGATCACGCCAGTGCTCCTGGCCCGGGTTGTCCATGACCGGGTTCTGGCTGTAGCTGGTGAACGTGTGTCCCTTGTCCGTGGAGTAGAACATGGACTGCCGTTGGACGCCGTCGTCCTGTTGGGTGAGGACAGCGATGACCGCCCCTTTGCCAAAACCGGCGGTGCCATCGGTGTCCACTACGGCGGTGCCGGTTTCGATGTCGCCGAGGCCGTTCCTGAACTTCTCAATAGCCACGCCCTCGTTTTTCCAGTGCACCAGGTCGGTGCTGGTGGCGTGGAACCACTCGGTGCCGTTCCCCTCCGGGTAGTCGGCGTTGTAGAGGTAGTAGTAATGCCACACGCCGTCGAGGAAAAACGGCCGCTGGGGATCGTTCATCCAGCGCTGCTCGGGGGTCAGATGGTAGGCGGGACGGTACCCGGGATCCTCCGCGGGCGCCGCCAGCCGCGCCGCGTCCGCCTCGGGCCATTCGCGCGGCACGCCCAGGTCGGCGAGCAGCGCATCGCGGGCCTCGGCGCTGATGCACTCCGGCAGCCGGGCCTTTCCGTGGTCCTGTTCGACGGCGTCGGTTGCCTCGCTGCTGCGGAGGAAAACCTTCCCGTCCACGCGGGCCCCGGCCAGCCAGCCGGCACCGCACTCGATGATCCGGACGTCCTCGGCGCCTCCAGTCCGGAGGGCCCCAACCTGCTGTTCGAGCGTCCGGTCGTTGCCCTTCAGCCACAAGGACGCGTACGTGCCGTGTTCCTTGTGTGCTGTCTCCTGGGCTGCCGAGACCTCATCGAGGACGCGGTCAGCCGCGGCTGCGGAACCTGTCCTGGTGTTGCCGGCAACCACCAGCGAAACCACCAGGGCCAAGGCGGCCACGGCGGCAGCGACCAGCCAGGGAAGCGGATGGCGAAGGTTGAGGCGGGGGCTGATCTTGGGGAACATGCGGACCATGTTGAGCCAATCGGTCGGTAAACGCACAAGTGCCGTCCCCCATGTCGGGAGACGGCACCAGCGCTACGGAACCATCAATTCTACAGGGTTGCACGGGGCACCCTAAACCGGCCGCCGCATCCGGAACGGATCCAGGAGCCCCAACCCGCGGGGATCAGGGGGTGGCGGCGGGACGCTTTTTCTGCGGATACAGTGTTTCGCCGCGGGCCAGCATGTCCACAAAACCAGCGATCCGTCCCGCCCGCGTCTCGGGGCGCTTGGCCGAGTTCGTCCGGTAGATCATGGCGTACCGGTTCACGGACGTAAGGACGTCGAACATGGCCTGTGCCTCCGGAACGGCGGCGATTGCGGCGGCCAGGTCGGGCGGAACCTCTGCCGTCGCCTGGCCGCCGTAAGCTGCATCCCAGCGGCCGTCCGCCTTGGCGCTGTCGACGGCGGCCCTGCCAGCGTCTGTCATCCTGCCTGCGGCCTCCAGCCGGGCGATGTGCCCCACGTTCCGGGCGGACCAGGGGCTCTTGGAAAGCCGGCGGGTCATCCGCTGGAAGTAGCTGCCGCCGTCGCGCTTCCTGACCTGGCCGTCGATCCAGCCGAAGCAGAGCGCCTCATCAAGGGCGGCGTCGTAATCCAGTTCGGTGACGTCGCCGCCCTTCTTGTGCAGCACCAGCCACACACCGGGGCTGTCCGCATGGTTGGCTTCCAGCCAGGACCGCCACGCTGCAGCATCCGGCACCAGCAGTTCCTCCAGTTCAATGGCCATGGACCCATTCTGCCCCCGGTGCCACGTGAAGCAAGTCATGGCATGATGGCCCTATCTGCGCCGTTCCCCGCCGTCGAGGAGAATCACATGCTGCGTTCGCGCCCTGTCCACTTCACATCCCGGCTCGACGCCTGGGAACGGCTGCTGACCGGGCTGGGGCTGGTCAAGACCGTGGATGAGGGCTCCTGGCGCGAGTTTGACGCCGGTTCCGGACGGCTGGCGCTCCACGCGGCCGAGCCAGGTTCTGCGGAGGACGGGACCACCACCTTCGGCGTGGAGGTAGGCAACCTCGCCGAATTTGCCCGGCGCACCAACTTGGCTGGAGAAGAAGGCGGCACCACCCCCGCCGAGCTCGTCCAGGCAGACCACGGCGAATCCTGCCGCATCACCGGTCCGGATGGGTTCAGCTTCCTGGCCGATCCTGCCGCCAAGGCCGCCGATGGCACCTGGACGACCTCTGCCGAGGCGGATCCGGGCCTCGCCGTCGTCGAGGTCTGGTTCACGGAGGATCCTGGGTCCGCGGCGCAGACCCTACGCGATATCGGCGCCCGCTTCCGTCCCTTCCCAGATGACGACGAAACCGCTGACTTCGCGGCCAAGAATGGCGGCGTGCTGATGGTGCGGCCCGCCGAGGGAGCACCGCGGGCGGGCCTGGGCTTCGAGTACGACGGCGACCTTGCCGCCTTGGAGGCCCGCCTCGCCGACGCGGGGCATGAGGTCCGGGTGACGGAGGAGGCGTTCGGGCGCACGCTGCACGTGGCCAACCCCGACGCCGGGTCCGATGCGTCAGCTGGAGGCGGCGGTCCCGTCGGGGCGCCGCACGTTCCAGCCACCCTCTGGGTCTCGAAGCGCTGAATCGAGGGGTGGGGTTTCGCCGCTATGGACGACGCTTTACGCCGACAGCTCACTCCTCGACGGTCCGCAGCCGTCCTATGGGGTAGAACTTAACCATGAACGTTCGTACACCTGACCCCAATCCCGGCTGGCTCTCCGAAGAGGACCTCTTTGAAGCGCGCGGGAGGCTCCCCATGGTTTACGTGGAGGCTGTTCCGGTCAGGCTGGATCCGCTCGGATTCGTGAACGAAGTGGGCACGCTGCTGCAGGCTGACGAGGACGGCACCATGATCCGGTCCCTCGTCTCCGGCCGCGTGATCTACCGTGAAACCATCCGCGCAGCACTCCTGCGCCACATGGAAAAGGACCTCGGCCCGCTGGCCTTCCCGCAGCTGCCCATCAGCCCGGTCCCTTTCACCGTGGCCGAATACTTCCCGGCACCGTCCCAGACCGGGTTCACCGACGACCGCCAACACGCCGTGTCGCTGGCCTACGTCATCCCTGTGACCGGCGAATGCGAGCCCCGGCAGGACGCCCTGGAACTGACTTGGATGACCCCCGAGGAAGTGCTGAGCCCCGGTGTGCAGCTGGAATTCAGCGGTGGCCGCGGCGCCCTGATCCGCCAGGCTCTCGCGTTCGCCGGCGTGGGCTTCTGACCCTCGCGGATAACCCGGCGTCCCCGACTTCCGGCGCCCGCCTTTGTAGACTGTTGGGCGGACCGCAAGAGAACTTAAGGACTCCCATGACCGAAACCCCAGCCGCCCGGCACTACAGCGAACAGCAGGCTGGATCCCTGACCACCGGTGATGAGCTCCTGCTGCCCGACGGCGAACGCACCGCCGAGATCCAGCATGTGGAGGTCGAGTCCGACGACTTCGGCACCCCTGCAATCGTCCTCGCCAACCTCTCCGGCGGTGGAACAGTGCGTATCGCCGCCGGTTCCTCGGTCCAGGTGCTGGACGCAGCGCCCGACGCCGTCGCACAGCTTCCCGTAGCCGCCAACCCCGCAGCGGAGGCGGAGGCAGCCGTGGAGGCTCCCGCCGTCGTCGTTCCTCCCCAGCCCGCCGTCCCGCCAGCGGCGACCGGCCCCTCAGAGGAGGAGTTGGCGCTGATTCCCGCTCCGCAAGGAACGCCGGAAGCCGTGGTGGAGGCCGCGGCCGAATCCCACGCGGACGCCGAGGGCGTGATGTTGCTGGCCGACAGGCTGGCCAAGGGAATCAACGTCAAATCGGGAAGCTGCCTGAAGGACCTCAGCGACCTCGCCCACGAACTGTTCATCACGCTCAAGGACCCTGAAGGCGCCCTGGCCGTGGCGGACCTGCTGAACGTCCTGCCCTATGACGGCAACCCTGGCCGGTGGGGATCCGTGGAGGCGTCGCTGGCGCTGTCCAGCTACATCTGCCGCGAGGACGGCCAGGTGGACCGCGCCAAAGTGTACGAAAAGCTGCTCCGCACGCCGGAGGCGCAGGAGACGGACCCGTTCAAGGCCCGGATGAACGCCAAAGTCCGGCAGCGGTCCCTGAATGAGCCCAACCTCTACGACAAAGAGATCTTCCGCTCGATCGACAACTCCAATCACGAGGCCGAACGCGAATGGCGGCTGCTGCGGCTCGAATCGCTGTTGTTCCTGCGGGCCCATGGAGGCTCGGAAACCATCGGCGCAAGCGAGCTGCAGCGCCGGATCAGCAACGAGCTCGAGGCCGTCCGCGCCTGACGCCGGCCACTCCGCGGACAGGGGAAAATTCCCCCTACCCGGCACTGCCCGTCAGTTGTACATTCGGGCTATGACGAACAATCTGAGCGTGGTAATAAATGCCGACGCGCCGCAGGTCTGGACCATGCTGCGCGAACCGTCCAAGGTAGCCCAGTGGCACGGCTGGGACGCCGATGACCTGGCCAAGGAGATCAATGAAATCTACTTTGGCGACAACGTGGCCGAGGCCCCGGACCACACCAGCCTGACCACCGACGGCGGGGACGTCTTTGAACTCAAACCCGTGCCCACGGGGACCCTGGTCAGCGTCACCCGGGCCGCGATGGACCACAACTCCGAATGGGCCGCGTGGGACGAGGACATCACCCAGGGCTGGCTGACCTTCCTGCAGCAGCTCCGCTTCGCGCTGGAACGGCACCCCCATGGGAAACGGCATACGACGTTCTTCCAGGTCCCCGGTGAGTCCGGTTCCGCCATCGAGAAGCTGGGCCTGTCCAACGTGCCCAAACCCGGAGAGAACTACGAGCTGACCCTCGGCACGGGTGAGGAGATCGCCGGCAAAGTCTGGTACCGGAGCAACCATCAGGTGGGGCTCACGGTCCATGGCTACGCGGAGCACGGTGACGGGCTCCTGATTGTGGCCGACCAGCCGGTTATCGAAGACGTCCGGCCCAAGGGCGGTTCCCTGGTGATCATCTCCACGTACGACCTCGGCGCGTCCAAGCTGGAGTCCATCCGGGCCCTGTGGGACGGCTGGCGGGCTGAGAACTACCCCACATCAGAAGCGCTGCGCTAAGGCAACGGGGCGGACAGCTGGCACACTGGAACCGTGCCAGCCAACCCCGCCTCCGCCACTCCCCCAACAGTCCTGCCCGCTTCCGCGGCGCACGCCTCAGCCTTGCCCGCTGACCAGTCGCAGTTCTCCTTCACGGTGGGCACCCGCCTTGCCGACAGCTGCCCGCCGGCTGCCGCCCAGATCCTCGACAACGGAGGCGAATTCCTCGGCCGGACCGGCACCATCACCACTCCGCACGGTGAGATCCAGACACCGGCGTTCATCGCCGTCGGGACCAAGGCCACCGTGAAGTCGGTGCTGCCCGAGTCCATGGCGGAGCTCGGCGCCCAAGCCCTCCTGGCCAACGCCTACCACCTGTACCTCCAGCCCGGCGCCGACATCCTTGACGAGGCCGGCGGGCTGGGCGCGTTCATGAACTGGTCCGGGCCGACGTTCACGGACTCAGGCGGGTTCCAGGTGATGAGCCTGGGCTCGGGGTTCAAGAAGGTCATCGACATGAAGTCGGTGGACACCTCAGGTCCCGATGATGCCGTCGCTCCCGGCAAGGAGCGCCTGGCACACATTGACGACGACGGCGTCTGGTTCAAATCGCATCTCAACGGCGACCGGCACCGCTTCTCGCCGGAAATCTCCATGCAGGTCCAACACCAGATCGGCGCGGACATCATGTTCGCCTTCGATGAGCTGACCACGCTGCAGAACTCCCGCGGCTACCAGGAGGAGTCGCTGGAGCGGACCCGGCTGTGGGCGCTGCGCTGCATCGATGAGCACGTCCGGCTGACCTCTGCGCGGGTGGGAAAGCCGTACCAGGCACTGTTTGGCGTGATCCAGGGAGCCCAATACGAGGACCTGCGCCGGAAGGCCTGCCGGGACCTCGGCGCCATGGACTTCGACGGTTACGGAATCGGCGGGGCACTCGAAAAGGAAAACCTCGGCACGATCGTGCGCTGGTGCAACGAGGAGTTGCCCGAGGACAAGCCGCGGCACCTTCTGGGCATCTCCGAGCCGGACGACATCTTCACCGCCATCGAGAACGGTGCGGACACCTTTGACTGCGTCTCTCCCACCCGCGTGGCCCGGAACTCCGCGTTCTACACGCCAACCGGCCGGTACAACCTCTCCGGCGCCAAGTACAAGCGCGATTTCGGGCCGCTGCAGGACGGTTGCGACTGCTATGCCTGTGCCAATTACTCCCGGGCCTACATCCACCATCTGTTCAAGGCCAAGGAGATGCTGTCCGCCACCCTGATCTCCATCCACAACGAACGCTTTGTGGTGAAGATGGTGGACGACGCCAGGCTTGCCATCGAATCGGGCCGGTTCTTCGAGTTCAAGGCCGAGACTTTGGCGCAGTACTACTCCTGACGCCTGCCGAGTTCGGGGGAGCCGCCCCAATTAGCTGTAACGCTCCAGCGAATTGGGTCTTCCTCCCGCGAACCCACGGTTTTCCACATAACGACGGCGGGGTCTTCAGCCGATCGCGACCGGCAGCGATGCTTGTTCGCATGGCAGCCATACGCACCCACTCCCTGCCGACTCAAGGCAGTCTCTGGCGAACGCAGGAACTCCTGGACCTCGGAGTGGGGAAACGCTCAATCGCCGCACTGGTGGCGGCTGGCACCCTGGTCCGGCTCCGCCAGGGCTGCTACATCAGGGGCAGCGTCTGGATGAAGCAGTCGCCCCGCGTCCGGAACCTCCAGCTGATCCACGCCCACGCGCATGGAACGCGCACGACGTCGAGTGGCGGCGCCCGCTACAGCCACACCTCGGGTGCACGGCTCCGCGGACTCTATCTCTGGAACGTTGACAACCGGATCCACTTGACGCAGCGTACGCGGCCCTCCGGGGACTGCCACGGTGGGGACGTCGTCTGCCACACGGCGGACGTAGCCGATGCTGACCGGGCCATTGTCAGCGGCCTGCCGACCACCACCCTGGAGCGGACCACCGTCGATTGCGGTCTGCTGCTCCCATACCGGCAGGCACTGATCCTCGTGGACCACGCGCTCCGGCTGGGTGCGGACAGGACCACTCTGGATGCTGCGGCAGCCGGGTTGGACGGTCGCCGGGGCATCAGAAACCTCCGGCGAGTGCTCGCAGCCGCCGATCCGAGCTCGGAGTCACCCGGCGAAACCCTAACCAGGGACCTCATCGCCCGGCTGAGAATCCCTGCTCCGGAGCCCCAGGTTGAAGTGATGACGCGCCGCGGCCGTTATCGGATGGACTTTGCCTGGAAGCAAAGGAAGGTGGCCCTCGAGTTCGACGGGAAGAACAAGTACTTCGACTACCGGCCAACGGACCAGGTGCTCTTCGAGGAAAGGCAACGGGAGAAGGCCCTCACGGAGGACGGTTGGACTGTGATCCGGATCGAATGGAAAGACCTGTTTCGGGAACAGGAGTTCAGGAACCGCCTGCTGCAGGCCCTGGGCGACTGACCGCCGCTGAGTTCGCGGGACCAGTCCCGGGATCGCTGTCGCGTTACAGCGAACCGGCACCGTTCCCGCGATCTCGGGAACAGGCCTACGCCGCCCCGTAACTCGGTTCCCGCTTCTTGATCCAGCCGATCACCAGGGTGGTCACGGGCACAAACAGGAACTCCACCAGGGTCTTGTACACAAAGCCCACCACCACGTAGTTCACGAACGTGCCGAAGTCGGTGATGCCAATCACGGACGCCGCGATACTGCAGAAGATCAGCGTGTCCACGAATTCGCCGGCTACCGAGGAACCCATGATGCGCGCCCACAGGGACTTCTCCCCCGAGCGGGCCTTCATTTTGACCAGGATCCAGGAGTTGATGGTCTGTCCGGCCAGGAACGCCAGCAGCGAGGCCAGGACAATCTGCGGGACGGGGCCAAGGGCGCCTTCCAGGGCTGCCTGCTTGGACGTGCCGAACTCGTCATCGAAGCCGGGCAGCGCAATGATCACCCAGTAGCAGAGCGAGGCGAACACGGACAACGCAAAGGTCGTGAAGATGGCCTTGCGCGCTACTTTGAAGCCGTATACCTCGCTGATGACGTCGCCCAGGATGTACGCCAGCGGGAAAAGGAAGAAGCCGCCGTCGGTGATGATCGGGCCGATCGCCACGCCCTTGGAGGCACCGATGTTGGACAGGATCAGGACCACGGCCATAAAAGCCAGCATGATGCCGAAATACGGCGAACCGATGGAAGCGAATTTTGGCGCTGTGCCGGAGTTGGTCAGGGGCAGGGCGTCAGGGCCTGAGGGGGATGGCATGGGGTGTCCGTTCGTAGTGGTTCGCTCGGCGTCCGCTGCCTCAAGGACAAGTTCATGGGACGCCGGCTGTATTAGCACTGTCACCGCAAATTCTCCCATGGGTTGTGGGCCTGACCTCTGCCCGGTCGCTTCCACTGTCCAGGCAAACAAAGCGGACGGACGACGCCGGATGGCAGGATAGTGCCATGACTCCCGTTGCAGCCGATGTCCAGTCCCCCGCAGCCGCTCCCGCCGTTGTCCTGACAATCGCCGGCTCCGAGGCCACGGGCGGAGCCGGCGCCCAGGCCGACCTGAAAACGTTCCAGGAACTCGGCGTCTTTGGCATCGCCAACCTCACGTGCATCGTCTCGTTCGACCCGAACGACAGCTGGAACCACCGCTTTGTGCCGGTTGACCAGCAGGTGATCGCGGACCAGCTCGAAGCCACGACGGCGGCGTATGGTTCCGTATTGGGCGCGGCGGATGAGGTCACGGCTCCCTCGGGCCGGCCCGTCCTGGACACCGTGAAGATCGGCATGCTGGGGAGCCCGGCAACCATCGGCACGGTGGCCGCAGCCCTGAAAAACGGCAACTTCCGCAACGTCGTGCTGGACCCCGTCCTCATCTGCAAGGGCCAGGAGCCGGGCCACGCCCTGGACACCGACCAGGCCCTGAAGTCGCAGATCCTGCCGCTGGCCACTTTCGTCACGCCCAACCACTTCGAGGCGGAGTCGTTGTCCGGCCTGGAGATCACCGATGTCGAATCGCTCAAGGCTGCCGCAATCCGCATCCATGAGCTCAGCGGCGCAGCGGTCCTTGCCAAAGGCGGGGTGCGGCTGGAAGGCCCGGACGCCGTCGACGTTTACTACGACGGCGGGACCCTCGAAGTCCTGAGCGCTCCCAAAGTGGGCGAGGTGGCGGTGTCGGGCGCCGGCTGCTCGCTCGCCGCGGCCGTAACGGCGGAGTTGGCCAAGGGCGCTACGCCGCTTGAGGCTGCCCGGGCAGCCAAAGACTTCGTCACCGCGGGGATCCGCAACAGGGTGGCCTCGGGGGCTCCGTTCGACGCCCTCTGGCAGGGCGGGCCGCGCTAGCTACCGGATTCCGCTGGCAGCTTCGTCCACCCGAGCCTCTTCCAGCAGCGCCTCAGCTAACAGCGTGGCCGTTCGCACGATAAAAGCCCGACGACGGTCCAGGCGGTCCGGAGCGGAACCAGCCAACAGTGCATCGATCTGGGGCAGGACCGTCCAGCCATCGCACAGGGTCACGATGGTGATGATGAGGTCGGCTGCATCCGTGCGGTCGATCCCGGGCAGGACTGCCAGCATCTGGCCCACTTTTACGGCGCAATGGTCCGCGCGCGTGGCCCGGTCCACGGTGTTTTTTCCGCGTTCCAGGCCTTCCCAGAACAGGAGACGGGCCAGGGCGCCGTCCTTCGTGTGACGGTCAAAAAGTTTCCCAGCGTATTCTCCGACGGCCGCTGCGCCGTGCCCCTGAATCGGCACGTCCGTCATCACCCGGACCAGTTCAGCGGCCAGCACGGCATCAAACAGCTCGTCCTTCTTGCCGAAATACTGGTAGATACGCTCCTTGTTCACACCAGCCGCTGCGGCGATGCGGTCTACCCGCGCGCCGGCGAGGCCCTTCTCGCTGAACTCCTCGGTGGCGGCAGTCAGCAGCAGGGCTTTGGTGCGGTCAGTGTTCCAGGCCATGCCACAATCCTACCCGTTTCCAACTAAGTAGTTGCACTTTCCGGCCACACGGGGTTAGTCTCTTTTTTATCAAAAGCAACTAACTAGTTGGAGTTAGCCATGAATGCCAATCTCACGCCCGCAACTGCTGAACCCTCCACTGAGCCAGCCCACGTCTCGGCTCCGCTTCCGGTTCCGCCCGCCCCGTCCATCCACGTCCGCGCCGTCATCACCTGGCTGGCCATCTTCCCGCTGGTGGCCCTAGGCATGATGGCGGTGGCACCCCTGACGGAGGGCTGGCACCCGGTGCTCCGCGCGCTGGTCCTGACGCTCGTGGTTGTTCCAGCGGCCGTGTACCTCGTCCTGCCGCGGCTTTTCGCGGGCTACGGCGCCGTGATGCGCCGACGCAATAACCGCAAGGCCGGTCAGTAGGCTCGGCCGGACCTCGGCTACCGCGGGTCCGCGACCTTTCCCATAAACAGCGGCAGGCCGGTCCCGACATGCACAATCTGGTAGTGGAACGGCCTGTCGAAGCTGATGGACCGTGCCGGCTCGGGCGGGACACTGGTGGCCATGCCGTTGATCTGCGTCACAGCCGCAGCCACCGTCCCCTTTTCTGCCACGGTGATGTTGGCGTCCTGTGCGGCCTGGGTGATCATCAACCCCTGCTGGATCGCGTCAAAATCGCGGGTGGTGTTCAAGGTCTTCTCCAGCCCCAACTGTTCCAGGATGGCCCGCACGTCAAAGTGGCTCTTGTGGTCCCAGGTAGGAAGCGCAAGGTCAACGTCCTCAGGGTTCGCAGCATCGAGGGCACGTGCCACTTCCGCCAGCCGGTCCGCCTTGAGGGCGCCAGCACCGCCGTCGGAATCCTCGGCCGGAAGCACCAGCCGCATCACGAAACCCTCACCGTAGGGCAAGTCCACTGCTTGCCAGCCGGGGCCCTCGGCATAGGCCATTTCCTGCATGTTGTGCATCATGGGGACGTCAATGGTTCCCCCGGCTGCAGTGGTGAATGGTTCGTCTGAGGTACCTTCAGCGTCGAACGGGATGTCCCAGGCGGCCGCGAAGTAGACGGTGTTGAGCAGGCTGAAGGTGTTGTTGGGGTCGTAGGGGGCCGGTGCTTTCTCGATCCGGCCGCCGGTGTTTTTGTTCACCCACGCGTCGATCGCCGGCTTGGTGACCGCCTCGTCGCGGAAGTCCACGGGATGCACGCCGGTCCCGTAGTGCTCGGCAAGGGCATCAAGATAACCCTGGCCGGTGGAAACGTTCTTATCCACAAACAGGCCGTTGGCAGTATGGACCAGTGGTTTGGCAGGCGGGTTCTCTTCGTCCACTGAGCCGGGGTCGCCGTCGTACTCTTCCAGGGAGGCGAGCAGCGCGTTCATGGCCTGATCCCGGTCCGCCACGGGAAGTCCCAGCAGGGCGTCCATTTCTGCGGCGGCCTCTCCGGACGCGCCGGCCCGCAGCATGGCAAGGGCAATCAGCAGGCTTCCCGGCGATGCGATGACGTTCCCTTCGCCGCTGGCCAGGAGGGCGTCCCCCAGTCTCAAGGCGGAATCCCGGAACGTGGCCAATTCCTCCGGGAAGGCCTCACGGTCCACCGAGGCCCGTTCTACGCCGTCGGCCGTAAGCAACTCCGGCGGCGCCGGTGCTGCACACGCCGCCAGTCCCATCACGGCACCCAACGCGATTGCCCGCTGAAATCGAAACATCCCTGTAGCCTCCCCCGGCACACCATGGCGGGAATCCGCCTGCTCCCAGTGAACCAGCGACGGCGGCGGCAGGCGATGCCTGTAGGGTCACGCTTTGCATTCATTATGGTCTCGCGCGAGCCCCGTACGGTGCGCCAGCCCGTGAACGCTAGCTGCGCGGAATGTTCCGCAGGTTGCTCCGTGCCATGCTGACAGCTTCGCCGGCGCCCCGGTTCAGGACCACCTTGGACATGGCCGTGGCGAAGCCGACGACCTGGGATCCGGAGATCTTCGGCGGCAGGGACAGTGCGTGGGGATCGGTGATCAGTTCCACCAGCGAAGGGCCCGGGTGCGCGAACGCCTCGCGGTACGCCGCCTCGATCCTGGCGGGGTCGGTGACGCGGACTGCGTGGAAACCCAAGGCCCGGGCGACGGCGGCATAGTTCGCATCGGGTACGTCAACGCCGAAATCGGGCAGGCCGTCCACGAGCATCTCCAGCTTGACCATGCCCAGCGTTGAATTATTGAAGACCACCACGTTGACGGGCAGTTTGTGGGCCGCCACGGTGATGAGCTCGCCCAGCAGCATGGACAGTCCGCCGTCGCCGGAGACTGACACCACTTGGCGGCCGGGGAAGGCGAGTTGCGCGCCGATGGCGTGGGGAAGGGCATTGGCCAAGGAGCCGTGCAGGAACGAGCCGATCAGACGCCTCGTCCCCAAGGGGTTGATGTACCGCGCGGTCCACACATTGCACATCCCCGTGTCCGCAGTGAAAACCGCATCCTCGGCAGCCACCTGGTCGAGCAGCGACGCCGCGTATTCCGGATGGATCGGCTGTTTCTTCTCCACCTTGCGCGTGTTGGCGCCCACGGACTTGTTCATCAGCCGGTCATGCTTCTTGAGCATCTTCTCGAGGAAGCGGCGGTTCTTTTTCGGCGCCAGCAGCGGCATCAGGGCAGCCAACGTGGGCAGGACGTCGCCATGGACCGCTATATCCACGTCTGTCCGGCGGCCCAGTTTGTGGGCGGCACGGTCCACCTGTGCGGTGCGGGTTTCGGGCAGGAACTGGTCATAGGGGAAGTCGGTGCCCAACAGGATCAACAGGTCAGCGTCCTCGATCCCCTCCGCAGCGGCGCCGTACCCCAGCAGGCCGGTCATGCCGATGTCGTACGGGTTGTTGTACTGCACGAAGTCCTTGCCGCGGAGGGTGTGACCAATCGGTGCCTTGATCAGTTCGGCCAGGGCCACCACTTCGTTGTGTGCCCCTTCAACGCCGGCGCCGGCGAAGATGGCCACTTTCCCGGCCGCATTGATCGCGTCCGCCAGGTCCCGGACACTCGCGGGATCGGGGGTTAGCGCGGCGCGCCGGAACGTTGCGGGCAGCGGCGTCGTGGCGGTAGCTTCCAGGCCCGCGATGTCGCCGGGAAGGGTGACGACGGCGACTCCCCCGAGGCCCACGGCGTGCTGGATGGCGCTGTGCACCACCCGCGGCGCCTGGTCCGTGGTGCTGACAAGCTCCGAGTACACCGAGCATTCGTTGAAGAGCCTGTCCGGGTGGGTTTCCTGGAAGAACCCGCTACCGATCTGCTTGCTGGGAATGTGGGAAGCGATGGCCAGAACGGGGGCGCCGGACCGGTTCGCGTCGTAGAGTCCGTTGATCAGGTGAAGGTTGCCAGGCCCGCACGATCCAGCGCAGACCGCGAGCTTCCCCGTCAGTTGGGCTTCGGCAGCCGCGGCGAAGGCAGCAGCCTCCTCATGCCTGACGTGAACCCAGTCGATCCCGCCCTGCCGCGAGCCGCCCGTTTGACGGACGGCATCAACAATTGGGTTGAGGCTGTCCCCCACAATTCCGTAGATTCTCTGCACACCGGCAGCCTGGAGCTGTTCGATGAGCTGGGTTGCAAGTTCCTTGGCCATGAGTGCACACTCCCGCGAACGGCTGGATCAGCTGTCAGGTTGAGCAGCCGACAAGGCCCAATATAGTCCGGCCGCCTGGGCGAAACGGCGGCTGCGCAAGCCCCGCCCGGACCGTGCCCCTCCCGGACCGCTCACTCACTTAACGCCGGAACTGAGAGAGCGTCCCGGGTGGTGGGGGACGACGCCGGGTGCCGGCACAGTCCCGGAAGGAACCGCTGTGCCGGCCACCCGCCGTCGAACCTCCTGCGTGTTGAAGCTAAGGCGCTAGGCGTCCACGAGGTCCTTGTCCTTGTCATCGTCCTTGCGGGCTTCGGACCAGGCATCGCCCTGTTCCCGGTCCAGGTGCGTGGCCTTCTTGTTCCGCAGCGCGAAGATGTAGACCACCAGGGAGATGGCGATGGCAACGGTGACATAGGTGAAGAACAGGTCCACGCGTTCGGCCTTCTGGAACGCGGCACCGAGCAGCGGGACTGTGCCGCCGAACAGCGAGTTGGCAATCGCGTAACCCAGGCCGACGCCGAGGGCTCGGATGGAGGCGGGGAACAGCTCAGCCTTCACCAGGGCGTTGATGGAGGTGTAGCCGCCAACGATCAACAGGCCGCCCATCATCAGCAGGAACGCGGTGAACGGGTCCTTGGTGTTGGACAGTGTGGAGAGCAGCGGCCAGGTGAACAGGACGCCGGTGATGCCGAACCACAGCAGCAGCGGCTTGCGGCCCACCTTGTCCGAGATCAGGCCATACACGGGCTGGAGCAGCATAAAGATGAACAGCGCCCAGAAGTTGATAACCGAGGTATCCGTCTTGGCGATGCCGGACGTATCGTTCATGAACTTCAGGATGAAGTTGGTGTACGTGTAGAACGCCACCGTGCCGCCGAGCGTGACACCGATGCAGATCAGCAGCGGCTTCCAGTACTGCGTGAACAGCAACTTCATGGTGCCGGGCTGCGCAACGCCGGCCACCGCGGGTACCTTCGCGGCTTCAACCTGCTCCGCGGAGACTGTTTCCTCCATGGAGCGCCGCAGCCAGAGGACAACCAGCGCGGCCACACCGCCGATGGCGAACGGGATACGCCAGCCCCACTCGGTCAGGTCGTCCTTGGGCATGACGTTCTGGAGGATGACCAGAACCAGCAGGGCCATCATCTGGCCGCCGATCAGGGTCACATACTGGAAGCTGGAGAAGAAACCGCGGCGCTTGGACGTGGCAGCCTCGGACATGTACGTGGCGCTGGTGCCGTATTCACCGCCCACTGAGAAGCCCTGGACCAGGCGGATGAGGATCAGCAGCACCAAGGCCCAGACGCCCACCTGTTGGGTTGTGGGCAAAAGCGCGATGGCGAAGGAGCCCGCGGACATCAGCGTGACACTCAACGTCAGCGCGGCCTTGCGGCCCTTGCGGTCGGCGTAGCGGCCGAAGAACCAGGCGCCGATGGGACGCATCAGGAACGACGTCGAGAACACGGCCATCGCCTCCAGGCCAGCCTGGAGCTCGTCCTTGGAGTTGAAGAAGTGGGACTGGAAGTAGGCGGCGAAGACCGTGTAGACGTAGAGGTCGTACCACTCCACGAGGTTGCCCGCTGAGCCTTTGAGGATGTTGCTGACTGCCCGCCGGGTCTGGGCTGACTCACTTTGGATCCCGGTTTGCTGGGTACTCATCGCTGGACCTTCCTTGCCGGCTTCGCCACAGGTCCCCGTTTTACTTTCTTGCTGTCCACGGCAACGTTGCCCATGGTTCCTCCTCGACATTGATGGTCCCGGCGAAGGCCAGGGACCCCATCCAAGCTATGGGTGATCCATCGCACAACCAACGCTGGAGCCGAAGTCCTAACACTTCCTTAGGTTTTGCCCCAATGCCTGGCGCTGAAAGCTGGTCCCGCCCAGTGCAGGGCGGAATATCGGCGAACGGGGTAATCTCCAAAGGCGGACTGGGGAAGAAACGGCCGCTCAAACGGAACAGGATCAGGCAATGGATGTGCTCATCGTCGAGGACGACGACGCCATGGCGTCCGCGCTCGACGCAGCCGTGGTTTCCGCCGGACACACGGCCTCCCGGGTTGCCCGCGGAGCTGACGCGCTCCTGGAGCACCGGCGCTTTGGAGTCATCCTGCTCGATCTGGGCCTGCCGGACATGGACGGACTCGACGTCCTGCGCAAGCTTCGCCAGGTAACACCCGTCCCGATCCTGATTTTGACAGCCCGCGACGACGAACGCAGCGTGGTGCTTGGCCTGCGGTCCGGAGCTGATGACTACCTCGTCAAGCCGGTGAAACTCGTTGAGCTCCTTGCCCGCATCGAAGCAGTCACCCGGCGGGCGGGCCGTGCAAGGGACAGCAGGCAGCGGACCATCGTGCTGGGCGGACTCGAAGTGGACCTCGAACGTCGTGTGGCGGCGATCGGTTCCAGGGTCCTGCCCCTGACCGCCACCGAATTCGACCTGCTTGCGCTCCTGGCGGGCCACGCCGGTTCAGTGGTCACCCGGGAGCAGATCCTGGATGCTCTATGGGGCGACGCGTTCCTTGCCTCCTCACGATCCCTCGACGTGCACCTGACAGGCCTGCGCGCCAAGCTCCAACTGCCCGGCTTCATTATCAACGTCCGGGGCGTGGGCTACCGGGTCGAGGCGGAGCCGGCGTGAGGCTGCGCGTCCTCGGGGTCCTGAGTATCCTGTCCGTCCTCATCGTCATTTTCGCCTCAACGGCGATCCTGACGTCGGCCAGCCGGGAGCTGACCCAGGAACTCCAGATCAACCGGGCAGCCGCCCTGAACCGCCTCGCGCAGGTGGCCTTCGACGCCGCGACCGAGGGAGGGGACCCCACACAGCTGCAGACCGAGATGGACAGATACTCCGAACTGTACGGAGAGGGGGTCCTGATCCGCCTCCAGGCAGGCACCCTGCGCTCGGGCGGACTGAACGAGGAGAGCCCAGGTGTCCGCGATGCACTGGCCCGGGCCAGCCTCAACCTCAACGACACCGCCCTGTCGCCGCTTCAGCCCTTTGGAACAGGCTCCGAGGTGATCTCCCGTTCGTTCGGCAGTGCCAGCCAGGTTCTGGGCGAGGCCGTACTAAAGGTCAACTTGGATGCCGCGCGGCTGAAACTGCGCGAGCGGTGGCTCCTCGTTGGAGTGGCCGCAGCCGCCCTCGCTGCGGTGCTCCTCCTCGGCGCCGCCCGCGTAACCGGCTGGGTGCTGCGCCCTGTGCACCGCCTGAATGCGGCCGTGACGGAGCTTGAGGCAACAGGCCGGACCGGAAATCTTCCTGAGGCCGGACCGCCGGAACTGCGGGAATTGAGCCGTTCCTTCACCAGAATGGCGCGGACGGTCAGCGAGAGCATCGACTCCCAGCGCCAGCTGATTGCCGATACCTCCCACCAGCTACGAAACCCGGTGGGTGCACTGCGGTTGAGGATCGACTTGCTGCAGCTTGAACTGCAGACCGCCCGGGAAAAGAAGGCGTCGGACGGGGTCCTCGCCGAGCTTGAGCGTGTGGAGGACATCCTCGACGGCGTATTGCGCCTCGCTGCAGCGGAACACCGGGCATCCGAAGACTCGGCCGGAGTCCCGCCAAGAGCCGCCTCGCACGTGCTCCCGGCCGTTGTGGACCCTTACGCGGTCCTGCAGGAAGAAACCGAGCGGGCTGGCCCGGCGGCACGGCAAAGCGGGGCCTCGATCCTGCTGGACGGTCCGCCCAAGCCCGCGGTGCACATAGCCTGCAACGCCGCAGAACTGGCCCAGATGGTTGGCGAGCTGATCAACAACGCCATCAAGTACGCGGCCGGTGCCCGCATTACGGTGGCCGTCCGCAGCCTCCCGGACGCAGTCGCCGTCGAAATTTCCGACGACGGTCCCGGGCTTTCCGCCGAAGAGCGGGCTGCTGCCACAAGCCGCTTCTGGCGCTCCCCACAGCACCGCAATATCCGTGGCAACGGTTTGGGCATGACCATTGTGGACAGGCTGGCGCGTGCCAACGGTGGCCGACTGCTGCTGGCCGGGGCTTCCCCGCACGGCCTGATCGCGCGCATTGAATTTCCGCGCGCCGTGGCCGGGCCGAGTGAGGATGGCCCGTCGTGACAGATCTGGCTAACGCCGCCAGTGGCCACAGCGGCCTTCCGCGGAGGCGCGCGGCCCTCAAAGCAGGACTGGCTGCCGGCTTGGCTGGGTTGTTGGGCCCGGCCCTCAGCGGCTGTACGCGCCAAGACCGTCCGGGCAGTGTCACGGTCGCTGGGGGTGAGCCGGGGGGCTTCTACCTTGAGTTCGCCACGCTGCTGGCTGCGTCCCTCCAACAACATGGGGTGGCGGATACAGCTTCGGCTCTGATAACCGGCGGCAGCCTGGACAACCTGGGGAAACTGCTGGCGGGGCAGGCCACGTTCGCGATCGCGCTGGCGGATGCCGCGGCCGAGCAGTTTGGAGCAGATGGCAAGTCGGCCGCCGGAATCAGGGCGCTCGGTCGGGTCTATGAAAATTACGTCCACTGCGTGGTGCGCAAGGACAGCGGCATCCACGATCTCGCCGCCCTGGCCGGCAGGACGGTTGCCGTCGGCGAGCCCGGTTCGGGGACATCGCTGACCACACCCCGTCTCATTGAAGCGGCGGGACTGGCCACCGCAACGGTCGGCACGGCCCCAACGTCCGCCGTCGAAAACTTAGTCACCGTGCAGAACCTCGGGCTCAACGATGGCCTCGCGGCGCTGCAGGCCGGAGCAGTGGATGCGCTGTTCTGGTCCGGTGGCGTGCCTACGGCAGCCATCGCTGGAAGCAACCGGGATGCCGCCCTGGAGCTCCTGGATCTGTCGTCATTGCTTCCGTCCATACGGACGCGCTATGGCCCTTACTACGACCGCGTGCTGATCCCTGGCGGGAGTTACGACGGGATTCCGGCGGTGTGGACCATTGGCGTGGCGAACTTGCTCCTCTGCCGCAACGACCTCGATGACCGGACCGTCAGGAGGACCGTCGAACTGCTGGTGGGGAACGCCGAAGAACTCATCCCGCGCTCCAGCCTGGGGGTCCAGTTCCTGAGTCCGGAGTCGCTGATCAACACTGCCGGCCTGCCGCTGCACCCGGCAGCTGCTGATGCGTACCGGGAACTCCACGGCTGAACCGAACGCTCTCACACATTGAACTGGTCCCCGAAGGTTGGTGGGCTCCTGACACGGTCAAAGCTGCAGCTACGTGGGCTGGGGCAGAATGAGAGCCATGGGGAACAAGATTTCAGAATTGCAGCTAACCCAGCTCGGACCATGGGAGGTTGAGCGCTCCACCCTCCACGAAGTTGGAATGAGCTGGGATGAGATCGTCTCGCGCTGGTTCTCGGAGGAGAACGTGCTCCCGCCCCGGGCATCGGATGATTTCCCTCTTATTGGCTGGAGACGCCTGCAGACTTCCTACCCTTCTTGGGCACTAGAAATGCTTGTGCTTGGCGCACCCGACCAAGCAAGCCCCGGTCGATGGGTTCTCGTGCAGTTGCATCACGACAAGAACGGATGGCAATTTGCTGGTCCCGCGAGCTATCTCCCAATTCCAGTGCAGGAACTCCGCAGGCAGGGGTTACGCCTGGAATGGTCACAACCAAAATTCATGATGACAAAGGGATCACCACCGGAAATTGCCGTCGTCCTAATCAACGACGCCGCAAGCACGTGGAATCCGAGCGAAGAAGACCACAGCCATGTCCAGGGAATCGTCCTCGACTACAAAGGAAACAGAATCGGAAGCGGCTGGTACGCCCACGGCAAGGCAGCTCAACTGCCCCCCTTAGCCCCGGGCCAGCAACTCGTCCTCCCTGCCCTGCTAAACAACCCCGAACTTGATGGGCTCGTGCCCGGCCGTTACCAAATCCGTGCCTCGCTGATTGCCTTAGGACTGCCAACAACGATCCTTGCCAGCCTTACAGTCGCTGATCAACAGGGACAGCGCCTCGCGCCTGAATAGATGGCTCGTTTGGACCTAGGCTGCAAGCAATTGGCCCGATACTGGTGCTCGCGGGATGGGACCGGTCCGATACCTCGTTGCCTAACGCGTCGGCGCACTCCTTGCCCATGACTCCTCCACCGCCCAAACAGGAGCAGTTAACGTTCGCCAAGAGAGTGAGAGAACGTCCTGGTCAGGTACCGGAGTGCGCCTGGAGGAAGCTGTACACCTCGGTCTCGTCGACGCCGGGAAACGCCCCGGGCGGCATGGCCGCCAGCAGGTGCGAATGGGCCCGCGCGGACGGCCAGGCGTTGCCAGCCCATTCCGAGGCCAGCTCCGCCGGCGGACGTTTGCAACAGCTTTCGTCCGGGCACGTGGACTTGGACCGTTCTGTGGTGTCCCTTCCGCGGAACCACTTCACGTGCGCGTATGGCACGCCGACGGAGAGCGAAAACTCACCGTTTGCGGAGCGCTCGGTTCGCGCGGTGCACCAGTACGTCCCTGCGGGAGTGTCCGTGTACTGGTTGTAGGCACGGAACTTGTCGGCGACGTCGAACACCACGCGGGACGTCCATTGTTTGCACGACGGCTGGCCCTCAATGGCGCCGGTGTGGTCCTGCGGGAACGTCACGCCGTCGTTCTCGTAGGCCTTGTAGATGATGCCGCTCTGGTGCGTTTTCTGGAAGTGCGTGCGGATGTCCAGGTGCTCCGTGGCGAGGTTGGTGAAGCGGTGCGCGGCTGTTTCGTAGGAGACTGCGAAGGCGTCGCGGATGTCCTCCACGGCGATTTCCTTCGCCTGTTTGGCTTGCTGCAGGAACTCCACGGTGGCCTTCTCCGGGAGCATCAGCGCCGCGGCGAAATAGTTGGTGGCCACGCGCTGCATCAGGAAATCACCATAGTTTTTGGGCGTTTGGTGGCCCAGGACGTAGTGGCCCAGGGCCTGCAGCAGCACCGAGCGGGGATCGTGGTCCGTGCGCTGGTTCTGCGTGAGATAAATTCTGTGGTTCTTGAGATCAGTGACGGATCGGGTTGAATGCGGCAGGTCACCCACGTGATGGAGGCTGAATCCCAGGTGCGCGGCAATGTCTGCGATCACGTGCTGGGACAGCGGACCGGTGGTGTGCCCGACGCTCGCCAGCACCTTCTGGGCTTCGGCCTCATACTCGGGAAAGTAGTTGTTCCGCTCACGCATCATGGCACGCAGCTCACCGTTGGCGCGCCGGGCCTCCTCCGGCGTGGCGATCTGCTCATTGAGCTTGCGCTCCAGCTCGTGCTGCAGGCCCACCATCGACTCGAGCACGTCCATCGGAAGCCGCGAGCTGATGCGGATTTTGGGCAGGTTCAGTGACTCGTAGATGGGGCTGCGCTGGTATCGTTCCAGCTCGATTTCCAAGGCTGCCCTGCGGTTGGGCGGCTCGGCGCCCAACAGTTGATCGATGCCCACATTCAGCGCCGCTGCGAGCTGCTGTAGCAGCCCCAGCTTGGGCTCGCGCTTGCCGTTCTCAATCAGGCTCAGCTGGCTTGGGGCGGTACCGACGGCGGCGCTCA
Source organism: Pseudarthrobacter sp. CCNWLW207 (assembly GCF_037203945.1). Lineage (NCBI taxonomy): Bacteria > Bacillati > Actinomycetota > Actinomycetes > Micrococcales > Micrococcaceae > Pseudarthrobacter > Pseudarthrobacter sp. CCNWLW207. Next base: position 159,883 of record NZ_JBBCBS010000007.1, on the reverse strand, counting down.
GGTCATCGAGCGTCATGCCGGCCGCCTTGCGCAGGTGGCGGACGCGGCGGCCGAGGCTGATGACGTCCAGTTCCGGTGCGGCAGTGGACGACGGCGGTGCAGCGGCTTTGCGGTTCCAGCTTGAAGGGGGCATTTCTTGAGGATACGCGAAGAAGTGCATTTCTTTCCATGATTTTCCCCTAGAGAAGTGTTGGGAAGTGCTGAAAAGTAGTGATCACGGAAAGAAACACCGCACCGGGATAGCCGGCCGGGACTGCAAGGACGCAGTCCTGGCCGGCGGATCACCACCCCGGAGCTCAATCAAGGAGACAACGATGACTGCAGCATTTGAGCCCACCCAGCAGACGCCCGAACAGCAGGCCGCCGCCCTGGAGCTTGAGTGGGCCGCCAACCCCCGCTGGGAAGGTGTGACCCGTGACTACTCAGCTTCCGACGTCGTCCGCCTCCGCGGCCGCGTCTCCGAGGAACACACGCTGGCCCGCCGCGGTTCGGAAAAGCTGTGGAAGCAGCTCACCGAAGAGCACAAGACCGGCGGATACACCAACGCCTTGGGCGCCCTGACCGGCAACCAGGCCGTGCAGCAGGTCAAGGCCGGCCTGCGCGCCATCTACCTTTCAGGCTGGCAGGTTGCCGCGGACGCCAACAACTCCGGCCACACCTACCCGGACCAGTCGCTCTACCCGGCCAACTCGGTCCCCACGGTGGTGCGCCGCATCAACAACGCGCTCCTCCGGGCAGACCAGATCGAGTTCTCCGAGGGCATCCAGACTGTTGATGACTGGATGGTCCCGATCGTGGCCGACGCCGAGGCCGGCTTCGGTGGCCCGCTGAACGCCTACGAGCTCATGAAATCCATGATCCAGGCCGGCGCGTCAGGCGTTCACTGGGAGGACCAGCTCGCCTCCGAGAAGAAGTGCGGCCACCTGGGCGGCAAGGTCCTCATCCCCACCCAGCAGCACGTCCGCACCCTGAACGCAGCCCGCCTGGCGGCCGACGTCGCTGGCACCCCGTCGGTGGTCATCGCCCGCACCGACGCCGAGGCAGCAACCCTGATCACCTCCGACGTCGACCCCCGCGACCAGGAATTCGTTACCGGCGAGCGGACCCCGGAGGGCTTCTACAAGGTCCGCAACGGCATCGAACCCTGCATCGCCCGCGCCAAGGCCTACGCCCCGTACTCCGATCTCATCTGGATGGAAACGGGCACCCCGGACCTTGAGCTGGCCCGCAAGTTCGCCGAAGCGGTCAAGGCCGAGTTCCCGGACCAGATGCTGTCCTACAACTGCTCGCCGTCGTTCAACTGGCGCAAGCACCTGGACGACGCCACCATCGCGAAGTTCCAGCGTGAACTCGGCGCCATGGGCTTCACCTTCCAGTTCATCACCCTGGCCGGCTTCCACGCCCTGAACTACTCGATGTTCGACCTCGCCCACGGCTACGCCCGTGAAGGCATGAGCGCTTACGTCGAACTCCAGGAGAAGGAATTCGCCTCCGAATCCCGCGGCTACACCGCGACCAAGCACCAGCGCGAAGTCGGCACCGGCTACTTCGACGACATCGCTACCGCGCTCAACCCGAACGCATCCACCCTCGCACTGGTCGGATCGACCGAAGAGGGCCAGTTCCACTAAATTCTTCCCCCTTCCTCGTTGCCCTATCACTTAGAGTCCTCATTCGCCGCTTTTGGGGACCACAAGTGATAGGGCAACGGCGGACTTTTAAGGAGTCACTCCCATGAACAGCTTCACTGACAACTTCACCATCAACGGCATTACGTTGACCGCGCAGCCTATTTGCCGGCAGAACGAGGTTCTGACTCCCGACGCTCTGGAGTTTGTGGCCAAGTTGCACCGGGCGACGGCGGCGCGGCGCCAGGAATTGCTGCAGGCACGCCGGACCCGGCGGGCTGACATCGCCGGCGGCCAGGACCCGCGGTTCCTGCGGGAGACCGAGGACATCCGCAATGACCCGTCGTGGCGCGTCGCTCCCCCGGCACCTGGCCTGGAAGACCGCCGCGTTGAGATCACCGGGCCCGTGGACAAGAAAATGACCATCAACGCCCTGAACTCCGGCGCGAAGGTCTGGCTCGCGGACATGGAGGACTCCTCCACCCCCACGTGGCGGAACGTGATCAAGGGCCAGCTGAACCTCACCGATGCGCTGGAACGTCGGATCGACTTCACCACCCCTGAGGGCAAGGAGTACAAGCTGCGCCCGGCCGGGGAACTGCCCACCATCGTGGTCCGTCCCCGCGGCTGGCACCTGCCGGAGAAGCACATGCTCATCGACGGCACCCCGGTGGCCGGCGGGATCGTTGACTTCGGCCTGTTCTTCTTCCACAACGCCCGCCGCCTGCTGGCCCAGGGCAAAGGCCCGTACTTCTACCTGCCCAAGATCGAGAACCACCTCGAAGCCCGGCTCTGGAACGACATCTTCATCCTCGCCCAGGACCTCCTCGGCATCCCGCAGGGCACCATCCGCGCCACCGTGCTGATCGAAACCATCACCGCAGCCTTCGAAATGGAAGAAATCCTCTACGAACTCCGGGACCACGCATCAGGCCTGAACGCCGGGCGCTGGGACTACATCTTCTCCCTGATCAAGAACTTCCGCACCCGCGGCCCCCGGTTCGTCCTCCCGGACCGCGCCCAGGTGACCATGACCCAGCCCTTCATGCGCGCCTACACCGAACAGCTGGTTCGGGCCTGCCACAAGCGCGGCGCCATGGCCATCGGCGGGATGGCAGCAGCCGTGCCCAACCGCAAGGACGAAGCAGCCAACACCAACGCCTTCGAAAAGGTCCGCGCCGACAAGACCCGCGAGGCCAACGACGGCTTCGACGGCTCCTGGGTAGCCCACCCGGACCTGGTGCCGGTGTGCCGCGAAGTGTTCGACAGCATCCTCGGCGAGCACCCCAACCAGCTCGGGAAGCTCCGCGAGGACGTGATCCCCGATGACCGCGCCCTGATCAACGTAGCCGCCACTGAGGGCACCATCACCGAACAGGGCATCCGGAACAACATCGAAGTAGGCATCCGCTATATCGAGTCCTGGCTGCGGGGGAACGGCGCCGTCGCCATCCACAACCTCATGGAAGACGCCGCCACCGCCGAGATCTCCCGCTCCCAGCTGTGGCAGTGGATGTACGCGTCCGCCATCACCGACCACGGCGAAATCATCACCCACCGCTGGATCGAGGAACTCCTCGACGAAGAGTTCGCACGCCTGGAACGCTTCGACGGAGACCGCTTCGAAGACGCCCGCGACATCTTCGAAGAAGTCACCCTCGCCCAGGACTTCCCGTCCTTCCTGACGCTCCCCGCCTACGCGAGGTACCTGACGGAGGCCCGTGAAAAGGCCACGGTTGAGGAGCTGGCCGCGGCCTGACCGATTTCCGTTCGCCGGGCTGGCATGCCGTTCGCAACAGGCACCCCGAGATCCGGGGGCCGGCCCGGCGACGGAACACCCCATAAGAAGGCGCGCACGGCCAGCCCACACCGTGTGCCCCCGGACGCTCTCTCACTTTTTTCAAGAAAGTGAGAGAGCGTTGCTGCATTTGTTGCAGGATCTGAGAGCGTTTCGAAAGTCTGGGCAGGGGAAGAACGACGACGGCGGGACCCGTCAGCGGCCCTTGGGCACCAGCCGCACGGCGAGGGTGGTGCAGAGGAAGAACGTCAGCACGGACGCCAGGACTACCAGCAGCGCCGGGGTCCACGAACCTGCGGCGTCGTGCACGAACCCCACGAGCGGCGGGGCTACCGCCGCGAAGCAGTAGCCCACGCCCTGGACGATGGCGGACATCCGGCCCGCTGACGCCTGATCGCGGGCCAGCTTGATGATGGCGATAAAAATCAGCGTGATCCCGCCGCCTTGGGCAATCCCGCCGCACACGGACCAGAGCCACCACAGCCCCGGCGCGAGCAGCAGCCCGGCCGGCACGGCCGTCCACAGGACGCCCAAGGTGAGGGCCGCCGTCGTCGTGCTGGAGTATTTTGCCGCAAACGGTACGCCAAGGGCGCCCACAATGGCGAGGATCTGGAAGATGGACGATCCGGCGCCGGCCGCGGAGGCTGACATGCTGAGTTCATCGCTGAGGTAGCTCGGGAGCCACGCGGTCACGGCGTAATAGGAGAAGGCCTGTCCCGCGAATCCGGCGGTCAGTCCTGCGGTGATCCAGCCGGAGCCCCTGACGGCGGGCCGCGCCTGGCCGCCCGGCGCTTCAACACTTGTGGGGACAAAGGCGCTGCGGGCGCCGACGGCGGCAGTCCAGAAGGCGATCGCCGCCACTGCCAGGATCCCCACCGCAGCGAGCGCCGCCCGCCACCCGGCCAGCTCGGCCAGCGGCGCGGTGACTACGGAGGTCAGGAATGAGCCAATGTTCAGCGCCGCCGTGTACACGCCCATTGCCGTCCCTTGCCGCAGCGGCGAAAAGTCCCGCCGGATAATCAGCGGAACCGCAATATTTCCCACCGTGATGGCAAGACCGATCAGCACAGTGCCTGCAACAACAAGGGCAGGGCCGCCTGCAGAGCGGACCACCACGCCGGCAAGCACGCCGAGGATGGTGAGCGTCACAGCGAACTCAGCCCCGAACCTGCGCGCAGCCAGCGACGCCACCGGCGCGAACAGGGAGAAGCAGAGTACCGGGATGCTGGTCAGGAGCCCCAGCACCACCGGTGACAAGCCCAGCTCTGCCTGCATGACGTCCACAACCGGGGCGACCGCCACAAACGGACCCCGCAGATTGAGCGCCAGGAGGCCGATGCAGGCAAGCAGGATCCAGCCGTTCGGAACACGGGCCAGGAGCCGGCCGTTCACTGGGCAGCTACTGGCATTAAAAATGATTTCATCACTTCCATTGCTATCACGCCGCGCGGCCCCCGGACGTCCGCGGCGGGAAGCGCCAAAGCTACGATAAGCCCAGGCCCTCGAGCACCAAGCTCTGACTACGTGACGAAGGAAACAGACATGCAGCACCGGCTTGCCATCCTCGACGACTACCAGGGTGTTGCCCACGGCTTCGCCGACTGGGCTGCCCTCGAACAGGACGGGGTGTCCGTCACCGTTTTTCGGGAACCCTTCACCAGTGAAGATGCCCTGGTGGCGGCCCTCGCGGACGTCGGGATCGTCATCGCCATGCGGGAGCGGACGCCCTTTCCCCGTTCGGTCCTTGAAAGGCTGCCCGCGCTCAAGCTACTGGTCACCACGGGCATGGCGAACGCGTCCATCGACGTCGGTGCCGCGGCGGAATCGGGCATCACCGTGTGCGGGACCGCCGGCTCCCCCGCCGCAGCACCGGAAATGACTTGGGCCCTGCTGCTGGCGGCCGCCCGGCACATCCCCGCCGAAGAAAACTCGCTGCGCGCCGGCACGTGGCAAACCACTGTGGGGTTCGAGCTGGCCGGCAAGACCCTCGGCATCGTGGGGCTGGGCAAGATTGGCCGCAGGATCGCCACCTATGGCCAGGCTTTTGGGATGGAAGTGCTCGCCTGGAGCCAAAACCTCACCGCCGAAAGTGCCTCCGAGGCTGGTGTCCAGCTCGTCAGCAAGGAGGACCTGTTCAGAAATTCCGACGTCGCCACGCTCCACCTGCGGCTGTCTCCCCGTTCCGAGGGAATAGTGGGTGAACCCGAACTGCGGCTCCTTGGCCCTGAAGGCATCCTGGTGAACACCGCCCGGGGGCCACTAGTGGACCAGGACGCGCTGGTACGCGCGCTGGCCGGGGGCTGGATCCGCGGCGCCGCCCTGGATGTCTTCGACGAAGAACCCCTGCCCGCGGGCCACCCCCTCCTGTCGGCCCCCAACACGGTGCTCTCCCCGCACCTGGGCTACGTGACAGCGGAAAGCTACCGGCAGTTCTATGGCGGCGCGTTCGAGGACGTAAGGGCGTGGCTTGCCGGCTCACCAGTGCGGGTGCTCACCCCGTAGTAATTCGCTAGCCAGCTGCCTGGAGTGTCGCTTCGATTGCTGCAGGGGACAGCACAAACTGCGTGACCAGCTGGCTGGCACCGAGGATGGCGGCCTGGTCTCCGGCCACCGTCAGCGCTATCCCCAAGTGCGAGGTCGCCAGCGGCAGGGACCGCCGGTACACCACTTCGCGGACGCCTGCCATCAGGTGTTCGCCCGCCTGGCCCAGGCTGCCGCCAATGACAATGACGGAGGGGTTAAGCAGGTTCACCACGGTGGCCAGCACGTCGCCCACGTCCCGTCCGGCCTGGCGCAGGGCCTGGACGGCCTGCACATTTCCGCCGGCCACGAGCCGCAGGACGTCGCTGCCTTTCGATGCCGGCACTCCTTGGCGCGTGAGTTCCGCGGCGATGGCCGGCCCGGAAGCGAGCGCTTCCAGGCAACCGTAGTTCCCGCACCGGCAGAGAACGTCGTCGCCGCGCGGGACCCGGACGTGGCCCAGGTCGCCCGCTGTGCCGTTCGCGCCACGCTGCAGCTCGCCGCTGCTGATGATCCCGGAGCCGATGCCGGTGGCTACCTTGATGAACAGGAAATTCTCGTGATCGGGCCAGTGCGCTGCCCGCTCGCCCAAGGCCATGATGTTGACGTCGTTGTCCACCAGTACCGGCACGGGCAGCGACCGCTGAACGTAACGGACGACGTCGAACCCGTCCCAGCCAGGCATGATGGGCGGCTTGACGGGCCTTCCGGTGGCATGTTCCACCGGACCCGGGAGTCCGATGCCCACGCCGGCGACATCGCCCACGTCCCGGCCGGCCTGCTGCAGCAGGGCCAGTCCTTCCTGTACTACCCTGCCGAGCACGGGTTCGGGCCCTTCGGCAACGTCCTGCGCGAGGCGCCGCTCCGCCAGGATTCGTCCGCTGAGGTCCGTGACGGCAACAATCACGTGGGTGGCCCCGACGTCGACGGCCAGGACGGCGCGTGCGGCGGGGTTGAAGGCAAAGCGCGACGGCGGCCTGCCGCCACTGGAGTTCGCCTCCCCCGCTGCCCCCACCAGGCCGGACGAGATCAGGGCGTCGATGCGTGCGGCGACGGTGGAACGGGCAAGGCCCGTGGTCAGGGCCAGCTCGGCCCGGGTTCGTGCCTTGCCGTCCCGCAAGAGCTGAAAGAGGTCACCAGCGCGCGCCAGATTGCCGCCGCCATCAGGGCTGGCGGGCGCAGTTCCGGGCATGAGACTCATGGTTCATGAATAACACACCCTCTTCTGCGTGTCACGCTGAGAAAAGGTTGACGCCTAACATTCAACTTTTGCTTGACCCTCGTCAAAAGTAGTTCTAGCTTTAGGGGAAAGCGTCTCGAGGTCAGGAGAACCCATGAACTATTCAATCCAGCTATACACCCTGCGCAATGCGATGCAGGAGGATCTGCCCGGCACGATCCGCAAGGTAGCGGAGATCGGCTTCACCCAGGTGGAGCCCTACAACTTTGTTGCCACCGCCAAGGAACTCGGGGTTGCGCTGACGGAAAACGGCCTGACCGCACCGTCCGGACACGCACCGCTGCTCAGCCAGGACCAGGACCAGATCTTCGCCGCCGCCAGGGAACTGGGTATCACCACCGTGATCGACCCGTTCATCGCGGCAGACCGCTGGCAATCCACGGAGGACATCCAGGCCACGGCCGCCCGGCTCAACGCCGCTGCCAAGAAGGGCGCCGAATACGGGATCCGCGTGGGCTACCACAATCACGCCTGGGAATTGGAGTCCACCATCGAGGGACGCACTGCCCTGGAGTACTTCGCAGATCTTCTGGACCCCGAGGTTGTCCTCGAGGTGGACACCTACTGGGTGGCCGTGGGCGGACAGGACCCCGTGGACATCCTGACCAAACTCGGTGACCGGGTAAAGCTCATCCACATCAAGGACGGCCCGCTGAACACCGACACCAAAGCCCAGTTGCCTGCGGGCAAGGGCAAGGTGGCTGTCCTCGACGTCGTCGCGGCCGCCAAGTCCCTCGAAGTCGGCGTGGTGGAGTTCGACGACTACTCCGGGGACATTTTCGAAGGCATCGCCGAAAGCCTCGCGTACCTTAAGGCAGCCGAAGGCGCCAAGGCATGAGCGGCGCAGCAGGCACGGACGCAGAAGCCACGGGCCGGGGTCCGGTGGGCGTTGCCGTCATCGGCGCGGGCAACATCTCCAAGGCCTACCTGGACAACCTCACGATCTTCCCGGACCTCAAGGTCCACGTCATCGCCGACCTCTTCGAGGAGGCCGCCGAAGCCCGCGCCAAGGAATACGGCATCGCCCAGTGGGGCGGCGTGGACGCGGCCCTGAACCATCCCGACGTCGAGATTATCGTGAACCTGACTATCCCCGCGGCCCACGTGGAGGTGGCCACGGCGGCTGTCAACGCCGGCAAGCACGTCTGGACCGAGAAGCCCTTCTCCCTGGACCGCGAATCCGGGCTGGGCCTGCTTAAGACCGCCGACGCCGCCGGCATTCGTCTGGGCTGCGCGCCGGACACGTTCCTGGGCGCTGGCCTGCAGACGGCCCGCCGGATCATCGAACGGGGCGACATCGGCGTCCCGCTTACCGCCATGACCACGTTCCAGACCCCTGGCCCGGAGTCGTGGCACCCCAATCCGGCGTTCCTCTTCCAGCACGGCGCCGGCCCGCTCTTCGACATGGGCCCCTACTACCTCACCGCCCTGGTCCAGACCTTCGGCTCCATACGGAAGGTCGCCGCCGTCGGGTCCAAGGCCAAGGACGTCCGCGTCATCGGCTCCGGACCCAAGGCCGGTGAGGAATTTACCGTCGAGGTACCTACGCACGTGTCCGCGATGGCCCAGTTCGAGTCAGGCGCCTCCTCCCACAGCGTCTTCTCGTTCGAATCGCCGCGCGCCCGGATGGGCTTCGTGGAGATCACCGGAACCGAGGCCACCCTCAGCCTGCCGGACCCCAACAATTTCGACGGCGACCTCAAGCTCTGGCGGGCCGGCGACGAGGAGTGGACCACCATTCCGGCCACCGGGCCTGCCAACGGCCGCGGCATGGGCGTCCTGGACATGGCCCGGTCCATCCGGGCCGGCGTGCCGCACCGCGCCACGGGAAATCTGGCCTACCACGTCCTGGACAGCATGGTCTCGATCTCCGAATCCATGGAAACCGGCACGTTCGTGGACGTCGCCAGTTCCGCGCCCGCTTCCCCGGCCCTCCCCGAGGACTGGGCCCCCGAAACCGCCACTCTCCAGGACGCATGATCATGACCCCAGCAACGAACAACCAGCGCCCGCTCGGGGTTGCCATGATTGGCTATGCCTTTATGGGCAAGGCCCACTCAAATGCGTGGCGGAATGTGGCCAGCTTCTTCGATGTGCCGGCCTTTGAGCAGAAGCTCCTGGTGGGCCGGGACACCGCCGGCGTCCGCGAAGCCGCCGCAAAGTACGGCTGGGCGGAGACTGCCACGGACTGGCGCGCTGTCCTGGATCGGGACGACATCCACATCGTGGATATCTGCGCGCCGGGGTGGATGCACGCCGAAATCGCTACCGCCGCCCTCGCAGCGGGCAAGCATGTGCTCCTGGAAAAGCCGCTGGCCAACACCCTGGCCGAGGCCGAAGCTATGACCCAAGCCGCCCAGGCGGCAAGGGCGAAGGGCGTGCAGTCGATGGTGGGGTTCAACTACCGCCGCGTCCCGGCCCTGGCCCTGGCCCGGGAACTCATCGCCGAAGGCCGCGTCGGGGCCGTCCGGCACGTCCGCGCAGCCTATCTGCAGGACTGGCTCGCGGACGAAACAGCGCCCATGACCTGGCGCCTGACCAAGGAAACCGCCGGGTCCGGGGCCCTGGGCGACATCGCCTCACACGCGATCGACCAGGTCCTGTTCCTCCTCGAGGACAAGGTCACCGAGGTCTCCGGCCGCACGCACACGTTCACCACCCGCCGCCCCGGCGCGGCAGGACTGGAGGAGGTCACGGTCGACGACGCCGCCTGGGCCACCCTGTCCCTCGCCTCCGGCGCGATCGCCTCAGTGGAAGCCTCCCGGGTGGCCACCGGCCGGAAGAACTCCCTGCAACTGGAAATCTACGGCGATCAGGGCTCCATCCTCTTCGACCTGGAAAACCTGAACGAACTCCGCTTCCTCGACGCCACCGCACCGGCGCGCGAACAGGGCTACCGCCGGATCCTGGTCAGCGAACCCGACCACCCGTATCTGGACGCGTGGTGGCCGCAGGGCCACATCATCGGCTGGGAGCACACGTTCACGCACGAGATCCGCGACTTCCTCCTCGCGGTGGACGGCGGGACCCCACCCACGCCGTCGTTCGAAGACGGCTTGGAAGTCCAGCGGATCCTGAACGCCATCGAAGAATCCGCCGCCGCAAAAAGCACCACGATTTACCTCGACACCAGCACCCCCGTCGCCGTCCCTGAAGGAGCCTGACATGCCCCGCCCCTACACCCTGTTCACCGGCCAGTGGGCCGACCTCCCCTTCGAGGAAGTCGCCAAGCTCGCTTCCGGCTGGGGATACGACGGCCTGGAAATCGCCGTGTCCGGGGACCACCTGGATGCCTGGCGCTGGGACGAACCCGGCTATGTCGAGTCCAAACTCGCCGTCCTGGAAAAGTACAACCTCAAGGTCTGGGCCATCTCCAACCACCTCAAGGGCCAGGCCGTCTGCGATGACCCCATCGACTTCCGTCACGAAGCCATCGTGGGATCCAAGGTCTGGGGCGACGGCGACCCCGAAGGTGTCCGCCAACGCGCCGCGGAGGAAATGAAGCACACCGCCCGGCTAGCGAAGGCACTGGGCGTGGATACCGTCGTCGGCTTTACCGGCTCATCCATCTGGCAGTACGTGGCCATGTTCCCGCCCGTCCCGGAAAAGGTCATCGACGCCGGCTACCAGGACTTCGCGGACCGTTGGAACCCCATCCTGGACGTCTTTGACGAATGCGGCGTCCGTTTCGCGCACGAAGTCCACCCCTCCGAAATCGCTTACGACTACTGGACCACCGTCCGCACCCTCGAAGCGATCGGCCACCGGCCCGCGTTCGGCCTGAACTGGGACCCCTCCCACATGATGTGGCAGGGCATCGACCCCGTCTCGTTCATCTGGGACTTCAAGGACCGGATCTACCACGTGGACTGCAAGGACACTAAGCTCCGCCCCACGGGCCGTAACACCGTCATGGGCTCCCACCTGGCCTGGGGCGACCCGCGCCGGGGCTGGGACTTCGTCTCCGCCGGCCGCGGCGACGTACCCTGGGAAGCCTCCTTCCGCGCCCTCACCGCCATCGGCTACACCGGGCCCATCTCCGTTGAATGGGAAGACGCCGGCATGGACCGCCTCCACGGCGCCCCCGAAGCCCTCGCCGCGCTGAAGAAATTCGACTTCCCGGCGTCGAGCACCTCCTTCGACGCCGCCTTCAAGCAGTAGGCAAATAGAATCCCTGCATGAGCCCCACCATTCGAAAAGCAACAGCGGACGACGCCGGCAGGCTCGCCGCGCTGGCGGCCGTCACCTTCCCGCTGGCGTGCCCGCCGTCGTCGTCCCCGGAGGACATTGCCACACACGTGGCCAACACACTGAGCGAAAGCCACTTCCAGGCGTACCTCACCGACCCTGACGTCACCGTGCTGGTGATCGACGACGACGGGTCCCTCCGCGGCTACAGCCTGCTGGTGAATGGACAGGCCCAGGATCCGGATGTGGTGGCAGCCTTGACGCTGGCACCGTCGGTGGAGTTGAGCAAGTGCTACGTCCATCCGGAGCACCACGGACTCGGCGCCGCGGCGGAACTGATGCACGCCAGCCTTCAGGCTGCCGCGGCGGCAGGAGGGGCAGGGGTATGGCTTGGCGTCAACAGCCAGAACGCACGGGCAATCCGTTTCTACGAGAAGTCGGGCTTCCGGAAGGTCGGCTCCAAGTCATTCAGGCTGGGGACCACGGTGGAACACGACTTTGTGCTGGAACGCGCCGTCCCATAGAAACGGAGGATCGGCAGTATCCAGCGTTGTGGGCCCTCGGAAGCTACCACTATAGGGGCAGAGTCAGGGCGGTGCGGCAGGATGCCGCACCGCCCTATCTATCGTGTGATGGCGGTCAGAGGCGTTCGATGCTCTCGCCGCGCAGGCGGTTGCGGGTGTCGAAGACCGGCACACCGCTCGCCTCGAGAACCTCGTAGTCGACGTCGTCGTGGTCGGTGATGAGCACGACGACGTCGTATGCGTGGAAATCGACGGCCGCGGCGGCGACCCTCTCGACCGTGCGAGGCCAGTGATGCTCCTCGACGTGCGAGTCGACGGCATGCACGACTGAGGACTGGTCCTGCAGCAGTTCGATGAGCGGAAGCGCCGGGGACTCGCGGATGTCGCCGGTGTTCTTCTTGTAGGCGAGCCCGAGGAGGAGAACGCGAGCGCCGTTGAGCGCGCTGCCCTCTTCGTTCAGGCGGCGGCTCACACGCTGGAGCACGTACTCGGGCATGTGGTCGTTCACGTCGTTGGCGAGCTCCACGAACCGGAAGCTCTTGCCCAGCTTGCGACGCACCTGCCACGACAGGTAGCTCGGGTCGACCGGCAGGCAGTGGCCACCGACCCCCGGACCGGGCGTGAACTTCATGAAGCCGAACGGCTTGGTCGCTGCGGCGTCGATCGACTCCCACACGTTCACACCCAGGGCGTGAGCGAAGACCGCGAGCTCGTTGACGAGCGCGATGTTCACGTGACGGAAGGTGTTTTCGAGGAGCTTGGCCATCTCGGCCTCCTTCGGAGAACTCACCGGTACGATCGTGTCGACGATCGCGGAGTAGAACTCCGACACCTTCGCCAGCGACTCCTCGTCGATGCCCGAGACGATCTTCGGGGTCTCCTGCAGGCCCCAGGTCGGGTTGCCCGGGTCGATCCGCTCCGGGCTGTAGCCGGCGAAGAAGTCCGCGCCCGCGGTCAGGCCGGAGCCCTCCTCGAGCAGCGGGATGAGCAGCTCCTGCGTGGTGCCCGGATAAGTCGTGGACTCGAGGACCACAAGCGCTCCGCGTGTCAGCTGCGGCGCGAGAGATACCGCGGCGCTCTCGATGAACGAGAGATCCGGGAGCGTCTCGCGAAGCGGCGTCGGCACCGAGATCACGGCGACATCGAAGCCGGCGGCGTCCGCGTAGTCGGATGACACGCGGTAGCGCCCGGAGTCGAGGGCAGCGCGCAGCACGTCATCGGAGATGTCATCGACGTGCGAGCTTCCGGCTCCGAGGCTGTCGATGCGGCGCGGATCGAGGTCGAGCCCCACGACATCATGACCGATGGCGACCGACCGCATCGCGACCGGCAGGCCGACGTACCCCTGCCCGATGACGACGACTTTCTTTGCCTCTCGGCGGTTCTCCTCAGTCATCTTTCTTCCCCTTTATCGTTTGAACCAGATTCCCTTCACCGGCGAGCCGGAGGTCAAGGCCTGCGCGAGGCTGCGCGCGTGTAGTCCCCGTTCGCGGTACGCGGCGAGTATGCGGGTCGCGAGGGCGCTTCGGTCCACCGCCGGTGGCGAATCGCTGCGCCCGCCGTCGGCGATTCCCGCATATGAATCGTGTGACAGCAGGATCGCCCCGGGTTCGGCGCCGCGGAGCGCGCGGGCGACTCGCTGTTCCGTCGTCGCCTCGCGAGAGTCCCATGCCGTGGGCCCCCAGAGCACGGGTTCGAGGCCTGTCGCCTTGATCGCCCGGAAGCTGGTGAGAGACTGCAGTCCATACGGCGGGCGGTACCACCGCACCGCTGCGCCGGAGATGTCCTCGAGCTCGGCCTTCGCCGACGCGGTCCGGTCGCGGACTTCGCGATAGCCGAGGCGCGAGATCGGCCGGTGGTCGGGCCCGTGCAACGCCACTTCATGCCCGCTGGCGAGGATCTCGGAGATCAGCGACCGATGCTCGCGAGCCCTCGTCATCAGCACGAAGAAGGTCGCCGACGCGGATTCATCACGGAGAACCTCGAGAACGCGCTCGGTCTCGACAGGATCCGGGCCGTCATCGTAGGTGAGCACGAACTCGGGAAGGCTCGTCCGTACGCGCACGATCGACCCGAGGGGGCCGCCATGGCTGCGAAGCCATCTCCGTGCGCCTGCCGGAACGAATCGGCTCATGCCGGCGTACCCGGCCGGGAATACGCCGAGTACGTCTGACCGACGCTCGCCGAGATCATGCCTGCTCCTCGGTATGCGAGCCGCAGGCCCTTGGCATCGTGGCGGATCGACCGGGTCGCACGCCCGAACAGGTGCCGCGCGTACCCTGCGACGACGCGAGCGGCTCCGCCCGCGATCCCCTTGGCCCGGATCAGCAGACGGCGTGCGGGTCTCGACTCCAACCGCAGCTGCACGAGGACCGAGACGTTGCCGTGGCTGAACGACCTCTTCAGCGCCCAGGGTCGAGTCTGACGTTCGGGCTCGACGGTGTCTTCTGCGACGGACTCGTTGCACCATACGAGGCGCGCGCCCGTCTTCTTCAAACCCATGCTGAACAGGGTGTCGGAGCCGCCGCCCAGCCCGATCCGCTGGTCGAAGCGCACTCCGCTGCTGCGGACCTGGTTCAGGTCCAGGAGCAGATTTCCGGTCGCTGCGACGCCGATCTCGGTGCCGGTCGGGCGTTGCGGGCGACGGAAGAGACCGCTCTCGAGCACCCAGGGGTCGGCGTCGGGGTCGAAGAGCGACACCACGCGACCCATCACGGCGGCCGGCCGACCGGAGTTCGACCATGTGACCAGAAGCGACGAGATCCAGCCTTCGAGCGGAACCTCGTCGTCGTCGATGAACGACAGGAGGTCGACATCGGCCGATTCGTCGAGAGCGCGATTGCGAACCGCGGGGATGCCGGGTGTCGCCTCGGCTACATAGCGGGTGGCCACGCCGGCGTATTCGTCTGCGACGACTGAGCGAGCCGACTCGGCGGGATCGTTGTCGATGACAAGGATCGACACGGCCCCCGCCTGTCGGGCGTCGATGAGCGGCGCGAGCTGCTCTCCCACGAGCTGCAAGGTCTGGACCAGACGCTCGGGGCGCTTGAAAGTCGGAATGGCGACGACGAGTGATACATCGTCACTCTTCCGCGATTGCGCCGTACGGTCGTGTGCTGCCTGCATGTGGTTCTCCCTCGGAGCCGACGCGCGTGAATCAGTTGTGTACGGTGAACCGGACGGACGGTGATCGTCGATCGACGGCACACAGAATCACGTGACCGCAGGGCGCATGTGTCGCTGCTGCCGCGGGTGCGCCAGAAATCACTGACATCCCCAAACTCCTTCCAGCCATGCCGTCCCCACGGTCATGACTGTGGATCAGCTTACACATTTCCTCCGCCGTCGCCACCCGTCGATGCCTGTCGGGCGCGAATGACCTTCGCCGGACTCCCTGCGGCGATGCTGAAGTCGGCGAACAGCTAGTCCCCTGGCCGGCCGCCCAGTCGATCATCGAGGGGTGGGCGGGGTTCCTTCAGCAGCTTCAGCCCTGGTGGAAGGCCTTCGATGCTGCCCTCGCGTCCGTGCGAGCTGATGGTCACCCGGGAATGTCCCAGCAGGACGTTCTCGGCCCGGAAGTCTCCGATGTCCTCCGGGAGGATCGGGGCCAGATGGACCACGTTGCGCGTGAAGTCCGGGTCGAAGCGCAGCAGTATCCGGGCCAGCTGGATGGGTGTTGCCGCCGCCCAGGCCTGCGGGGAGCAGGCTGTGGGATACGGCACCGGGCCGTGGAACTCGGACCGGTCGAAGCCGCAGAACAGTTCGGGCAGTTGCCCGTCGAAATGTTCTGCCGCGTCCAGGATCCCACTGGCGATCCGTTTGGCTTCGTCAACGAAGCCGTACCGCATCAGGCCAGTGGCCACGAGGGCCGTGTCATGTGGCCAGACTGAGCCGTTGTGATAGCTCACCGGGTTGTAGGCACCCATGTCGGTAGCCAGTGTCCGGATCCCCCAGCCCGTGAACATTTTGGGCGACATCAGATGGTCCACCACCGACGGCGCTTTATCCTCATCCACTATGCCCACCCATAAGCAGTGGCCCATGTTCGATGTGCATGCGTCGACCGGGTTCTTGTCCTTGTCCAGCGCAACGGCGAAATATCCCCGGTCCGGCAGCCAGAACTTCTCGTTGAACGCTTCCTTCAATGCGGCTGCACGCTCTGCCCAGTGCTGCTCCAGGGCGCTGTCCCCGTCTGAGCGCGCCAGCAGGGACCGGGCAACATACGCGGAATAGACGTAGGCCTGGACCTCGCACAAGGCAATCGGAGGCTCCGCCATTTGTCCGTTGGCGAAGTTGATCCCGTCCCAGGAGTCCTTCCAGCCCTGGTTGACGAGGCCATGGGTGTTGGGCCTCAAGTACTCCACAAAGCCGTCGCCGTCGAGGTCCCCGTACTGTTCAATCCATTCAAGTGCGCGGTCCGCGTGGGGGATCAGCGAATCGATGATGTCATCCGACAGTCCCCAGCGGCTCAGCTCCCCCAGCAAGCTGACAAAGAGTGGTGTGGCATCCGCGGTGCCGTAGTAGGCGGTTCCACCCAGTGACAGGCCGGCAGTGACGCCCAACCTCACTTCGTGCGGAATGCGGCCCGGCTGCTCCTCCGAATCGGTATCCACTTTGGTTCCCTGGATGGTTGCCAGGGTCTGCAGGGTTCCGGCCGCCAGAGTGGGGTCCACCAGGAGGGACATATATGAAGACAGCAGCGAATCCCGCCCGAACAGGGCCATGAACCACGGCGCACCTGCCGCTACTGCTGCACGTTCCGGGTGTTCGGCGTCGAAAATGCGCAACGACCCCAGATCGCTTTGGCTGCGGCGCAGGGTTTCCTCAACGTTGCCATTCGCCACGTCGATGCGCGGTGCGTTCTCCTCCCACGCCAGATGTCGCTGGACACCCGTGCGGTGGCGGGGCAAGCCGCCTTCAGTGAAGGGCTCGCTGGGAGCCACACCGTTGATCAGCGGTACCACGATGACGCTCGTGGACCACTTGCCGCGCGCGGGAATGGTGGCCCGGAACCGCAGCATGCCGTCTGAGATCTCAGCCCCGGCCGCGCGGATCGCTGTGCCGCGGCGCTGTCCGTTGCGGACCGCCTCGATCACCAGCTCACTGCCCTTCACGCTCCGGGTCATGGTGGCGTCCTTGGTGGACCGTCCGCCTTTGACGTCAAAAAGATCCGCTTGGTCTGCGTCCACCAGGAGTTCGATGTCGCAGTCGACCGGTTCCGCGGAATAGTTCTCAAGGGTGATGTCGTCCTGGAGTCCGGGCCCGATGTGCCTTTCCTGCCGCACCACGAGCGGACTGTCGTACCGGCCATCGGGCCACTTGGCACGGCCCACGAAGGTAGCTTCGTAAGCGTCGGGCCGCTGCGCCACCAAAGGCTCCCGCAGCGCACCGTTGATGCGGAGGATCCACCGGGACACCACACGCGTGTCCTGGTAGAACGCACCGTTTGTTCCGCCGTCGGGGCTGATATCGCCGCTATGGGAAGAAATGCAAAAGGACGATCCCTCCACCACCGTTACGGTGTCGGCACCACCTACGTCCGCCTCCGTGTCCGCATTCCATGCAGTCATGGACGCACTCCTCCCTTAAGGCCTCAGCGTTGGTAATGGGCTCGTTTCCTGCGCCCGAATCATGGATGACCGTATTCGATTCTGGTGCATTTGGGTGCCTTCGGGAACCCCCGCGGCCTGAGGCTCTTCGAGCAGTTTTGCGTAGAGGTCCAGATGGTTGGCCACCATCCTTTCAGTGCTAAAGAGCTGCAGCGCCCGCTCCCTGCAATGCGACCTGTCCAGCGATGCGGAGAGGGGAATGAAGCGGTGCAATTCCTCGGTCCGCCCCAGGTAGCCGGTCTTTCCGTGGTCCACGATCTCAGGCGCGGATCCGACCTGTGTTCCCACCACGGGGGTTCCAGTCGAAAGGGACTCGATCATCACCAGCCCGAAGGGCTCGGACCATTGGATGGGATTCAGGAATGCTATCGCTTCACCCATAAGCCGATACTTCTCGGCGTCCCCGAGCTCGCCAAGGAACTCCTCGTTCGTGTCCAAAAGCGGCTCGATGACTGAACGGAAATACCCGATCTCGTCAGGCTCATGCATCTTGGCTGCGATGCGAAGGGGGATGCCTGCCTTGCGTGCGATGTGGATTGCTTCAAGCAAGCCCTTGTCCGGGCATACCCTGCCGACAAAGCAGACGTAGCCGCCTTTCCCCGACCCGGCCGGGACGCCGGCGACGTCCATTCCATGATGAATGACCCGGGTCACCGGTACATCAGGGACATGGGAGGTCTGGTCCCGTGAGATTCCAATGATGGCCGTATCCAGAGCCATGGCCCGGTACAAATCAGCCGACGCCGGGATCAGCGGGCCGTGAATGGTGGTCACCACGGGGACCCCGGCGGGCCTACGGCCTACCAGCGGCCCGGCCAAGGTGTGGTCATGGATGATGTCCACGCCGTCCATGCCGTCATACGCCCGGATGACATGGCTGAGTTCGGAGAGTGTAGAGCCGAGTCCACCCCGCTCAGAAGGCCTCATGCCTGGTACCAAAGGCGCCGGACAAGTACTGTCCGCCGCCGCGGCCAGCAGGACGTCGTGCCCCGCCGCGATGAATCCCCTGGCCAAGGAGTCGACAACCCGTTCTATGCCCCCGTAGCCAACGGGGGGAATGGGAATCCAAGGTGCTGCAATAAGTCCTATTCGCATGCTGTGGCCTCCGCGAGGATGGCAGGCCAGGTCCCCCCGCACCGGCAACTGGGTGTGTTCCGAAAGGCTTCTGCTTAACCTGTTGTTCCGACTATCGCCCCGCAGGGCTGCACATTTCAAGACCTCGGTGTGATAAATCCGACAGCGCCTGCGGGGAATGGCCGCGGGACGGGCAGGGTTGTGGCAAGCATGAAGATTGAGATCTGGTCAGACGTTGCGTGCCCGTGGTGCTACATCGGCAAACGCCGATTCGAGGCCGCCCTGGCCGATTTCCCACACCGCGATGCCGTGGAGGTGAAGTGGCGCAGCTACCAGCTGGATCCTACGCTTCCGGAACACTATGACGGCACGGAACTGGACTACCTGAGCACGCGCAAGGGCCTGGCCCCGCAGCAGGTCTCCCAGATGTTCGAACACGTTGCCACCCAGGCCAAAGGCGAAGGCCTGGACTATCGCTTCGACAAGGTAGTGGTGGCCAACAGCTTCACCGCCCACCGCATGATCCACCTTGCGGCTGCGCACGGAAAACAGGATGCGGCCAAGGAGCGGCTCCTCAGCGACCACTTCGAGCATGGCAAGGACATCGGCAGCCAGGAATACCTCATGGCCTTGGGCCAAGACCTGGGACTGGACTCCACCGAGGTGGCTGAACTGTTTTCCACCGACAAGTACGCCGATGACGTCCGCTTCGACTTCGAGGAAGCGCGTGCCCTCGGCATCACCGGTGTCCCGTTCTTCGTCATTGACCGCAAGTTCGGGCTCTCGGGCGCCCAGCCGTCCGAAACGTTCACCGCGGCATTGAACCAGGCCTGGCAGGAGACCCACCCGCTGGTGCTCGTCAATGCTGCCGACGGCGAAGCCTGCGGACCGGACGGCTGCGCGGTCTGATATGCGCGGTCTGATCTAGCTGCGGGTCAGTACGGCATACGCGCGTTTTACTGACACATCGCGGTAAAGTGTCTGCATGCCCAGGATTTCGGCGGCCAGCAATGCCGCGCAACGCGCAGAGACCCAGCGCCGTGTCCTCACGGCATTCGGCGAGCTGCTGTTTACCCACGGCCTCCCCGGCCTGACCATGACGGACGTTGCCCGGCACGCCGGCGTGGGCCGGACGGCTGTCTATAACTACTACGCCGACATCGAAGAACTCCTCATCTCCTACGCCCTGGACGAGACCGAACGGTTCCTTACCGAACTCAGGGAGTCACTAAACAGGCTGGACAACCCGGTGGAGCGGCTGGCACTGTACGTGCGTGCACAGGTGGAGGACCTCAGCCGCCGCCATCTCCCCCCGGGACCGGCGATGGCTGCGGTGTTGTCGCCGTCGTCCTTTGCCAAACTGGCGGACCACGTGGGCGAGCTCAGCGTCCTGCTCCAGGGCATCCTGCGTGACGGTATGGAGCAGGGTTACCTGCCGGTCGCAGACATCGCACAGCAGGCGCAACTGATCCACGGAACGCTCTCGTCCAGCGCGGCACGGGGAAGTGACGAGCCCGCGGAACTTGAGGCGCGCATTGCCCGCACGGTGCGGTTCATCCAGCTCGGCGCCGGGGCAAGGTTCGACGACGGCGGCAGGCCGGTGCGCGTCAGGCCCCTTCCTGCGGTGGCCAGCTGAGCCTGACCCCACAAAATGCCGCTGAACCGCTCAGGGCGTGGCGCCGGCCGTCGGGATGACTGGCCATTTGTCGTCGTCCGCGATCCGCCTGCTTTCCCGCGGGCAGCTCAGCCGGCCAGGAGTCTGGTCTACGAGCTCGGGCGCTGCGAGGGCCTCATAGTCCCCGGCCAGGATCACGTCCACGCTGGCGTCCGTCCGCCCGTCCTGGAAGTAGTCCGAGCCCGGCAGGTTGCGCTGGACACTGAAGGCAGCGGACTGCCCCGCCGCCCCTGACACCACTGCGGCCACTCCGCGGTACCCGGCGTCGGTATTGGCCACGGCACCCACTATGAACTTCCGGGCAAGGAATTCGTCCGCGACGGTTCTGGCCAGGCCCGGCCGGCTGGTGGAGTTGTAGACGTTGAGGTTGATCTGGTCGTTGGGGGTGTAGTCGAAGGTAGCCGCGGGACAGACTGTTGCCGGTTCGTCGCTGGCCTCCGTCGTCGGAAACCTGATCTGCCCATTGACGATGGCCAGGGCGATGATGATCGCGGCGACGATCATCCCCAACAGCAGGACCAGCACCACCCCATGCACTACGCGGCGGCGCAACCGGACGGGGTCCTCGGGTTCGCCCGCCGCTTCGAACGTGGCCCGCAGCTCGGGGCCGGTAACTACGTGGTGGCCGTGCAGGACGCTGGCGTCCTTGGGTTTCCTAGCCATCGATGACCAGCACGCGGGCGTGGATTGCGGTGCGCTGGTGCAGGGCAGTGCGGACCGCGCGGTGCAGTCCGTCCTCCAGGTACAACGTCCCCTTGTACTGCACCACGTGGGGGAAAAGGTCGCCGAAGAATGTGGAGTCCTCGGCCAGGAGAGCCTCCAGGTCCAGCGTCCGCTTGGTGGTCACCAGCTCGTCGAGGCGCACCGGGCGTGGCGGGAGCGAGGCCCATTCCTTGGGCGTGTTGAAACCATGGTCGGGGTAAGGGCGTCCCTCGCCCACAGCTTTGAATATCACCATGCCACCCTAGGCACCTTGGCAGCACAAGAGAAGTGCCTTGCCCGCGCCATTCCAAGGTTGTAGCCAAACAGTAACCATGTGTCACATGCGGAACACTTCAGCGGCCGTCGCGGGCCCGGCCGGCCCGCCTGACACAATGGAGGCATGACTGCGACAGAATTCCCTGCCGGCTCCACGCCCGGCGTACGCCTGCCGTCCGCGCCGCCCCTGGCCCTCCTGCTCGACGTCGACGGTCCGGTAGCCAGCCCCGTGACCCGGAACGTGCAGCCCGGGATCATTGCCGACCTCGTTGCGCTGGCCGCCGCAGGAATTCCAGTCATCTTCAACACCGGCCGCTCCGACGCCTTCATCCGGGAACAGGTCATGGACCCCATGATCGCCGCCGGAATACCCTCCGGGACCATCATCCACGCCGTTTGCGAGAAGGGCGCCGTCTGGTTCAGCTACACCGCCGCCGGCCCGGGCCCTATCCATGTTGACCATGAGCTGGCGGTTCCCGGGGCCTACGGCGACGACGTCCGCCGGCTGGTGGCCGAGGACTATTCCGCGCATATGTTCTTCGACGAGACCAAGCGTGCCATGGTCTCCGTGGAGCAGCACATCGAGGTGGACAGCGCTGACTACCTCGCCGAACAAAAGCTCTTTGACGCCGACGCCATGGACCTGATGTCCCGCCACGGCCTGGGCGTGGTCCGGCTGGACCACCACGCACCGAATTCCGACGACGAGGTGGACTACCGTGTGGACCCCACCATCATCTCCACGGACATTGAATCGGTGCGGCTGGGCAAGGACCTGGGGGCCAGCCGTGCGGTGGAACTCCTCGCAGCCCAAGGCATTACGCCGCAGGCCTGGCGGACGGTGGGGGATTCCCGCACCGATTACGCCATGGCAGATTGGCTGCACCACAACGATCACGCGGTCATGCACGTGGACGTCCGCCCCGCGGACGGCGTTCCCCAGAAGCCTTACACCGTCCTGACGGCAGCGGACCTGGGCCTTACGGACGACGTCATCCACGACGACGCCGGCGGAGCTTTCCTGCGCAGTTGGCGCGAGGCGCTCGCGGGCTGAGGCTCCGGGACTGATAGGGCTTCCGGTGCCGGGACTTGTCCGGCCCGAAACCTGCCGTTTCAATGGCAGGGCTATTATGCAAGTAAGAACGCTTACCACTTAGCTGCGGAGAAAACCATTACAGAAACACCGGTTCAGGATGAAATCTACTACGGCGGCCAGGCGTCCGTAGAAACAGGTGCCCATCCGGAGGTGACATCGCCTGCCGCTGAAGCGCGCCTCAAGCACCGTCCCGACGTCGTCCGGCACAAGGGCAGGTATGCCCTGATCAACCACAACCGGACGCCCTACCAGGCGATGGTGGAGGACCTGCTGTTCCTGCGCAATGTACTGGCCGGAGCCGGGCTGGACTACCTCCTGGTCCGTGGCAACAGCGACCGCCCAGTCATTGCGCTGGATTGGAAGGACAGGAAAAAGCTGCGGGCCGCCCTGGTGGAGGCCTGCCGCAATGAACCGGTCTATTCCATGACCGTGGACGCGAAAAAGAAATCCTCGGTGCTGGTGGCCGACGGCGAGCTCTCCCCCAACCGCCAGGCCCGGATCTTCCGCCTGTACCGTCCCCGTGTCGAACCGGATGGCGGCTTCGAGTTCGGTTCCTCCGCGGGGGTCCAGATTGAGCTGTGGAGCTTCGGGGGCGACCAGCTGATCCTGCCCATCGAGAATTCCCTGACACGCCGTACCATGCTGACCCAGGACGCCGTCCGTGGAACGGTGGAACGGTACGGGCACACCTGGCCGACGATCGAGAACATGTTCGCTGACCACGCCAGCGACATCAGCTTCGACATTGACCTGGTGTTCTCCTGGGTGGACGGCAGCTCCCCCGAATACATCGCTGCACGCCGTGCCCAGCAGCAAGGCGTTGTTCTCGGCGAAGGCGATGACCATGAGGCCCGCTTCCGGCAAATCAACGAACTCAAGTACGCCCTGCGCTCGGTCTACATGTTCGCGCCTTGGATCCGCCGCATCTTCATCGCCACCGACTCCCCCGCGCCTGAGTGGCTCGCCGAGCACCCGTCGGTGACCATTGTCCGCAGCGAAGAGTTCTTCTCCGATCCCTCGGTCCTGCCCACGCACAACTCGCAGGCCGTGGAATGCCAACTCCACAACATCGACGGGCTCTCAGAGCACTTCCTGTACTCCAATGACGACATGTTCTTCGGCCGCCCGGTCGGTCCGGACATGTTCTTCACTCCCGGCGGCATCACCAAATTCATTGAAGCCGAAACGCGGATCGGACTCGGCGAGAACGCCGCCGAACGCAGCGGGTTCGAAAACGCCGCACGCGTAAACCGGAAGCTGCTGTGGAACCGCTTCGGACGGATCACCACGCGCCACCTTGAGCACACGGCTGCCCCGCTGCGTCGCAGCGTGGTGGCCCGTATGGAGCGGGAGTTCCCGGAGGAGTTCCGCAAGACGGCGGCCAGCAGGTTCCGCGCCGCGGACAACATTTCGGTGACCAATTCCTTCTACCACTACTACGCCTTGCTCACGGGCCGGGCGGTCACCCAGACGGCAGCCAGGGTGCGCTACGTGGACACCACCATGCGGGCCGGGTTGAACTACCTGCCCAAGCTGCTGGCCAAGCGCAATATGGACTTCTTCTGCCTGAATGACGGCAGTTTCCCGGAAGTCCCAGCCGACGAGCGGGCGGAACTGGTGACCGATTTCCTGGAGAAGTACTACCCCATCAAGGCGCCCTGGGAGATCTGAGGCCGCCCGTGGCCCAGGCCTGCGGCTCCCGCTAGCTCCTGGATCCGAGTCCGACCTTGAGGGTTCCGGCGGTCTTTGCTTTCTCGGGGATGCGGACTCCCGCGGCGGCCAGGCGCGCTGCCGTCATTTCAGGCGCAACGTACTCGCCCACAGTGGGCGTGCTGCCCAGCGGGACCACCGAGTGGACAATGGTGTGCTCGTAGACGTGGACCAGGTTGAACGCCTGGCCGCCGTCCCGGCCCCGTGTTCCGCCGGCCGCCACGTTAAGGTCCTGGGTGTAGCAGGTCGCCGAAGCCACCGAGACGGGAATTCCGGCGAAGCTTGCAGTGGTTGAGTAATGCAAATGCCCGGCGAGGATGGTGCGGACGTCGGAGTTTCGGACCACTGCCTCCAGGCTCGCTTGGTCGCGCAGTTCCACCAGCACTGAGAGATCCAGGACGGACGGGACCGGCGGGTGGTGGAGCGCCAGGATGGTGCCGTCCGGCGCGGGGGTGTCCAACTGGCTGGCCAGCCAGTCCAGCTGGGATTCGCTCAGCTCCCCGTGGTGGTATCCCGGCACGGACGTATCCATGGTGATCACGCGCAGGCCGTTGATGAAGTAGCTGTGGTCCACGGGGGCGTCGTTCGCTGGCTGGTCCAGCAGCCCCGCCCGGAAGTTGGCACGGTTGTCGTGGTTTCCCATGGCCCAGATGACCTTGGCGCCCATGTCTTCGCAGGCAGGATCAACGATTGCACGCAATTTTGCGTAGGCGTCAGGGTCGCCCTTGTCCGCGAGGTCACCTGTGAAGATGACGGCCTCCGGCCGTGCCCCGGATGCCCGGACCTCGTCGAAAAGCTGGATGAGCTTGGCTTCGCTGTCTACTGCGCCATATAGGGGGTCTGGACCTCCCATCAGGTGGGGGTCGCTCAGGTGGAGTAGGAAGTGGCGTGGCCGGGGGTGCTCGGCCTCGATGTGCTCCATTGCTGCCTTTGTGGTCGGTGGGAAACGGCGTTTCCCTTCTACCCATCAGTAATCTTTATCCAACCAGACATTCGGCAAATTTTGGGTAAATTGCCGAGGCCATCTTGGAAAAAGATCAAAGAATTACGTTCCGTAATGCCCGCTCGGGTCTTCTTGAACATTAGAGGCCACCAATGCCGATTCAATGGCATCAATGATTTCTGCGGAGTCCGGCTCGACGGTCGGTGCCAAGCGTGCCACTACCTCGCCGTCGCGGTTCACCAGGAACTTCTCGAAGTTCCATTTCACCAGTCCGGGCAGCACGCTGGTCTTGAATTTTGTCAGTTCCGCGTACAGCGGATGCTGGTCCTTGCCCCGGACGTTGGCCTTGGCCGTGAGCGGGAAGGTCACACCGAAGTTCCGCTCGCAGAACTCGGCGATCTCGCCGTCGGTGCCGGGTTCCTGGCCGGCGAACTGGTTGCACGGGACTCCGAGGATCTCGAAGCCGCGGTCCCGAAACTTCTCGTAAACCGTCTCAAGTCCGGCGTATTGGGGCGTGAAACCGCAATGTGACGCCACGTTCACCACCAGGACTACGTTTCCCTTGAACCGGCCGAAGCGGGTCTCGGTACCGTCGTTGAGCGTGAGGGGAATGGTGTGGAGGGAAGTCACAGCGCCGTCCTTGAAGGGTTGGTCATGCGGGTGATTCGTTGCCAACCATCAAGGGTACGGGTGGAATCTGGGAGTTCTCTGGGTCTCTACGGCGCAGGCTTCGTCACCGTGGGCGTTGGAGCCGTGGCCGTAGATGCAGTGGGCGTTATCTTCGGCGCCGTTGGCTCAGTTGGGGTGGGTGCCTCAGCCGAGGATTCGATCGCCGTTGGCTCGGCCGGGGTTGCCGTGGCTTTCAGCGTTGGCCAGGACGGACTCGGGGTCGAGGAGGTGGGCGTCGGGGACGAAGGAACGGTCGCCGCAGGGGTGGTTCCTGTGGGCACCGGCGTCGGTGATGTCCCCGTGGGAGCGGGCGACGAGGTGCCCGTCGTCGTTGGCGTGGGCGAGGCGCTGCCGGTGCCGGACGGGGAGGACGACGTCGGCGAGGTTGGCACGGACGGTGAGGGAGCCGCCGTCGTGGTTGGCGTAGCCGTGGTTGTGTTTGTCGGTGTCGCCGTGGGCGACCCTGACGGTGCCGGCGTCGATGTTGGCGACGCAGTGGCTGTGTTTGCAGTTCCCGGGGTGGACCCTGCCGCGGGTTCCGGTTCCGGCGCCTCAGCCAGTTCCTGTTCACCGTTGAGGACGGTGTGGGAGTGGTCCGCGGCGACCGGGATGGCCCAGCGCTGACCCTCCGAAGCACTCGATGCCTTGCCGTCGTAACTGACCATCGCGATGTCCTCCAGCGCGTCCACCTGGCGGGTGGGCAGCAGCGTCCAGTTCAGGGGGCTGGTGTGCTTGCCGCGAAGGATTGTTTCGAAATGCAGGTGGCAGCCCGTGGACCATCCGGTAGTACCCACCCGCGCAATGACCTGGCCCACCTGGACGGAGTCCCCTGCCCGGACCGCGATCGCCTCCAAATGGTTGTACGTGGTGATCAGCCCGTTGCCGTGGTCGATCTCCACCCGGTTGCCGCCGCCCCACGGATGCCAGCCGGCGGCGCGGACAACACCGGCGTCGGCCGCATAGACCCTGGTGCCACAGCCTGCCGCATAGTCCTGGCCGAGGTGGAAGTCCCCTGCCGCTCCAGAGAGGGGGCTGATCCGGTAGCCAAAGGGCGAACTCTGCCTGAGGACTTCAAGGGGCGCCATCAGGGACCCCTCCGGAGGTCGTTTGAGCCCGGCGGAGGCAACGTTCAGCTCGGCGCGTCCATCCTTGGCGACAGTAGTGATAATCGTCCGGCTGAACGGGACCAGGGCCCTGCTGTCCGTGAGGAAACCACCTCCGAGCCCGGGAAGGCTGACACTGCCGGCCGGTGACGCCGGCTTCCCCGCTTGGAGAGGGGCGCCAGGAAATCCCAAGGCAAAAAAGGACACGGCAACAACAACACTCGCGGCCATTGCGCGAACCGCCACAGCGCAGGGGCCCGCAGACTCCTTGTCGCGGCCGGATCCCCAATGATTGCCCACTCGTTGACTCCCGGGTTGGCCCGTCAGACCCCAGATCTCCGAACGGGCTTACCCCATCATGGGACCACAAAGCCCGGAGCCTGTGAACCCCGGCACGGCAGACTGCGGATTTTTTGTGGATATGCGCGTGCATCCGCTGCCCGACGGGCTGTGAGTAAGAATGGTGATATGCGCAATCTCCTCAGGGAATGGCAGGGGGAACTCAAACGCGTGTTCACCGGCAGCCCTGACGTACTGCCCGCCTGGGTTCCGCGGTTGGCGGAGGGAAACGACGCCGGCTATCACCTGCCCGGCTCGGCTGTCTGGGCGGTGCATGGCTCCATGACACCCATCGTGGCCGGCATCCGCGCGCTCCTGATGCAGGCTCTGCACCCGGCCGCGTTGGCGGGAATCCTCGAGCACTCCGACTTCCGCGAAGATCCGTTGCGCCGGCTGGCCCGCACCATCCGGTGGATTTTCACCGTCACCTACGGCTCAAGGGCCGCCGCAGACGAAGCCACCGCCCGTGTCCGCCAACTGCACGAGCCCGTCCACGGAAACTACATGGACGGGCGCGGTACGGAGCGACATTACTCAGCGAATGATCCGGAGGCTGCCCGCTGGGTCCACCTGGCATTCGTCGATGCCTTCCTCACGGCCCACAAGATCTGGGGACGCGAAATCCCCGGCGGCCCTGATGCCTACGTCCGCGAGTGGGCCCAGGCCGGGCGGCTGATGGGGGTTGAGGATCCACCGCTCACGGAAGCCGACATGCACCGGCAGCTGGACCGTTGGTATGAAAGCGGGGAGTTGCTGTCTGACAGCAGGGTCGCCGAGACTGTCGAATTCATTCGCCACCCGCCCCTGCACCCGCTCCTGCGCCCGGGCTATCAAGTGGTGTTTGCCGGCGCCGTCTACAGCCTCGACCCCAGGTACCGGCAGATGCTGGGGCTCCGGAAGGCGCGGCTGGGCCCGTTCCCCCTGCCAGTAAAGCTGGCAACCGGGGTGACTCTCGGCGTCGTGCATCTGGCCCTGGGGCGCGGGCCGGGACCAAGCGAGCAGGCGGCCCGGCAGCGGCTCCGAAGGCTGGGCCACACCCCCGGCTGACGGGGCAAGGCTGGTAGTCCCGACACTCATGGGGCGAAGTGACTGCAGTTCTCGGGAATGCAAAAACCCGGCCCTGACATGGTCAGGACCGGGTTTTTGGCTGGCGGAGAATGGGGGATTTGAACCCCCGAGGGCGTTAACCCAACACGCGTTCCAGGCGTGCGCCATAGGCCGCTAGGCGAATTCTCCAGCTGCTTCTGAATCAAAAGCAGACACTAGACTACCTGAACTTTTCAGCAACGCCCAATTGGCCTCAGGTGGGTGCCCGTTAACGTCAAAATGGACGCCCCCAATGCGCCCATTCCTCCGGAACACCGTTGAGCTGCCGGGTCCGGCCCTCCAGCCAGGCCCCGCAGCTCACAATCTTGAGATTGCCCCAATCGGTGTACATACCCATACTCGGGCCTGCCCGCCGGATAAGCAATGAATTATGCCTCCCATTACCTTCGGCGCCTTTGGCACGATGGAGCCATGACACAGCTCCACACCCTGGTTGCCTACGTTCCCCGGACCCATACGCACGCAGTCCTGGCCGCGATCGGCGACGCCGGGGCAGGCCGGATCGGAAACTACTCCCACTGCTCTTTCGTCACGGCCGGGACCGGGCGCTTCACGCCGCGGGCAGGGGCCACACCCTTTCTTGGAGACCTGGACCGGCCCACCGAGGTCGCTGAGGACAGGATCGAATGCGTGGTCGAGGCCGCCGTGCTGGACGCGGTGGTGTTGGCCCTGCGCGCCGCCCACCCCTATGAGGAGCCCGCCCTCATGAGCTGGCCGGTGGACGGGTGGCCTAGCGAATAAGGCCGGTTCGAGGCACGCGAAAAGTTCGGGTAAACTGATCTGCGGCCCCTCATGTGGCGTCATCCTGTTGAACTCCCCCAGGACCGGAAGGTAGCAAGGGTAGACGGGCTCTGGCGGGTGCATGGGGGGTCTTTACTATTCCCCCGCTGGGTGGCCGCCCAGGATCATGATTGTCAGCCCGGATTGGTAGGGTTTTCTCTGTGACTGTTACAACCGCCCTATACCGCAGATACCGTCCGGATTCCTTCGCTGACGTTATCGGGCAGGAACATGTCACGGAGCCGCTGATGACGGCCCTGCGGAAGAACCGGGTCAACCACGCCTACCTCTTCTCAGGTCCCCGCGGTTGCGGAAAAACCACGTCCGCCCGCATCCTCGCCCGCTGCCTCAACTGTGCCCAGGGCCCCACTGACACCCCGTGCGGCGTCTGCCCCAGCTGTATTGAACTGGCCCGCGGCGGCTCCGGCTCCCTTGACGTCATCGAGATCGACGCCGCCAGCCACGGTGGCGTCGATGACGCCCGCGACCTCCGCGAACGGGCCACCTACGCCCCGGTCCGGGACCGCTACAAAATCTTCATCATCGACGAGGCCCACATGGTCACCTCGGCGGGGTTCAACGCCCTGCTCAAGATCGTGGAAGAGCCTCCGGAGCACATCAAGTTCATCTTCGCCACCACCGAGCCTGACAAAGTCATCGGCACTATCCGGTCCCGCACCCACCACTATCCTTTCCGGCTGGTTCCCCCGGAGCCGCTCATGGCCTACCTGGAACTGCTGTGCCGGCAGGAAAACGTCCCGGTGGCTCCGGGGGTCCTGTCCTTGGTGATCCGGGCCGGCGCAGGCTCGGTCCGGGACTCGCTCTCCGTCCTGGACCAGCTGATGGCCGGAGCCGGGCAGAACGGCCTTGACTACGAGCTCGCCGTCGCCCTCCTGGGCTACACCCATGCCTCACTGCTGGATGACGTCGTCGAGGCAGTGGCTGCCGCCGACGCCGCAACGGTCTTCCGCGCCGTGGACCGCGTGATCCAGACCGGCCACGATCCCCGCCGCTTCGTCGAAGACCTGCTCGAACGCTTCCGCGACCTCATCATTGTCCAGGCCATGCCCGAAAGCGCCCAGACCATCCTGCGAGGCATGCCGGCGGACCAGATCGCACGGCTGCAGAACCAGGCGCACAACCTGGGAGCAGCTGAACTCTCACGCGCCGCGGATGTCACCAACACCGCACTGACCGAGATGACAGGTGCCACGTCCCCGCGGCTCCACCTCGAACTGCTGTGCGCGCGCATTCTGCTGCCCAGCTCAGAACAGACCGAACGCGGCATTGCCGCCCGGATCGACCGCGTGGAGCGGCGCCTCAGCTACGCCGGGAACGACGTCGGTGCTCCCGCGCCCGCAGGATCCGCCCAACCGGTGGCCGGGGCTGCTTCTACAGCCACCGCTCCCGCTGCACCGGCGCCCACCCGCTCAGCGGAGGGCGTGCCGGCCGCCGCTGCTTCCCAGGAAATGCCCCCTCAGCAGGTGCAGCGGCCGCAAGCAGCCGAAGCCCGCCAGCCCCTGACGGCACCCCGGGTCAGCACTGGCGACTGGCCCGTGGATGAGCCCTCCAGCGGCCGGACCTCTACAGGCCCCGCAGCAGAAGCCCCCCGCACACCGGTGCAGGAAATACCGGCGCAGCAACCGCCCGTCCAGGAAATACCGGCGCAGCAACCGCCCGTCCAGGAAATGCCAGCGCAGCAGCCGCGGGCGCAGCAGGCTCCCATGCAGCAATCCCCCGCCGCCGCCCCTGTGGCGGAAGCCCGGCCAGCGGAAGCCCCCGCTGCCACCGGACGGCCCGGCGCCGACGTCGAAGTCCTTCGCCGTGCGTGGCCCGAAATCCTCCAGACGTTGTCGAAAATCAAGCGCAGCACCTGGGCGCTGGTGGAACCCAACGCCCAGGTGGCAGCTTTCGACGGCCAGGGACTCACCCTCGCCTTCACCACGTTGGGCCTGGCGGGAGCATTCGGCCGTGCCGACCATTCGGAAAACCTGCGCCAGGCGATCCACAAAACCGTGGGCATTGACTGCCAGATCACCGCCGTCGCGGGCGGCACCAACAGCCCAGCGAGCTCTGAGCCAAACCCAAAAGCGCCCGCTAGCCGGGCAACCCCGGCAACGTCCGCAGATGTCGCCTGGGGGCTCGCCCCCGCAGGCGCTCCCGCCGCCCCGGACAACACCGCGCCCGCACCGGACAATGCCACGTCCAGCGCGGCCGCTGCGCCCACCGCCCAGCCGTCTGCGGTTCCTGCTCCTCCGGCCACGGTTCAGCCGCCGGCGGTTACCGCAGCAACGGTTCCTGCCGCCAAGGTCCCAACGGAACCGGTCCCTTCATCCGCCGAACAGTTTGTTGCTCCGGCGGAAGCTCAGGGAGCACCTATCCGCGCCGCGGCTGCCATGCCAGCGAACGCATCGGTGCAGGCGCCTGGCCCGGTGCCCGCACCGCCGTCGGTGCAGGAGGACGAGGCCGCCGGCACGTACGCCTACTCCGACGACGACTGGGGCCCGCCCCGCGACGAAGATGCCCCGCCCTTGGACGAGGAACCTCCCATGGACTGGGATCCCTCCGCGCCGATGGAACCGCGGCGTACCCCAGCTGGCCCTGCTTCTGACAGCAGTGACCTGCCCGGCGGCAAGCGCGCCCCCAAAACCGCCAAAAAGGCCGGTTCGACGGCGTCAGGCGTCCAGGCCTCTTCAGGTCCGGCTCCCGCAGCCGCCGCGCCTGATCCGTGGACCCGCGCCGTGGAACAGGCGCCGGGTGTCTGGGTTGTTGGCACTGAAACCAACCTCGGCAAGAGCCAGGCTCCTGCCGGAGCGGACACCACGGCTGTCACCACCAGCCCTCCACCTGACTACGAACCCGCCGCGGCACAGATTCCCCAGACGGCTCCAGCTGCCCCGCCTGTGGCCCCAGAGCCTGCAGCGGCCCCGCAAGCGCCCGAAGCAGTGGACGACTGGGGACTTCCAGTGGCCGCATCCGTAGCCGCCCCTTCCTCTCCCGGGCCAGGTGGTTTTGGGCCTTCCACCCCCGGAATCCCCGCCGCTGAACCTGCCGCGGAACCGGTGCGCGAATACGCCATGGCCGCTTCGGCCCCGCAGGCCGCGCCTCCGCAACCCTCTCCTGCAACCACCCCGGCTGCGGCCGCCGCCCGGCAGAGCCTCTACCAGCGGCTGTCCAACAGTCCCGAAGCGGAGGCCGGGCGGGCCAAGGCGCCGTCGCGGGCCGTCGCGGCCGCTGTTCCGGACGTGCAGGATATCCCCAGTGCGGATGACGAAACCATCGAGGAATCGGGTGTCTTCGGGCGCGCCGCCATCGAGCGTATTCTGGGCGGGAAGCTCATCGAGGAGCGCTCCCTGGATGGCAGCCCGCTGCCTCCCCGTTACTGACGGCCCCACAACGGCTCGCCACGTAGCGTGCACCACTGATTCGCCCATCATCCAAGCCAAGCTAAAGAGGAAAACGTGTACGAAGGTGCGGTCCAGGAGCTGATTGATGAGCTTGGACGCCTTCCCGGAGTGGGGCCCAAGTCCGCGCAGCGGCTGGCGTTCCACATCCTCGAAGCCGATCCTCAAGACATGAAACGCCTGGTGGACGCCATCACCACGGTGAAGGAACGCGTGAAATTCTGCACCGTCTGCGGCAACGTGACCGAGCAGGAGCTCTGCAACATCTGCCGGGACGTCCGGCGCGATCCTTCGGTGATTTGCGTGGTCGAGGAGTCCAAGGACGTCCTGGCCGTGGAGCGCACCCGGTCATTCCGCGGCCGCTACCATGTGCTGGGCGGAGCCATCAATCCGATTGCCGGTGTTGGCCCGGAACAGCTCCGGATCCGGGAACTGCTGACCAGGTTGAACGACGGCGCCATCCAGGAGGTCATCATCGCCACCGACCCCAACCTGGAAGGTGAGGCAACGGCCACCTACCTGGCCCGGATGCTGAAGTCCATCGGCATTGTGGTCACCCGCCTCGCATCCGGGCTGCCCGTGGGCGGCGACCTGGAGTACGCGGACGAGGTCACCCTGGGCCGCGCCTTCGAGGGCCGACGCAACGCGCTCAGCTAATGACTGGACAGATGCCATGATCCCGGAAGACATCGTGCCGCTGGTCACCGAGCGGCTCATTCTGCGCTTGGTTGAGGAATCGGATGCCGCTGCCATTCACCGCTTCCGCAGCGACCCGTCCGTCACCCGCTACCTGTCCCACGGTCCCCTCACCGTGGCGGCAAACGGCGAGAGGCTGGCGGAGCTGCTCGCGCTGCGCAAGGCATCCACCGCCGAGTGGTTCAACTACGGCTGGGCCGTCACGCTGCGGGAGTCCGGCGACGTTATTGGTGACGCCCGGACCTGGAACAGCATCGAACTGACCTCCGCCGGGATGCTTTCCCAGGGAAAACTTCCCGCCCGGCACTCGGCTTTGGGTTACGTCCTGCATCCCGACTATCACCGTCAGGGGTACGGCCGCGAGGCTGCCGGGGCATTGGTCGGCTGGCTCTTCTCGGAGCGGAGGATGAACACCATCGTCGCGGGGGCCTATGAACCAAACACTCCATCCATCAAGCTCCTCCAGAGCCTGGGCTTCCAGCAGGACACGGCAGCCCCGGCAGACCGGAAAACGGCCGGCAAGGGCTACCCGCTGCTGAATTTTCGCCTGGACAATCCACAGCAATCAATCGCCTGAACCGCCCCTGCGCCGGGCAGCCAACTGGCCGCCAGCCAGGAAGGCCCCGGCCACGACACCCTGGGTGCCCAGCCCGATCACTTCCAAAGGCATCCGGGCGGTGTCCTTGGTACGCGGCTCGGCGTTGACACAGGGGACTGTCGTACCGTCCGCAGCTTCCTGGAGGGCACCGGGCATCCAGCCCAGACCTTCCTCTCCGGTCTCGCCGCCAGAAGCCAGCATCGCAAACATCACCACGGGGTTGGCCGCCACCAGCCACACGATCCGTTCCGTGTGAAAAACCTCGGCGAGGCCCAGGAGTTCGGTCGAGCACTCATATGCGTCCCGCGTACCGTCGGACCCCCAAACCACATTTATGGCAACCGTGACGGGTTCGTCGGCGCGGACGGCGGGCATCAAGGCCCAAACAGCCACAGCGTTCCCCGCCACAAGGGCTCCAGCCACAGTCCAGCCGACTAGCGCCGCCAACAGTCGGCGGCGGAGCAACGCCGAAACGCCGGCACCGATAGCTCCAAAGACTGCGAACTCCAAGGCGACCACGCCGGCGGACGCGCCAGCCGTGCCGGCAGCTGAGACTCCTGTAATGCCGGCATGCAGCACCAGCACGATCAGTGCGATCGCTGCTACAACGAGCCCCCGCGCGGCGACGGAAAGAAAAGGGGCCAGCGGCCCTGGATCCAGGTCCCCTGGCTGCCTTAGCCCGGACAGCCGCTGGCGTCCCAGGAGTCCCCAATGCACCGCAAGGAGGGCCGAGGACGCGGGCATCAGGGCAGCAGCGAGCAAATGGCTAAACCACCGGGCCTCTTCCGGCTGCATTTCGGCAGGGGCGGCGGCCACGCCAAGGAGCGCCAGGGCGAAAAGAGAAGTGGCAAGCGGCACGGCCACAGCCACCAGCCAGAACCGCACGGCCCGGAAGGATGCCAGCAAGTCCCCTACTGCCAGGCTGAGTGCCACCCGTGCGAGGCCGGCGGGCTGAGGCGCCCAGTCGGCGTCGTCCTCGCTCCCTAGAGTTCCGGAATTCCAGCCGGGACCAATGGCCTCATAGACAGGCTCCTCGCTGGTTCGGTCCGCATGCTGCCGTTCGTCCTCAGCCACAGTTCGAAGCCCCACATCCGATGGACAGCCCCAGCCCCGGCGGACGCCGGCGGGTTCGCCGGCTGATCCCATCCTGATCCGCCGGGCAGGCCCTGTCCAGAGGAGAAGTCAGGCTATGCGGGTTCCCCGCGCCAGCCTGTGGGCCGGTGTCCGCAGCGAACGCCAGCCCAGCCACAGCAGCAGGCCGGCCAGCACCAGTTGCAAGCCGAGCCCAAGCGGCCACAGAGGCGTTTGCTGGGCAAGATAGCGTGACTTCACCTCGCCATTGGCGCAGGGGTAGGTCCCCTCCGGGCCCGCCATGGCGTACCGCGCTCCTTGGCTGACGTTCTCGATGGCTCCGACGGAGGTAAAGCCTTGCTCTCCCGTCCGCACGGGATAAGGAATGGCGTCAGCCACCACCACGTACGGGTTCATTGCCAGGAACCAGGCCACACGCTCGGTACGCGGGGCCGGCTGCTCGCGCAGCGGCCCGGCACAGGTGTATTCCGGCTCCACGGGCCCGTTGCTGAGCGGCTGGTACTGGCGGTACTCCGGCTGGTTGGCCATGATGGTTCCCTGCGTGAGGCCCATTCCCAGCCCGAAGGCGATCAGCGTGCCGATCACCAGTCCCGCCACCGCCAGGTACGTCACCACGATGGAAAACAACGGCCGCCCTGCCAGCGCCGAGATCCCCACGCCGACGGCGCAGACGACTCCCACCTCAACAGCCAGCATCAGCAACGCCACGACGACGTGCCCGGGCGTCATGCCGCCGAGCGCCACCCCGATCACCAGGAACGGCGTGCTGGCAACGAGGAAGGCAAGCGCCGCGAACCACGCCGCGAAGAACTTGCCCCAAAGTATCTGTCCGGGCCGCAGCAGCGTCACCTGCAGGATGGCCAGCGTGCCTCCCGCGCGGTCACCGTTGACGGCATTCGCGGACAGCGCCGGAGCCACCAAAAGCGCGAAGAGCAGCACAAATGCCAGCACGACTTCAAAGATCATGGACCCCGGGCCGGTTTGCTCCGGCACGTAGTCCGAATACGAGCGTTGCGCAGCCTGGGTGGCGTTCCAGCTGGCCCACGTCAGCCACGTCACCAGGCCGGTCAGGAGAAACCAGATGGCCAGCATGATGTACCAACCGCGGGAGCGGAGGCGCTGTTTCAGTTCCAGGACTACTACGTCCTTGATGCCGGCGGCGTAGCCAGCTGCACGGCCGGTTACGGCGGTTTGCTGTTGTGTGTCGGTCACCTGGCTCATCGCCGCTCCCCCTCGAGATTCATGTAGGTCTCTTCCAGGGCACCCGAAGCGGGCGCGAAAGAGCTGACCGGGACGCCGGCGAGCACGAGCTCGCGCAGGAGCCGCGCGGCGTCGTCGTCGTTCAGGAGCAGCAGGCTCACCGCCGGGCGGCGGCCATCCCCTACCCGGAAGGCAAGCCCCAATTCTGTGAGTTTCGCTGCCAGCGCCCCGCCGTCAGTGGCTGAGATCGCGTACCGGCGCCCGGCGGCATGGGCCTCTTCCGTGGTTTGCTGCCTGACGGTGCGGCCCTTATTAACAAAGACGGCGCCGTCGGCAATTTCGTCCAGTTCGCTCAGGACGTGGGAGGAGACCACCACGGCCTTCCCTTCCTGCGCCAGCTGGCGCAGCATGATCCGCAGTTCAACGCGGGACCCCGGATCGAGGCCGGACGCCGGCTCGTCGAGGAGAAGAACCGACGGGTCGTGGATCAGGGCGCGTGCCAGGCTGAGCCGCTGCTGCTGGCCGCGTGAGAGCACGCGGGCCGGCTGGTCGGCGAGGTCGGCCAGCCGCACACGGTCCAGCATCTCCACGACGCGCCCGCCAATTCCTGCGGCGGGAAGCCGGTAGAAACGGGCCATCTGGGTCAGGATCTCGCGCGCAGTCAGGGACTCCCACACGCCAAGCGTGTCAGGCATCCAGCCGATCCTGCTGCGGACCGCGGCCCGGTCCCGCTGCGGGTCGAGGCCGCCCACGCTGACGGTGCCGGAGTCCGGCGCCAGCAGTGATGCCAGCATCAGCAGCAGCGTCGTTTTGCCGGCCCCGTTGGGACCGATCAGCGCGGTCACCTTACCCGCCGGAGCATGGAAGTCCATGTGCTCAACGGCGTGCACCTGCCCGAACTTCCGGCTGACGGCGGTGGCTGTTATGCCGCCCGCGGGCAACTCTTCCGGCAGCGCCGGGCCTCCGGTCGAATCTTCTTCTATTGCCATTTCCTGCGCACCTGTCCCCCAAGTCTCTGCATGCATACTGACTATCTGAGCGTACGCCCGCAGTATTGCTTCCGGTGTCCACCCCAAGGCGGAGATTCGGTCACAATTCAACGCCGGGCGGCGGCGGCGATAAACTGGGCTGAACAAGTCACGCCGTTGCGCCGAAAGGGCGCCTGGCCGCCAGAACTCCGATTGATTCAGTGAAGGTACGCGCATGAGTACGCCCACTACCGAAGTGCACACCGCAGCCCAGCCGCAGGAGCGGTCCGACGGCGGTGCCGTCACCAAGCAGCTGATTGTCCAGAAGTTCGGCGGCTCCTCCGTTGCGGACGCCGAGGGCATCAAGCGGGTAGCCCGGCGCGTGGTTGATGCCCAGCAGGCCGGCAACGAAGTGGTGGTCGTTGTGTCCGCCATGGGCGACACCACCGACGAGCTGCTGGACCTCGCCGGCCAGGTCACCGATTCCGCCCCCGCCCGCGAAATGGACATGCTGCTGTCCGCCGGCGAGCGTATCTCCATGGCCCTGCTGGCGATGGCGATCAACAAGTTTGGTGCTTCGGCCCAGTCCTTCACCGGATCCCAGGCTGGCATGATCACCGACGGCATCCATGGCAAGGCCCGGATCATCGACGTCGACCCGCACCGCATCCGTACGTCGCTGGACAAGGGACACATCGCCATTGTGGCCGGGTTCCAGGGCATGAGCAGGACCACCAACGAGATCACCACCCTGGGCCGCGGCGGCTCGGACACCACTGCGGTGGCCTTGGCCGCAGCACTGGAAGCCGATGTCTGCGAGATCTACACCGATGTCGACGGGATCTACACCGCAGACCCCCGTGTGGTGCCCGCCGCCCAGAAGATCGACACCATTTCCAGCGAGGAAATGTTGGAGCTTGCCGCCTCGGGTGCCAAGATCCTGCACCTGCGCTGCGTCGAGTACGCCCGCAGGTTCGGCGTGCCCCTGCACGTCAGGTCCTCATTCAGCCAGCACGAAGGCACCTGGGTCATCCCCAGCGCCGAAGACAAGATCACCACTCAAGAGGGAGTTGCCTTGGAGCAGCCAATCATCTCCGGCGTTGCGCACGACCGTTCCGAAGCCAAAGTCACCGTGGTGGGTGTTCCGGACATCCCCGGCAAGGCCGCCGCGATCTTCCAGGTCATCGCCGACGCCCACTCCAACATCGACATGATCGTCCAGAACGTCTCGACGCACGGCACCGGACGGACCGACATCTCCTTCACGCTGCCCATCGTTGAAGGCGCGGATGCGCTGGCCGCGCTGAAGGCGGCGCAGGCCGAAATCGGCTTCGAAAACATCGAATACAACGAACAGATCGGCAAGCTGTCGCTGATCGGGGCGGGCATGCGTTCACACCCGGGTGTTTCCGCAACCTTCTTCAAGGCGCTGTCCGCTGCCGGAATCAACATCAATATGATCTCAACCTCCGAGATCCGTATCTCGGTAGTCACGCACGCTGACCTGCTCGACGATGCCGTGCGCGCCATCCACAAGGCGTTCGACCTCGACAGTGAGAGCGAAGCCACCGTGTACGGCGGAACGGGCCGCTAGGCGCGCGCCCTCAGAGGCCCCAAGCGCTCAAAAAGGAGCCGCCCCGCGCAGCATGTGCGGGGCGGCTTTTGAGGTTACAGGCCCGAGCTGGTCACTTATTCAGGTCTTCACGCCGGACCGCATAGTGGTGGCCTTCGGAATCGGTTTCCACTTCGAAGTGGGAAAGATCCTCGTCGGAGGCCTGCTCGAACTCATCATGCTTGTGAACTACCGGCGCGTCCGGATCCAGGCGGGTCGCAGGTCCAAAGACAAACCGTAACCGGTCGGTCACGTTCATAAAGCGGGTGAGTGCATGCGCCATATTTTCCACCCCCTTCCCACGTCCCGGGCGAAAGTCCCCTGGTCCCGCAAGGGGGCCAGTGCCCTTATTTTACGCCCGACAGGCCAAAAAGGCCCCGGAACGGCGGGAGCCTGCGCTCAGCGCAAAGACTTATCCTCCGGGTTCTTGGGAACCACGTAGGTGCTGCCGTCGGGGCGGTGCAGCGTCTCCCACTGCTGGCTCTCCGCTTCACGCTGGGCCAGCAGTTTCCGGTTCTCCTCCGTCATGTCGTGCACCAGGGAGCTGCGGTTGGCCGGCCCGAAGATGGCCCGAAGCTTGCCGGTTGCCCGCATGAACCGCTGTGATGCATTGTCCTTGACCACTGACGTGACTCCTTCGACAGAACCGTATTCGTCATTCCAGTGTACGCTAATAATTAGTGCACTAACTATTGGAGGCAGTGATGACCACCCCCTTGGCCACGGGCTCACCCGAGCAGGACGACCTGCTTCTGGAACACCAGCTCTGTTTCGCCCTGACAGTGGCGTCCAGAAGCGTAGTGGGCGCCTATAAACCGGTATTGGAGAAACTGGGGCTGACCCACCCCCAATACCTGGTCATGCTGTGCCTCTGGGAGGAGAGCCCCCGGACCGTGCGCAACATCAGCGAGGCCCTCGCCCAAGAACCCGCGACCATATCCCCGCTACTGCGGCGCCTCGAAGTCGCGGGACTGCTCACCCGTCGACGCGTAGACGGAAACGAACGGGCCCTTGCCGTGGAACTGACTCCGGCCGGTGCAGCGCTTCGTCAGCAGGCTTTGGCGGTCCCCGGCACCATGATGGAGCGCCTGGGACTGACGCGGGACCAGGTCGCCAAGCTGCATGCGGCCATGATGGGGTTGATCGCAGCCACCGCCGGGACGACCGGCGGTAAGCCAGCGACCTGGCAGTAGAAGGCACGGCAGTAGAATGGGAGCAATCCGAGGAGGCCGGGCGCGTGCGTAAATTGCTGATCCAAATGGTGGCCGTGGCAGTGTCAGCAGGCCTGATGACGGCCTGTTCTGCGGGAGCAGGCGGGGGCCAGCCCACGTCGTCAGCCCCGTCCGCAACGTCGTCAGCCCCGTCCCCCACGTCAACTGGCACGGCCACGCCGTCGGACACAACCGCCCCGGATACCGAGACGTCCGTTCCCGCGCCTGCACCGCCGGCGCCGACCGGGCCCCCGGCCGGGCCCGGGGCAGGAAACGCGGAGCTGGCCATCATGGTCAAGCCTTCGGATACCGAAGCGGCCCTCAATTACACACTTGTGTGCCAGGGCGGCGTGCCGTCGGCCGAGAGCAAGCACCCCGGCCCCGAGGCGGCCTGCAGTGCGCTCAAGGAGAACCCGTCGATCCTGAGTCCAAGTACCAAGAACACAGCACAGGCATGCACTGAACAGTACGGCGGACCGCAAACGGCAACCGTCACCGGAATTGTGGATGATACCCCCGTAGATGCCACGTTTGCCCGGACCAACGGCTGCGAAATCAGCGCCTGGAATGCAGCACAGCCCGTCCTGGGCTCCAGCGGTGGAGCAGCTTAGCCTCCTGGCGGCCGGGGACTGCGAGGCCCGCGAAGCCGCGCACGTCCAGCGCGTCCGCCGTTATTCCGACCCCTACCTTGCCCGCCGGTCGGCTGGCCGGAAGCACCCGGTTGAGGACTTCCTGTTCACCTACTACACCCAGAAGCCAGGCCAGCTGCTGCGCTGGCATCCGGGAGCCGGCGTCGTGCTGGCCGGTGAGGCGGCCGCCCACCGCAGCGGCTGGAAGCACTACAGAACGCTCGACGACGGCGAGCTCGCCGCCGTCGGACTGCCGGCGGGAACTGTTGCGGTCACCTTTGACCGCAGCACCTTCCTGGCCGACCGCCGTGAAGCCGTCGCCTTCGCGGAGATTATTCTTCGAGGAACAGCAGCCCGTCCCGCCCAGTTCGGCTGTTTCGGGCTGCACGAGTGGGCCATGGTCTACCGCCAGGACAAATTCGACCTGCGCCATGAGTACCTTCAGCTGAGGCTCGGACCGGAGGGGACGGACAAGGTGGTGGAGGAGAACCGGATCCGTTGTTCGCATTTTGATGCGTTCCGTTTCTACACACCGGACGCCATCCCGCGCAACGAGCTTGCACCCAGCCGGGAGAACCAGCGGGACATGGAACAACCTGGCTGCCTGCACGCCAACATGGATCTCTACAAGTGGGCCTACAAACTGCTGCCCGCACTGCCCAGTGAACTGGTGATGGACTGCTTCGAGCTGTCCTGGCGGATCAGGGCCATGGACATGCAGGCCTCACCCTACGACCTCGCGGAGTGGGGCTACCCTGCGATCCCGATCGAAACCCCGGATGGGAAGGCCGCCTACGTTGAACACCAGCGGGCCTTTGCGGCAGAGGCCGCTGAGCTGCGTGAACGCCTTGCGCGGGAACTTGCTCCGCTCAGCCTGGCGAGCCCGGCATGAGCCGGCTTGACCTCACCATCAGGCTCCGGGATGACACCGATGCCCCCGAGCACGAGTTCCGGCTGATTGCCCAGGACGGCAGGGTTGCAGGCGGCAGTACCCTGCCTGATCCGGCGGGCGCCCTGGCTGCCGTTGAATCCTTCGGCGAGGACATCTTCTTTCCCCGGCCGGGTCCCCCCAAACTATGTACACAGCAATACGGCGGGCCGCAGGTTGCCGTGGTGACCGGCTCCATCAACGGCCGGCCGGTCAACGTCACCTTCCGGCGCACCGACGGCTGCGAAATTTCCCGCTGGCGTGTCATGGCACCGCTCCTCGGCGGGACCCCGGGTTCCCGCGGCGAGACATAACCCAGCCTGCATCGCTCCCGCAGCAGAGAGCCGCCGGCTCCATCGGAACCGGCGGCGCCCTGGTGTTGTTTACAGGTGGATCAGGTACAGGGGGATCAGAGATCCATGTTGCGGTTGCCGGAGAACTCCGGGACCTCCTGCTTCTTCTTTTCCTTCTTGACCTTGTCCTTCTTGTCCGCGCCGGCGGGCTCGTCGGATGATTCGTCGTCCGGAACCACCACGGCGCCACCCGGGGTGACCGCCACCGAAACGAAGGTGGGCGTGCTGGAGCCAGCGAAGGTAACGCGGCCAATGTAGGAGCCTTCAGCGAGGTCCTTCCACTGGAGGTTCACCATCCCGGATTGGCCGTTGCCCAGCCGCAGCGGGTTGGGCGTCACGGTTGCGTTTCCGACGTTGGCCCCCAGCACAGCGACATCCACCGAAGCCTTGGTGGGCTGCCCGTTCGGGCTTGCATAGAGGTTCACGAAGACCGTGTACACGCCGGCCGCCGGATTGGGTACGGAAATGGACTCGCTGGCGGAGGCCGTCTGGGCCAGGAGTACCTGTCCCGCCGGGTTGAAGACCACCATGTCGAAGTCGGCCGATTCATCCGCTGAGTAAACAGAGAACTTGGCCAATGGCGACCCGGCCGGGACGGTGACCTCCTTGGCGAAGTTCGACTCGTCGGTTTCCAATGCCAGCGGTCCGGGAACCAGTTCGATGGCGGACGAGTCAGCCTTGGATAGGCCGTCCAGCGTGATCTTCACGGGTGCGTTGGTGCCGGAAACAACGGGGATTCCGCCCTGCCCCGTACCGCCCTCTGAGGTGAACGCGAGGTTTGCCGGGGCCACCACGGCCTGGGGGCGTACAGCGATGGGGGATGCCACATTCTTGCCCGCACCCTGCCAGACGAGGCTGCCCATGGCGAACTG
Source organism: Pseudarthrobacter sp. CCNWLW207 (assembly GCF_037203945.1). Taxonomy (NCBI): domain Bacteria; kingdom Bacillati; phylum Actinomycetota; class Actinomycetes; order Micrococcales; family Micrococcaceae; genus Pseudarthrobacter; species Pseudarthrobacter sp. CCNWLW207. The sequence continues at coordinate 117,339 of NZ_JBBCBS010000007.1, read as the reverse complement.
CCCCAGGGCCGCAGTGGTGTTCTCAAACTTCACCTTGAACGTGCGCTTCTCGCCGGCGGCGCTGAAACTAAGGATCGACGGCGTAACGGTCACCTTAATACCCGGAACGTCGGCCCTGGCCCGGTAGACACCCGGCGTCAAAGCCGTAACCGTCCGGGTGACCTCCGTCTTGCCAGTGAGGGCTCCCAGCGCGAACGAGGCGACGTTCATGTCCCTGGGCGCAGTGCTGCCGAGGTCAGGAATGCCCAAGTCAAGTCCCGTTCCCTGGATGAACTTCAGGTAGTCCTCCTCGGCGTTGTCGTAGACCAGGCCGGGATCGAGGACCCGGGCCACGTCCACCTGGCCGGCGCCGGTGGCAAAAACGTCGCCGTTGCGGCTACCGTCGGCGTTCTTGACCTCGCCTGCCGTGGTCATCATGGCCGACTTGACGGTGGCCGGAGACCAGTTGGGGTTCCTGGCAAGGATCAGCGCGCCAAAGCCGGCGACGTGCGGCGCGGCCATGGAAGTTCCGGACATCATGCCAAACTGGTCGCCGCCCGAGCCGATCGGTGACACACCGGCCAGCACGGCAACACCGGGCGCTGCCACATCAGGTTTGAGCAGGTCCGAGCCGGTGGCAAGCAGCGGGCCGCGCGAGGAGAACCCTGCAATCTGTGGCTGCGGAGCCACCGGCAGGCCGGTGGTGTCCTTGTTCACGAGGGCAACCTTGATGCTTGGATTGGCTGTGATCTTGTCCTTGATCTGCTGTGTGGCAGGCGGGTTCACATGCACTGTGGGGACCGAGTGGCGGTCCAGGTCCTCCGAGGACGTGGACAGGTTCACGAGGATCATCCCGATGCCGCCGGCACGCTTCACCTCGGCGCTTTTGGCAACGCGGTCAACAACTCCGCGGTCGCAGACCACGATCTTGCCGGCCACTTTGGAGGGGTCCAGTACGTTTGGGGCACACAGTTCAGGGCTGGATGCCCCGGCGGCCGCAGCATTTGCGGCCAGGACCACATTGCTCGCGGGAACAGGGGCTGCCATCAGGCTGGCACCGCGGAACTTGCTTCCGTCCTCGAATTCGACCGTTCCCTGCAGCTCCGTGGAGAAGGAACTTGCAGCCACCGTGGTCAGCCAGGGTGCGCCGTGGTTCACGGTGCTTGCGGTGGGTCCGGAGTTCCCGGCGGATGCCGCCACGAAGATTCCGGCCGAGGCTGCGGAGAGGAAGGCCAGCGCAACGGGATCCGTGGTGGTGGAGGTGCTGCCGGAAATGGAGTAGTTCAGGACGTCCACGCCGTCGAGGATGGCCTGGTTGATTGCAGCCACGGAGGCCGAGCTGTAGCAGCCGCCGGTGTCCGGGTTGTCATCCTCCCAGCAGACTTTGTAGACGGAAACCTTTGCCGCCGGTGCCACGCCGCTGGTGATCCCCATGTCGGTGGCACCCAGGTTGGCGTGGACGTTTGCGTTGCCTGCCGCCGTGCTTGCCGTATGGGTGCCGTGGCTCCCGACGTCCACTGGAGAAATCAGCTCTTCGGGCGCGCGGTTCTGGGGCGCGACGTACTTCAGGAAGTCGTCGGCAAAGTAGCGGGCGCTGAGTACCTTGGAGTTGCAGTCCCTGCCGTCAAAAGTTGCCCCCGATCCCTGGCCCTTCTGGCATTCGCCAACGAACGTGTCGCCGTCGGACTTGAGCATGGCGATTTTGCCGTCCGCAGTGCGGTAGGGGACGCCTACCTGGGGCTCGCCGTTGAGCGGCTGGACGTCGTCGCCGGCAAAGAACGGGTTGGATGGCGTATATCCGGAGTCGATGACACCCACCACAACGCCCTTGCCGGCATTCCCCTGGCCGCCGAAGGTGGTGTTCCAGAGGCCGCTCGCTCCGCTGAGTTTGAGGAAGTCCGTGGTGGAGTAGTCCGGGGCGTTCTCTGTGTCCGGAGCAACCATCAGCACGGCGGGGTCCTTGGCGAGCTTCACGGCCTGCTCTGCAGTGAGATCGGCCGAGAACCCATTGATGGCCGCCGTGTACTTGTGCTTGATCTGGATGTTTTCCGCGCCGGCTACGGACTCTTGCTGGTTTTCGAGGTGGGCCTGGTAGCGCTGGACTTCGGGACGTTCAGCGTCCAGCTTGCGGCCGTTCTGCGGTTTCGTGGCCGCAAGCCCAAGAGTCCCGCCGTCGTAAGTGGCCGCCGGTTTCCCGGCGAGCACCACGATGTAGCGGCCCGCAGGGTAGTCGTTGGGGTTGATGGTCTTCGGGGTAACTACGGTGTTTGGTTCGGCGGGCGCCGCGGTAGCGGGGCTCAACGCCATCGAAGAGAGGAGAAGCGGCAAACCCACAGCCAACGCCGTCGCTTTCCGGAACCCCCCGCCCCGCATGGGGCTCTTTCCAGTTAATTTCACGTTTCGACTACACCTTTCACGAGGCACGGCCCGGCACGCGTCCGGCCCGAGGCAGCTGGAAGACGACAACCGTAATTACAGATCTTGTAACCCGGGGAGACCAGCCGATTCAAACAGTACAGACTGAGAGACGAATATGACATAAGCCACAGATGCCTTTTTTAGACTTGTCAATTTTGTTGTCATGGCAATGGCCGGTGTCCTCGGGCGGGCACAAGAAAGGCGGCCCCCTGAGGAGCCGCCCACTGGCAAAACTGGTGTCACACAAGGAACCGCCTACTGGCGCGGTGTCCGGACGACCTCGCTGATCCACTGCCGGGTCTTTTCGTCGACGGGGCCCGCCACCCGGGATTCCCTGGCGGCCCTGTCCGCTTTGATCTTCTGCAGGACCATGCGGCCCAGCCCGGCGAAAACGGCAACGGCAACCACGGGCAACAGCACGGATTTCGATTTCTCAGCCATTCCGCAATCCTAGTGACGGTCCGCGCGCAGTGCCAGAGCCGCCGTCGTTCCGCCGAATACAGAGTGCGGCCCTATGCCCGGTAGAATGGGCTAGCAAGCTCGCGGAGCGCCCGTCCACACCGTTCAAAGGCCATGCCCAAAAGCACGGTCCCCTCAACACAGCGGAACGGCGTGAGACGGCACCACTCCGCTGCGCCCTTACCCAATGCTCACGCACAGGAGTTGCCGGATGCCCCGGATCGTTGTTGACGTCATGCCCAAGCCCGAGATTCTGGACCCGCAGGGGAAGGCCATCGTGGGTGCACTTCCCCGGCTGGGCTTCACCAGCTTTAGCTCTGTCCGCCAGGGCAAGCGCTTTGAACTGACCGTCGACGGCGAGGTGACCGACGCAATCCTGGCCCAGGCCCGCGAAGCAGCCGAGACCCTGCTGTCCAACCCCGTGATCGAAGACGTCGTCAACGTCGAGGTCGTCGAGGCCTGAGATGACTGAACTTCCCCTGATCGGCGAGGCAGTCGCCGTCGCCGCTGAGCCCCGGCTCGCGGGTGCCCGGATCGGCGTCGTCACCTTCCCCGGCACCCTCGATGACCGCGACGCCGCCCGTGCAGTCCGGCTGGCAGGCGGCACCGCAGTGCCGCTGTGGCACGCCGACACCGCCCTGGCCGACGTTGACGCCGTCGTGATTCCCGGCGGATTCTCCTACGGAGACTACCTGCGGGCCGGTGCCATTGCCCGCTTCGCGCCGCTGATGTCCAAGATCATCGACGCCGCCAACTCCGATGCCAAACTGCCCGTACTGGGCATCTGCAACGGCTTCCAGATCCTGACCGAGTCGCACCTGCTGCCCGGCTCCATGATCAAGAACGACCACCTGAAGTTCATGTGCCGGGACCAGGTCCTGCGGGTTGAAAACAGCAACACCGCCTGGACCCTGGACTACGAGGCCGGTCAGGAAATCACCGTGCCCCTGAAGAACCAGGACGGCCAGTACATCGCGGACGAGAAAGTCCTGGACGCCCTCGAAGCCGAAGGCCGCGTGGTGTTCCGCTACGTGGGCTTCAACCCGAACGGCTCGCGCCGCGACATCGCCGGCATCTCCAACGCCGCCGGCAACGTGGTGGGCCTCATGCCGCACCCCGAGCACGCCGTCGAGGTCGGTTTCGGCCCCGAGTCCCTGGATGGCATCGGCGGCTCGGACACCGACGGCCTCGGTTTCTTCACCTCCGTCCTGAACAAGATTGTGGGAGGCGCCAAGTGACCACGGAAACCACCAAGAAGTTCAACATCGACACCGTCGAGAACGCCGCCAAGACGCCGGACACCGAGCTTCCCTGGGCGGAGCTGGGCCTGAAGCAGAACGAGTTCGACGAAGTCGTGAAGGTCCTCGGCCGCCGTCCGACCGGCGCCGAACTGGCCATGTACTCCGTCATGTGGAGCGAGCACTGCTCCTACAAATCTTCCAAGAACCACCTGCGCCAGTTCGGCGACAAGGTGACCGAGGAAATGAAGAAGGACATGCTGGTGGGCATCGGCGAAAACGCCGGCGTCACCAACCTCGGCGACGGCTGGGCCGTGACGTTCAAGATCGAGTCCCACAACTCGCCGTCGTTCGTGGAGCCCTACCAGGGTGCCGCAACCGGCATTGGCGGCATCGTCCGCGACATCATCTCCATGGGCGCCCGCCCGGTGGCTGTCATGGACCCGCTGCGGTTCGGCGCCATCGACCACCCGGACACCGCGCGGGTCATGCATGGCGCGGTCGCCGGTATCGGCGGCTACGGCAACTCCCTGGGCCTGCCGAACATCGGCGGCGAAATGGTGTTCGACTCCGTGTACCAGGGGAACCCACTGGTGAACGCGCTGGCAGTCGGCGTCATGCGCCATGAGGACATCCGCCTCGCCAACGCCTCCGGCAAGGGCAACAAAGTGGTTCTGTTCGGTGCACGCACCGGCGGCGACGGCATCGGCGGCGCCTCCGTGCTGGCCTCCGAGTCTTTCGACGACACCAAGCCCTCCAAGCGCCCCGCTGTCCAGGTGGGTGACCCGTTCGCCGAGAAGGTGCTGATCGAGTGCTGCCTGGAGCTGTTCAAGGGTTCCCTCGTTGAGGGTATCCAGGATCTCGGCGCCGCAGGCATTTCCTGCGCCACGTCGGAACTCGCCTCCAACGGCGACGGCGGCATGGAAGTTGAACTGACCTCCGTCCTGCTGCGCGACCCCACGCTGACTCCGGGCGAGATCCTGATGTCCGAGTCGCAGGAACGCATGATGGCCGTAGTCACCCCCGAGAACATCGCCGCCTTCGAAGCGGTCATGGACAAGTGGGCCGTGGAGTACTCCTGGCTGGGCGAGGTGACTGACACCGGCCGCCTGATCATCACCTGGGACGGCGAGGTCATCGTCGACGTCGACCCGCGCACCGTGGCCCACGACGGTCCGGTGTACGACCGCCCGTTCGCCCGCCCCGAGTGGCAGGACTCCCTCCAGGCCGACACCTTCACCGGGTCGGTCCAGGATGCTGGCCGCCCCACCACTCCAACAGAACTGGCAGCCGCAGTCACCGAGCTCGTGGCATCGCCGAACATGTGCAGCAAGGACTGGATCACCAACCAGTACGACCGCTACGTCGGCGGCAACACCGCCATGGCGTTCCCGGATGATGCAGGCGTGGTCCGCGTGGACGAAGAAACCGGCCTTGGCGTCGCCCTGGCCACCGACGCCAACGGCCGTTACACGTTCCTGGACCCGTACCACGGTGCACAGCTTGCCCTGGCCGAGGCCTACCGCAACGTGGCCACCTCCGGCGCTGTCCCCATGGCCGTCAGCGACTGCCTGAACTTCGGCTCCCCCGAGGACCCGGATGTCATGTGGCAGCTCGCGGAGTCCATCCGCGGCCTGTCCGACGCCTGCATGGTGCTGGGCATCCCCGTCACTGGCGGCAACGTCTCGCTGTACAACCAGACCGGGACCACCCCGATCCACCCCTCCCCTGTGGTGGCAGTGCTGGGCAAGCTCGACGACGTCGCCCGCCGCACGCCGTCGGGCTGGCGCGAGGACGGCCAGGCCATCTACCTGCTGGGTACGACTGCAGCGGAGCTGGACGGCTCCGAGTGGGCCAACCTGCGTGGCCACCTCGGCGGGCTGCCGCCCAAGGTTGACCTCGCCGCCGAGCGTGCGCTGGGTGAGATCCTGATCAACGCATCCCGCGACGGCATGGTGGACTCCGCGCACGACCTCTCCGAAGGCGGCCTCGCGGCAGCCCTCGTTGAGTCCTCACTGCGCTACGGCGTAGGCGCCCGGATCGCCCTGCAGGACGTCCTGGACCGCGACGGCGTGGACCTCTTCACGGCGCTGTTCTCTGAAACCCAGGGCCGCGCGGTGGTTGGCGTGCCCCGCTCCGAGGAAGTCCGGTTCACCGACATGTGCACCGCCCGCGGTTTCGCCCACGTGCGGATCGGCGTAGTGGACGCGGACAGCAACGCACTGGAGATCAACGGCGTGGACACCATGTCGCTTGACGCGCTCCGCGAAGCGCACGAGGCCACCCTGCCGAAGTACTTCGGCTAGTCCCCACCGCCTCCCTCACGGTGTGGGGCCCCTCCATCGATTGCTCCGTAGCCGCCCTTTTGAACCCTCAAAACGGCGGCTGCGGGGCCCCTCGCCGGTGGGGAGCATTCGATTCTTAACGGCCCTTGCGCCACCCGGCCTGGACCAACGCCGTGCGGATCTTGGCGATCGCAGGCTTGGCGTCGTTCAACATGTGCCGTTTCGAAATGCGGACCTCCGTCCAGCCCAACGCCCCGTACCTTTCAGAACGCGCGATGTCCCGGACGACCTGCCCCTCCTCGCCGTGGTGCTCACCGTCGTACTCGATTCCGATCCGGTACTTCCGGTACGAAAGGTCCGGGTCATGGTGCCTCAGACCGTCGTCGCCGATGATCGGCACATTCAATTCCGGTTCCGGCAGCCCGGCCCTGACCATGGCCAGCCGAAGGAGTGTCTCCTGCGGCGAATCGGAACCCACACGGATCAGTTTGATCGCTTCCTTCGCCTTGCGGAGGCCGCGCTTTCCCTTATGCCGATCGATCATCCGTTGCAGGTCAGCCAGACTGCACAGCGGCATGTCCCTGTCCTCGAACTCCGGCCGTGGCATCCGGACGCAGCTGTCCCCCATGGCCACAAGCTCGTCGACGGTCAGCATTTCCGCCATGTCCAGCCAGGTCCGCTCCGGAGTGGTGACCGGGATCCCGTCGACTGTGGTGACCTCGTCGCTAAAAAGCTTCATTCGGTGCACAATGACGTGCGGCCGATTCAGGTGGGCCTCTCCCTCGGGCCTGATGACATGAAACATATCCGGCTTTCCCTTCTGCTGGCGGCGCGGCAGCACGAGCAGTTCCGCCGCAGTGAGGTGCGATGCGGCGCATCGGACGTTGACCTCGATGAAAGGCCGCACCCTGATGCTCAAGGGGAGGTCCGCCGTCGGGCTTTCCGACAGGATCCCCCTGCCCAGACGATGCAGAGTTCGGTGCCGCAACCGCTTGTCCGAGACCCCGGCGCGCGCCGCGTCGGCGACTGTGAACGGACGTCCCCGGAGTTCGTCGGGTAGCAGGCGCGGGGTCTTCATCGATTCATCAGACCAGAATGCTGCGGTCCGCCGCAGAAGTTATCCACAACCTCCATCGATTGCTCCGTAAGCGCCGTTTTGAGGGGTTAAAAGGGCGCTTATGGAGCAACCGATCGGGGGAATTAGTCCTCGCTGTGGAGTTCCCTCTGCCGGGCGCTGAGGAGTTCAAGTTCCGGACGATAGGCCACAAAGCGTTCGACGGCGGTGAGGACCTCCACGAGGTGCGCCCGGTCTGCTGCCACCAGGCCAACACCTACCTGCGAGCGCCGGTACTGCTCGTGGTCCCCCACCTCGGCAACTGACACTTCGAAGCGCCGCTTGAGCTCGGCCAGCAGCGGCCTGATGAGGGAGCGTTTTTCCTTCAGGCTCTGGACATCGCCCAGGAGGATGTCGAATTCAATCCAGCCGATCCACATGAACCAATCGTATCGATTACTCCCCCTGAGCCCCCTTGCCGTTTTGAGGGGCCGAAAGTGCCTGCTCAGCCTGCAGCCAGTGCGAGCTCGCAGGCTTCGATCCCTTGGCGCGCAGACTGCTGCTGCGCCGGTGTTCCGGTCCGTTCGGCCCATTGTTCGGCCAACTGGAACTCCACGAGCGCCTCAGTGAACCGGCCGGCGCCGTGCAGGGCCCAGCCCAGGTTGTTGTGCAGCGCCACCATCCAGCGCCGGGTGCGGGGGTCGTGGGCAGTGGAGGCGTATTCGAGGGCGCTCTTGGTCCAGAGCTCGGCATGCGCTGCGTCTGCGATCGCGAGCATATGCAACGCATCCACAGCGAGGTACTCCTCGCCCAGGTGGTCACCCAGCTCCGCTGCCTGCTCAAACAGGGGCACGGCCATGGCGGCGTGACCGCTGGCGTTCAGGATGCGTCCGCGCTCCAGCAGGATCCGCACGCCCACCGTGGGCTCGTCTCCGTCCACCGAGTCCAGCAACGCATCGGCCTCCTCGTAGCGTCCTTGCAGGCCGATGGCCCGACCCAACTGCGTGGCGAGTTCGGCCTTTTCGTCGGCGTCGTAGGCGGGATCGGCAAGGGCGTCCCTGAAGCGCTGCTCGGACAGCCCGGGATCCTGAATTTTCCATAGTCGGTCAAGGGTCTCTTGGTCCAGCATGTACCTTCTCCTGATCAGCTTTCACCTGCGGCGAGTTGGCGTGCCCCTTCAATGTATCGGGAAGTGATGTGCCTCTGCGCCGCCCGGGTCACCAAACCACCGGTGCGGTAGAACCAGTTGGAAGGCGTACTGAAAGCGGTGATCTTCAGGAACACCTGCCCTGTGTCGTCAATCTCCACCTCAAAAGCCTCTTCGCCGCGCGCCGGATGTCCGGGCAGCGTTCCGTAACCGAAGCCCGCAGACTGCGGGCCGTCGCCCGGCACCGGCCGCCTGACCCATACCACTTCGCAGGGGGCGTTGATGCGGAAAGGCCCGAGGCCGAACCCGCTCACCACGCGTGTGCCGGGCTTGACGACGTCGGATTCGGCCCGGACGCGCAGCCCTGACCGGCGCTGGAGCTCCCAAGTCAGGATTCCCTGCGCCACCCGGCGGTAGACTGCCAGACCGTCGCCAAGGTAGGCCTGGGAGACCAGGCAGGGGTACCCCGCCGGTGGACGGCCATTTTCTGTGGCGCCGACACCGGGGTAATCAAGCCTGCCTGCGGCCAGCCGCTTCTTAGTCAACGGATGAACCCTGGGACCCGGTCAACCGCGCCCATCCCAGCTGCTCCTGTTGCTTGCGGCTCAGTGACGCCACCACCAGATCGTAGGAATCCTCCACCATGTCCCGGACCATGGCGTCCGGGAGGGCCCCATCCAGGCGCACGCCGTTCCAATGGTTCTTGTTCATGTGCCACGCGCCCGTGATTTCCGGATGGGCGGCGCGCAGCTGCTGTGCCAGGGCGGGCTCACATTTGAGGCTTACGGACCAGTCGTCCGGGTCCATCGCGGACGCCGCAAACATCTTGGCCTCGTGCCGGGCACCGCCGGAAACGTGCGCCCGGACCTTAAACACCGAGGTTTCGGGTCCGAACGGGAAGTCCTCGTACGAACCAGGGAATGACAGGCAGATTTCACGGAGTTCAGCTTGGTCCATCCAGTGAGCCTACAAAGCGGCCGCCCCCGGTGCTAGTCTGCGAGCATGTCACATGACCAGGCGACCATCCCTGTTCTGGACCTGAGCGCCGCACGCCAACCCTACGGTCCCTTTAGTCCGGAATTTATCGAAGAGCTGCGGAACGCCACGCACAACGTTGGCTTCTTCCAGCTCACCGGCTATGGCGCCTCGCCGGGCCAGGCCGAGGAGTTGCTTCAGCTGATCCAACGCTTTTTCGCTCTCCCCCTGGAGGAACGGATGAAGCTGGATAACCGGCTCTCACCGCATTTCCGTGGCTACACGCGGATGGGCACAGAGGTCACCCAGGGCCGTGCCGATGCCCGCGAACAGATCGACTACTCCCCGGACCGCGAACCCGTCCCGGACTATCCGGCGGACCAGCCCTACTGGCTGCTCCAGGGACACAACATGTGGCCTACAGAGGCCTTGCCGGAACTGGAACCGGCCGCGATGGCGTGGGCCGCTTTGATGTCCGAGGTTGGCATGGAACTGCTGCGCGCCATCGCCGTTTCGCTCAGGTTGCCGGAAGACTACTTCGACGAACCGTTCGCAGGCACACCAGCGTGGATGGGGAAGCTGGTGCACTATGTGGGCGGTGTGGTGGAAGCGGCCGGTGACCAGGGAGTGGGCTCGCACGCTGACTACGGGTTCGTAACCCTCCTCCTGCAGGACAGCGTGGGCGGTCTGGAAGTCCTGCCGCCCGGCGCAACCGAGTGGGCACCCGTGCACCCCCTCCCGGGCGCACTTGTGGTGAACCTGGGCGAAATGCTGGAAGTAGCCACTGAGGGCTATCTCGCAGCAACGATCCACCGGGTGCAGGCCCCGCCGCCCGGCGTCGACCGTTATTCAGTGCCGTTCTTCTGGTCGCCTCGGTTGGATGCTGTGATCGATCCCGTTTCCCTGCCGCCGGAGCTGAAGGCTCAGGCCCGCGGAATTTCGGATGACCCGTCCAACCCGATGCTCGCATCGTTCGGCATGAACATGCTCAAAGGCAGGATGCGCGCCCATCCGGACGTTACCAAGCGGCACTATCCGGACCTGATCAAGAGCTGACCGCCCCGGGCAGGGTCAGAGGTTGTACTTCCATGCTTGTTGGGCGGGGCAAACGTTCATGACCACGTCCAGGCCGGCCGCCTTGGCGCGTTCCGCCGCGGCTTCGTCAATGACACCCAGCTGCAGCCACACCGCCTTGGCGCCAACGGCAATCGCCTCGTCCACCACGGCACCGACCTTCTGTGAATTCACAAAGCAGTCAACGACGTCGATAGGCTGCTTTTCCGGCGGAATGTCGCGCAGGGTGCGGTAGCCGGGTTCGCCGTGCACAGCATCTCCGGGCAGGTTCACGGGGATGATCTCCATGCCGAGCCCGTCCCGGATAAACAGCGACGTATCGTAGGCAGCCCGCCACTCATTGGTGGTCAGGCCCACAATGGCCCACCGCCCTTTGTTTCGCATTAGGCGTTCAATAACTGCAGGATCGTTGGTGTGGCCCATGAGGCAAGCCTACGCCGCAGACGCAAAGGCCTTGTTCCGAAGAAATGAATGACGGACTCGGCCACGGAGCGTGGGGGCTAGCGGTTGAACTTCTTCAGCCACTTGGCGCCCGGGTCCGCTTTCGTGGGGATCCCCGACTTCCTCGCCGATTCCTCGCCCGGCTCTCCGGCCACGGCCTTTTCGGGCACGACGCCGGACATTAGCTTCGCTGATTTCTCCAGCGCCTGCCGGGCAGCTTCCTCAGTGGTGGCCGCGGCTTCAGTAGCGTCCGGCAGGGTCCCGGGTTGCCCCGGAATCTTTGGCTCCGCGGCCGCTGGCCCCGTGCCTGACGATTCCGTGCCTGCCGGTGCGGTAGCAGGCTTATGGCGGGCGTCAGCGCCGCCGTCGGCTGAGCCTGTTTTTCCAGGCGCCCCAGGAGACTTCCCTGGAACGGCCGCCTGGTCCGGAACATTGCTCGCCGGGAACTCCTGGTGTCTGCCGGGCCCACCGGAATCCGCCGCGGCGTCCTGACCTGCCGGCGCCGTCTGTTCCGGTTCCAGTTCCGGTTTCGTGACGAGCCCAGCGCCGGGGGCGGCCAAGGGAAGTTCCGGCAGGCTCCACGAGGGCGCCCAATCCTCCAGGAGGTGCTGGACGGACACGCTGGACTTCTCGGCGGGCCCGGACGCACTGGCGGCCACCCCCGTGACGCCGAGTCCCATCCCGGCAACGACGGCCAGGCTGACGATCGTGGTCCGGTGCCGGCGCAGCCTGCGACGCCAGGACAGCTCATCCGGGCGGGAGCCCAACAGGGCGGCAAGCTGTGCGTTGGGAGGAGGAGCCGGCATGGAAGCGAGGCTTCCCAGGGACAACAGCGCGGCACGCAGGTTGGTGTCCTGCGCCTGGCCGGCGTCGAGGAGCATTTCATCCACGGTGTCCAGCAGACGGCTGGCTTGAGAAGTCATGGCGCCACGTATTCTTTCACTGAGGTTTCCTCGCGGAGCCTGTTCAAGGCCCTTCGCTGGAGCTGTTTAACGGCCCCCGGGCTCTTCCCCATGACAGCAGCGACCTGGTCGACTGTCAGGCCGCCAATGATGCGCAGCGTAAGCACCTCTTTCTGCTCATCAAGCAGGCCCTGCAGGAGGCCCAGGACTTCCGACGGCGAGACCCTTTCGAGGGCTTCGGCCTCAGCAGATGATTCCTCGCGCAGGTCCAGTTCGGCATCGAACGGCAGCTTTGCGGGGGCGCGGCTTTGCCGACGGTGGTCGTCCACCATCCGGGCGTGGGCTACGGAGAAGATGAACGTGCGCAGGCCTTGCACACCGCCGCTGACGGTCTCCAGCCGGGGAAGGACCGCGAGGAAGACGTCCTGCATAACAGCCTCCGGATCTTCAACACCGCGGGCTGTGAGATAGCCCAGGACCTGTGACGCATAAGTTCGGTACACGAGGCTGAAGAATTCCGAATCGCGGGCATTAGCCCGCAACACGTCGTCAGTCAGCGCATCGGTCACGGACGTAGGCTTTCGGTGGAGGGGACTTTGCTTGCTCAGTCTAGGGCGTGTGACGCTTTCGCAGAATGCCCTTGCCCGACTAACTTTACCCCGCAGTAACCCAGGCCGCCGAGACTGTGTGTCCATCCTCGGTATCGCCAGCTTGCCACCCGTTCGACCTGCCGAAGCAGAAAAGAGCCGGGCTGGAACATGATGGGGGACAGGTTCCAGCCCGGCGCTTCATAAAGGTAATCGCTGCAGGCCCTGCAAAGGTTACGCGCTGGCAAAAAACATTTTTGTGTCTTTCGTGCCATCGGTTCCCTAGGCTGCTCCGGTCCAATGCGGCGAAGTTGCCGGCCGGTACGATCCCTTGGCATTGACGAAGGAGTGCACCCGGTTTGCGGGCACGCGCTGGTCATCACAGTTCGGCTGGACCTTGGCAGGGACCACCCCGGGGGCCGCCTGGACAACGTTGGTGGCCGAACAGAGATCGGTCACCAACCCGGTTCCGGCGCACTCGCGCACGGCGGCAATCCCGGCGGCGACTGCGGCCTTATCCTCAAAAGCTTCGGACACAGCCATCACAGCACCGTCCGGCGCCTTGAGGCGGAACCTGAATCGTGACTCTGAATCCAAGAAAACTTCGAACTTCCCGGCCATGGTGAATCCTTCCGGTTTGTGGGGTTCGGCCCGGCAACGTCTTCGCCACCGAACGTCCGGACGCATCGCTGCGAGGGGCTCCCACGGGTATGGTCGAACGATCTGTTGATCTGTTCAGCTTGTACATCAAGTCTCTCGGCAGCGTCGGCAGCCTCACAAGACCGGCCGGGTTAACCCTTTGTAAATTGCGTTCAACTCCGGGCAAGACAAAGCGGCGGGCCACCCCCAGGTTCCATTGGAACCAAGGGTGACCCGCCGTCGTCGTACCCCTGAATGCGTCAGCGCTGGGAGAACCTGCCAGGACGGAACGTGGCCAGCATCGGGTGCTTGTTTCCCGTCATGATTTCCCAGGCGAGCAGTTCGCCTGCGATAAGCCCCAGTGTGGCACCTGAGTGCGTGAAGGCGACGAAGCAGCCGGGCACCTGGCCAAGTTCGCCAAAGACGGGTTCGCCGTCGCCCGGGATGGGCTTGTAACCGATCTTCCAGGACGCAGGCTTGAGTTCGGGATTGCCGGCGATCAGTTTGGATGATTCGTCAGCAAGTTCCTGGACCACTTCGTCCGGGATGCTGAAGGAGCCGTCGGCATGCTCGGTGATGCGGTCTTCGTACCAGTCATGATCCAGGGCGAAGGTGTTGCCCGGGTTGGGACGCACGGCCGCCCGCGGTGTGTTCATCACCGTTGTTACCTGGTGTTCCACCGGCTTGGTGATTACGAGCATGGAGACCGGGGAGCCGTTGGGAATCTCTACGCCGAGGGGTTTCACGACGGCGGGTGTCGCGGCACCGCAGGCAACCAGAACCGCGTCTGCTCCATACGTCTCACCGGCAGCAGTTTCGACGCCGGTGGCCCGGCCGCCGTCGACCATCACCGAGGCTTTGCCCGCATTGAGCACTAGCTGGCCGCCAAGGGCGTGGAATTCCTCCATCAGGAAGTTCACCAGGTCCGGCAGGCTCACCCAGCCCTCACCAGGGTTGAAGATTGCCTTCTCCGGAACAGCGCTGGCGTCGATGCCAGGCGTGACCGTCTCGATCTCCCCAGGCGCGAGCAGCTTGGAATCGTAGCCGATTGACTGCTCGTAGGCGTGGCGGGCTTCCGTGACCTCGACCTGCCCGGCGGCGTTCCACATAAGTCCTCCGCCGAACTGGAGCCAGTCTCGGCGGGGGTCGGCGGCGAAGAGTGTCCGGTACCTGTCCACGCCGGCAACGCGCAGCTGGTGATAGGGGGTGGACCGTTCGCCGGCTGAGTTGAGCCATGAAAGTGACCGGCCCGTGGCTTCACTGGCCAGACCTTGCTCAGTCAACAGCGTCACGGAGGCGCCTTGGCGGAGAAGGTGGACGGCGGTGGAGACGCCCATGATGCCGCCTCCGATGATGGCGACCTGTTTGGTGGCGCTGGAGGACATAGTTCTCCCTTTCTTTAGTTTCCGGATCCTTACGACGCGCCTTGCTTACGCGAAGGCGTGAATACTTTCGATGATTTTGAGGGTTTCCAGCGCTTCGGCGGGGTTCACGGGAGTTTGCCCTTCGCCCCGAAGGGAAGCTGCGAGTTCGGTATAGAAGCGCGGATAATGACCCTTTTCCGCCGGAACGGGGACGGCTGTGCCGTCCACTCCCAGAAGCCCCCAAGACCCCTGGGGATCCACGCCATAGGCAGGATCCGACGGCGTGATGCCGGCTGCGAGCGCCGGTTCCTGGCTGTCCAAGCCCCACTTCGTGTAACCGGCCTTCGAACCGAGGAGATGAAACCGGGGTCCTGACTGGGCGGCCAGGCCGTTCATCCACAAACGGGACCTGACGCCCGATTCATGCAGTAGCGACACGAAGGCCTCGGTCTCGGCAGCTTGCGGACAGTGGCCGTTGTTCGCCGTCTCCCCGTAGCTCACCTCCACGGGCCCGAAGAGTTGGATGGCTTGGTCGATCAGGTGGGCGCCGAGGTCATGGAGGATTCCGCCGCCCTCGGCCAGCGTGGATGAATCACGCCAGTTACCGAAGCCTTCCGGCCGCCACCATTCAAAGCGTGACTCGAAGGTGTGCACCTCCCCGAGGGCTCCTTCCTGCAGCAACTTCCGGAGCGTCAAGAAGTCAGCGTCCCATCGGCGGTTCTGGAAAACCGTCAGCTGCACACCGGCGTCGGACGCCCTGGCAATTAGCTCCTCACCGTGGGCGACTGTGATGACGAAAGGCTTGTCCACAACAACGTTGAGTCCACAAGCGATGGCCGTGGCGCCCAGTTCCAGGTGCGTGAGCGGCGGCGTGCCGAGCACCACCAGGTCCAGGTCCCAAGCCTGGGAGAACAGCGCCTCCGGGGAGGGCACGATTCGTGCCTGCGGGTAGAGCCGGGCGGCCTCGGCGGCACGCGCCGGGTTTGCCGTCACGATGACGTCCAGCGAGTAATTCGGGTCCGCGGCGATCAACGGCGCGTGGAAGATCTTGCCGGAGACACCGAAACCAACGACGGCGGTCCGGAGTGGGGCCGCGGTTACCTTACCCATCACAGGACTTCCGAAAGGAACCGCTGCAGTCGTCCGCTGCGTGGGTTGTCGAAAAGTTCGGCCGGCGTGCCAACCTCCACCACTTCGCCTTCGTCCATGAAGACCACTTGGTCGGCCACCTTTCGGGCGAAACCCATCTCGTGGGTGACCACCAGCATGGTCATGCCCCGTTTTCCGAGCCCGGCCATGAGATTCAGCACGCCCTTGACCAGCTCAGGGTCCAGTGCGCTGGTGGCTTCGTCGAACAGCATCACCTCAGGTTCCATGGCAAGGGCCCGCGCGATGGCGACGCGCTGCTGCTGGCCGCCGGAGAGGTCCCGTGGGCGGTGATCGGCCCGCTCAGCAAGACCCACTTCGGCGAGGCTGCGGCGGGCCCGCTCCCTCGCGTCGGCCTTGGACATTCCCTTGACACTCCACAGGGCCAAGGCCACGTTTTCGAGGGCAGTGTGGTCCGGGAAGAGGTTGAAATGCTGGAAGACCATGCCAATGCGGGCGCGCAGCAGGTCCGGTTTGACCTTAAGGGCGCTTTCGCCGGCCAGAAGCACGTCGCCGCTCTTTGGTTCGTGGAGCCGGTTGACGCCGCGGAGCAGGGTCGACTTGCCCGAACCGGACGGCCCGATGATGCACGTTGTGGTACCGGGGGCCACGGTGAGGCTGACGTTGCGGAGCACTTCGATGTCCCCGTAGGCCATTGTGAGGCTCTTCAGTTCAAGGCTGGAGCCGTGAAAGGTGTGGCTCGAGGACGCGGCAGGGTTTGCGGTGTTGGATGCGAGGCTCATGTGTTGCTCCCGGTGATCAGCGGCGAGGCCGCGTCGAGTTCTTTGACTTCTTTCAAGCCGCTGCTGGGGGCAGCCGGGCGGCGGCGACCGGTCCTGAACCTGTTGTCGAAGTAATTGACCAGGTGTGTCAGCGGGACCGTGATCACAAGGTAGAAGATGCCGGCCAGGACCAGCGGGGAAAGGTTTCCGGACAACACGGCGGCGTCCTGGCCCACGCGGAAGAGCTCACGTTCGCTGACAAGTAAGCCTAGGAAGTAGACGAGGGACGAATCCTTGACGATGGCGATGAATTGGTTTACGAGGGCAGGCAGGACACGTCGGATGCCCTGCGGAACTACTACCAACGCCATGGACTTTGCGTAACTCATGCCCAGCGCGCGGCAGGCCTCACCTTGGCCCTTGTCCACACTTTGGATCCCGGCGCGGAAGATTTCGCCGATGTACGCGCTGGCGATCAGGCTCAAGGCAATGATTCCCAGTGGGTACGGCGAAGGACCAAAGATTGACTGGCTGAAGCGTGCGAAGCCCTGACCGATCAGCAGGATTGTAAGGATTGCCGGAAGGCCGCGGAAGAGATCCGTATATATCCGGGCTGGGATCCGGAGCCATTTGGACGGTGAGATGCCCATGACTGCGACGATCATTCCAAGGACCAGCCCGATGACGGTGGCGGCGATGGAGATGATGAGCGTGTTGAGTAGCCCCACACCGAGGAGTTGGGGCAGGACTTCGGCCATTGCGCCGAAGTCGAAAAACGTGCGGATGATGGTGTTAAGCCAGTCCATGGTTGCTCTCAGACGTAGTTAGCTTGTGAGTCCCGGGCGGACCGCGAACTACGGTCCGCCCGGTGGGTGGCGGCCGGACCATGAGTCCGGCGGTCCGGCCAGCGTGTTGTGGCTACTTGCTCGGGGCAGGAGTAGCAGTCTGTTCTGCTTTGGGCAGGTACTGCTCGGGCATCGGAGATCCCGGGAACCACTTCTGGTAAAGCTTCTTCCAGGTGCCGTCCTCCATAGCTTCTGCGAGTCCCTCGTTCAGTGCCTCCTTGAAGGCCGGCTTGTCCTTCGCGATGGCAAAACCGGCCGGAGCGTCGAAGGAGGGGATGTCCGCGGCGCTGACCAGGCCGTGCTGCTCCTGGTAAGCCTTTGCGGCCTCGTAGTCCAGGAAGTGGGCGTCCACCGTTCCGCTGTTCACGGCGGCGATGGCGGTGTTGTTGTCCGGGAAGCGAACCAGGCTGGCGGAGGTGAAGTTCTTCACTGCGTAGGCTTCCTGGAGTGTTCCCTGTACTACCCCGAGCCGCTTTCCAGCGAGGCCATCTGCATCTTTGATGCCGGAGTCCTTGGTGGTGATGACGGTCAGGTAACCGGCGAGGTAGCCGTCAGAGAAATCGACAGTTTCCTTGCGCTTGTCAGTGATGCCAATAGCAGCCACACCAACGTCGAACTGGCCGTTGGCGACCGCGGCAAGCAGGCCGGAGAAGTCCTGACCGGTGAAGACCACATTGTCAACGCCTGCCCGGTGAGCCACATCCTTGAAGAGTTCAACGTCAAAGCCGGTGAAGTTCCCGCTTGCGTCGGCGAAGGTGTACGGCTTCGAGTCGCCCAGGCTGGCGACCCGGATAGTACCGGGCTGAATCAGCCCGTAGGGGTTTTCTTCGCTCGGGCCTGTGGAGGCCGGGGTTGATCCGGCGCAGCCCGAAAATGCAAAGAGGGCCGCAACGGCGGCGGCAACGATCCCCCCGCGGCGGTAGTTCAGTCCTTTAGTCACAGCAGTTGTCCAATCAGAAGGAGGCTTAAGGCCTTTGGGTAATTCCCTTGCTGAGTCCGGTCTCACCGGCTACGATTGAGACCGGACTCACAGTGGGTTGTAAAAAATGTAACCCAAGCCACACGGGCCGTCAAGCCCCCTTCCGAAAGGCCTCAATGAGCACCACTGGTTCAAGGCGTCGGGACATCACCGTCGCCGACGTCGCCAAAGCGGCCAACGTATCCAAAGCCCAGGCCGCACGCGCACTCGGTAACTACGGGGCAGTCAGCGATGATGTCCGCGAGCGGGTCCTGGCCGCCGCCGAGGAATTGTCCTATCGCCCCAACGAGCTTGCCCGGAGCATGAATACGGGGAAATCGAACACCATAGGGGTGGTGGTGGGTGATATCGAAAACCCCCACTTCGGCCTGGCTACGAGGGGCATCACCGACGCCGCAAAGAAGGGCGGCTACAACGTCATCCTGATCAACACCGACGAGGAGAGGGCTGCGGAGGTCGAGGCCGTCCAAGTACTGTTGGACAAGCGCGTGGACGGCCTGATCGTGGCGCCGGCCTCGTCAGTGGAGAGCCAGCATTTGCAGCGGGTGCGGGACTCCGGCCGCCCGCTGGTTCTGCTGGACCGCGCTGCTGAGGGCTTGGACGCTGAAACCTTTGCCGTGGACATGGCCGCTATCTCCTTCGAGTCCACGAAGTACCTCATTGAGGCAGGGCACCGCCGCATCGCATTCGTCTCGACAGTCAGGACCGATGGGCCCTACGTGCCCGGAATGGTGTTGGACTCCTCGCAAATCTCGGACCGGCTGGAGGGCATCCGTCGTGCGTTCGAAGAAGAGGGCCTGTCCCAGCCCGTGGACCTGGTCCGGCTCAACGCAGGCGGTGCGGAATCCATCAGGAGTATTACCAAGGACCTGCTTGCGGGTCCGGACGCAGCCACGGCCATCATCGCCTCGGACGGCCTCATCGCTTTGAGCGTTGTGGAGGCTATCCAGGAATCAGGCCTCTCCATCCCTGGGGATGTTTCGCTGCTGATGTATGACGATTTTGCGTGGACCCGCCTGACCACTCCCCCGCTCACAGTCATTGCCCAGCCTGTGTACGACATGGGGAAAGCCGCGGCAACCGCGTTGATCCGGCAAATTGAGGGCAGGAAACCCTCCCCTGAGAGCCCGCCCCTGACCGCGAGCCTGATTCGCCGCGGTTCCGTGGGCGCCCCGAAGAGCGCTGAGGTTTACAGCCCGGCAGGCGGTTGACCGCTGCGCAAGACAAAGCGGCGTGCCACCCTCAGGTTCCATTGGAACCAAGGGTGACCCGCCGCCGTCGTAATTCAGTAAAAGCTAGTCGTTGATGAGGTCGTTGACCACGATCGTCTGGTCCCGGTCCGGGCCGACACCGATC
The DNA here is from genome assembly GCF_037203945.1 of Pseudarthrobacter sp. CCNWLW207. Taxonomy (NCBI): domain Bacteria; kingdom Bacillati; phylum Actinomycetota; class Actinomycetes; order Micrococcales; family Micrococcaceae; genus Pseudarthrobacter; species Pseudarthrobacter sp. CCNWLW207. The sequence goes on along the minus strand of NZ_JBBCBS010000007.1, from coordinate 97,729 downwards.
GCCGAGAAACGCGTTCCGGACAGCTTCTCCAGGGCCAGCACGTAATTGCGGGCGTTCTCCGGCAGGTCCGCCAGGGTACGTGCGCCGGTGATGTCCTCGGTCCAGCCCTCGAAGTACTCGAAGATGGGCACGGCGTGGTGGAATTCCGTCTGCGTCATGGGCATTTCGTCGTGGCGGACGCCGTCGACGTCATAAGCCACGCACACCGGGATCTGTTCGATGCCGGTCAGGACGTCCAGTTTGGTGACGAAGTAGTCCGTGAAGCCGTTGACGCGCGAGGCGTGGCGCGCCAGGACGGCGTCGTACCAGCCGCAGCGGCGGGGGCGGCCAGTGTTGACGCCGAACTCACCGCCGGTCTTCTGCAGGTACATACCCATCTCATCGAACAATTCGGTGGGGAACGGGCCGGCACCAACGCGGGTGGTGTAGGCCTTGATGATGCCGATGGAACGGGAGATGCGGGTGGGTCCGATACCGGAGCCCACCGAAGCACCACCAGCCGTGGGGTTCGAGGAGGTGACGAACGGGTAGGTGCCGTGGTCAACGTCCAGGAAGGTTGCCTGGCCGCCCTCCATCAGGACCACCTTGCCCTCATCCAGGGCGTTGTTAAGGACCAGCGTGCTGTCGATCATCAGCGGGCGGAGGCGCTCGGCGAAGGACAGGAAGTACTCCACGATCTCCTCCACTACAACTGAGCGGCGGTTGTAGATCTTGACCAGGAGATCGTTCTTCTGGCGCAGGGACCCTTCCACCTTCTGGCGGAGGATCGATTCGTCAAAAACGTCCTGGACACGGATGCCCAGGCGGGCCACCTTGTCCATGTAGGCGGGGCCGATGCCGCGGCCGGTGGTGCCAATAGCGCGGCTGCCAAGGAAACGCTCGGTCACCTTGTCCAGCACCTGGTGGTAGGGAGCGACGAGGTGTGCGTTGGCCGAAACGCGGAGCTTGGAGGTGTCCGCGCCGCGGGCCTGGAGTCCGTCGATTTCCTGGAACAGGGCCTCAAGGTTCACCACGCAGCCGTTGCCGATGATCGGGACCGCGTTGGGGCTAAGGATGCCGGCAGGAAGGAGCTTGAGCTCATACTTCTCACCGCCTACGACGACGGTGTGCCCGGCGTTGTTGCCGCCGTTCGGCTTAACGACGTAGTCGACCCGGCCGCCCAAAAGGTCAGTGGCCTTGCCTTTTCCTTCGTCGCCCCATTGGGCTCCTACGATCACGATTGCTGGCATGGGATCCTCCCCCATTCGTTCGGGCCGGCCGGTCCGTCCACCGAAGTGGCAGGCTGGTGCGGCGCCGTTCATGAGAATGCCCCGAATGGACCAGCGTTGCCATCCCGACGTGCGGCCTGGCAATGCAAGAGTTCCGGGGCTCTTACCACCCAAGTTTAGCCGATGGGGCCCGATTATCCCTTGTCAGCGCGCGCCGCCGGCATGAAGGGACACGCCACCAGATCGCTTATACCCCGCCGGTGGGTCCGCCAGCACTATTTGCCGGAGGACCCACCGGCGTTTCGTTTCGCAGGGCTTGCTAGACTGATAGAGACCGACCAGGAATCGGTCCACACACATTTCTAACCATCCCGGATCTGCGGCGTGCTCCAGTGCGCCCATTTTCCGGATTGGCAGCAGCACCGAGCCCCGCAGGAGACATAGCACTACATGACAGCCCTGGCACCTGAATCTTTCCGTGAGCAGCTTCTGAGCCGCCGTTACGAACCCAACGTTGCCGCCGTCAACGAGCTGTGCGATTCCCTGCAGAGCGTTAAGCCCCACACCGAAGTCCCTTACGTTGATCCGATGCACGATGTGGACGAGTGCCGCATCATCAGCCTGTACTCGAACATCGGGGAAGCGGATAAGTCCGGCTTTATCACCGCCGGCGACGACGACGCCGCCACCCGCATGCTGGGGATCCAGTGGAAGCTGGGCCTGCGTCCGGAGTTCGTGATGCCGTGGAACGTCCACCCGTGGCACACTCCCGGCGAGGTCAACGGCAAGTTCACCCCTGACCAGATTTCCGCAGGGCTCAAGCCGCTGCTCAAATTCCTTGCCCTGGTCCCCCGCGCCTCGGTCATCGTGGCACACGGAACCGAAGCCAACCGCCTGGCCAACCTGCTGCTCAAGACCGAGGTGCCCATGATCTGGCGCCGCGGACTCAAGACCTACAAGGTCCGCTCCCTGAGTGGCCGCGCCTTCGCCGGCACGCCCGCACGGCAGGAACAGTACCTTGAGGAAATGCGCGTGGCCTACACGGACGCCATGGCACGCACGGGCCTGGCAAAAGCCTAGGCACACGCTGCTCCCAACCGGCTGTACGACGGCGGGCGGCCACCTTCTTCTGAAAGGTGACCGCCCGCCGTCGAACATTAACTGCTTGTTATTTGCCTTCGATGGCAGCCTTCGCTGCCGGATCCGAGTCGTTCAGGAACTTCTCGATCCGTTCCGGCTCGTCCGCCTCACCTATGGCTGAAGACGCCCGTCCCAGCGAGTAGAGCGCACGCAGGAAGCCCTGGTTGGGCTCGTGCTCCCACGGGATCGGACCCACGCCGCGCCAGCCGTTGCGGCGCAGCGAATCCAGCCCGCGGTGGTAGCCAACGCGGGAGTAGGCGTACGAATCGATGGTGCGCCCTTCGGCCCACGCCTCCTCCGCCAGTACAGCCCACAACAGCGACGACGTAGGGTGCTTGGCCACGAGGTCCAGCGCTTCCTGTCCCGCGTCCAGCTGTGCGTAGACCTCTGTCTCGGCAGGCAGGAGCGTGGGCTCAGGACCCATCAGGTTCTTGCGGAACTCATCGGACATTCCTAGAACGTCTTTCCGGCCGAGCCGAGCTGCTTGGTTGCTTCGACCACGCGGGCAGCCAGGCCGGCTTCGGCGGAGGCGCCCCAGACGCGGGGATCGTAGAGCTTCTTGTTGCCAACTTCGCCGTCGACCTTCAGCACGCCGTCGTAGTTCTTGAACATGTGGTCCACCACCGGACGCGTGTAGGCGTACTGCGTGTCGGTGTCGATGTTCATCTTGATCACGCCATAGGAAACGGCGTCGGCGATCTCCTGGTCAGAGGAACCGGAGCCACCGTGGAAGACGAGGTCGAACGGGCTGTCCTTGCCAATCTTGGCACCGACCTGGGCCTGGATGTCCTTGAGGATCTCCGGGCGCAGCTTCACGCCACCGGGCTTGTACACGCCGTGGACGTTGCCGAAGGTCAGGGCGGTGATGTAGCGGCCGTTCTCCCCGGCGCCGAGGGCTTCGATGGTGGCCAGGGCGTCCTCGACCGTGGTGTACAGCTTGTCGTTGATGGCGTTTTCGACGCCGTCTTCCTCGCCGCCGACGATGCCGATTTCAACTTCCAGGATCATCTTCGCGGCAGCGGTGCGCGCCAGCAGTTCGCGGGCAGTGCTCAGGTTCTCGTTGAGCGGCTCGTGCGAACCATCCCACATGTGGGAGTTGAAGATCGGGTTCCGGCCGGCCTTGACCTCAGCCTCGGAAGCTGCCAGCAGCGGAAGGACAAAGCCGTCCAGCTTGTCCTTGGGGCAGTGGTCCGTGTGCAGGGCGATGTTGACGTTGTAGTTCTTGGCCACTTCGCGTGCGAACGCGGCGAAGCCCAGCGAACCGGCCACCATGTCCTTCGTGGAGGCGCCGGACCAGTAGGCAGCGCCACCGGTGGACACCTGGACAATGCCATCGGACTCTGCCTCGGCGAAGCCGCGCAGGGCCGCGTTCAGCGTCTGCGAAGAGGTGACGTTGACGGCAGGGAATGCAAAGCCGCCCGTCTTTGCGCGGTCGATCATCTCGGAGTAGATCTCTGGGGTTGCAATGGGCATGCTGACTCCTAAAGTGAATTTCGTCTACGGGCTGGTTGGCCCTGGAGTGAACCTCGTCGGCTAGGAACCATCCTAGCCATTTCTGCCGTGGCGCCGTGTTTCGTCTCGCGGACCGGTAACACTCCCGCAGGGGGCAGAGGGCTAGGACACGTGCTGGTTGAATACGTGCCGGCGCACCCACGCGTGCATCGCAATGGCTGCAGCGGACGCCGCGTTGATGGAGCGGGTGGAGCCGAACTGCTCGATGGACAGGGTTGCCAGCGCGGCATCGTGGACTTCCGGGGTGAGCCCCGGGCCCTCCTGGCCAAAGACCAGCACGCAGTCCTTGGGAAGCTCGTAGGTCTCCAGCGGCACGGAATCAGGGAAGATGTCGATGCCGATGATGGCCAGCCCCTCCCCCTGCGCCCACGTCACGAAGTCCTCCACGGTGGGATGGTGGCGGACGTGCTGGTAGCGATCGGTGACCATGGCTCCACGCCTGTTCCACCGGCGTCGTCCGATGATGTGCACTTCCTTGGCGAGGAACGCGTTTGCGGTCCGCACCACGGTGCCGATGTTGAGGTCGTGTTGCCAGTTTTCGATCGCGATGTGGAAGTTGTGCCGCTTGGAATCCAGGTCCGCCACGATGGCGTCGTGCTTCCAGTAGCGGTACTGGTCCACGACGTTCCGCCGGTCGCCGTCAGCCAGCAGTTCGGGATCCCAATGGTCCCCCGCCGGCGCCTCGCCCTCCCAGGGCCCGACGCCGACCTCCGCCTTTTGCCCGGATTCCTCCTCAGGCGGTGGAACGGGCAGCGGCGGGTTCTGGGGATGGTCAGTCACGCTTCAACTCTAGCGGGGGTCAGCCCTCGAGTTTCCAGCGGTTGGCGCGGTAGGAGTTGGCGATCAGCTCCAGCTGGTCAGGGTTCGCTTCCCAGTACGTCGAGTGGCCGCTGACGCCCACCATCTGCGGCGTGCCCCATGGGGTGACACTAAACAGGTTGACGGCCTGGATGGTTTCTCCGCGGGCGTTCAGGCAGGTAAAGCCGATCACGACGGCGGCAGTCCGGCGGAACTCCCGGATTTCGGGCGTTGTGGTTTCAAAGTTGCTGGTGCATCGGTGGCCCACCAGGTGCTGCGGCAATTCGGCCGCGGGCATGGCCTTGAACTTCGCCTCGATCTCCTTGATGGCGCCCTGGACCTTTTCGGGCTCCTTGCCGTACTTGCCCTCTTCGGCCTCCGCAAAGAAGGCGTAGGCCAGGGCGATGCCGTCCCCGTCCCGTTCCTCCGTGCCCTGCGCTTTTTGCTGCATGGGCGTGCCGGTGGTGGGGTCTGTGGTGATCCCGAAGGTGTCATCGAGGGTCCACGACGTGGGGTACTGGAAGGATGATTCCCCCGTGACAAAGCGGCTGAAGAGCGCGTCGCCCTCGGCCGGAACAGTCGCCGGCCCCTTCAGGTCGGCCCAGCCTGGCGGCAGCGGAATGGCTCCGGCCGGAACATCGTCAGCGGTGGCATCCGACGGCGTGGCGGACTCCTCCGGCGCGGCGCTTTCCTCGGCGGCCTGGGACGTCGCCACGGGAGGCAGAGTGTCCTGGGACTGGGGCTTTGCGAAAGTGGGGATCACCCAGGCAAACACTGCTACGAGGGCCACGATCACGACCGCGGCAACAGCTCCCAGAATGATGAACAGCGTCTTTTTGTTGCTGTCGGGCGGCTGCGGAGCCGACGGCTGCGCGTATTGGCCCGGGTACTGCTGGCCCGGGTACCGTGCCTGCGTGTCTTCGTTGCCCGGGTACTGCTGGCCCGGGTACGGACCTTGGGAATGCTGCTGGCCGGGCTGCGGAGCCCGGGGGTTGTCCTCGGCGTCCCTGGGCGGTGGTGGTGGCGCGCTGTAGTTGTTGCTCATGGCGGTCCCTTTCAGGTGCTGGCAGGCATCCTGCGGTTCCCGCGGTGCCCGGTGATTTCCGACGTCGGGGACCTGCCGGCGCAGGCCGGCACAACAACTGCCGCGAACATCCCCCGATCCGCAGCTGTTGGGCACCGTGGCGCCTCTACGAGCCTAGCCGATGGGCCGGACGGCCAAAGCGTTCGCGCGCCGTCGTCATTTCCCAGGCCTCACGTGTTCCGTGGCCTGAAGAATGACAGACTGTAGCCCGGACAAGGCACATCGGCGTTGGAGGAAAAGCATGGCAAAAACAGACGAGGTCAAGGGATCACCCGCGGTTTACCGAAGCGGGCAGGAGATCGAGTGCTGGCTGACGGACATGGACGGCGTCCTGGTCCATGAAAACCAGGCTGTCCCCGGCGCGGCTGAACTGATCCAGCGCTGGGTTGACACCTCCAAGCGGTTCCTGGTGCTGACCAACAACTCCATCTTCACTCCCCGCGACCTTGCCGCGCGGCTCCGCGCGTCCGGGCTGGAGGTTCCGGAGGAGAACATCTGGACGTCTGCGCTGGCCACCGCGCAGTTCCTGAAGGACCAGGTACGCGGCTCAGGGTCCGGAAACCGGGCCTACACCATCGGCGAGGCTGGACTGACGACGGCGCTGCACGAGGCCGGCTTCATCCTCACCGACCAAGACCCGGACTTTGTGGTGCTCGGCGAAACCCGGACGTACTCATTCGAAGCCATCACCATGGCCATCCGCCTGATCCTGGCCGGCGCACGCTTTATCGCCACCAACCCTGACGCCACCGGCCCGTCCAAGGACGGCCCCATGCCCGCGACAGGTGCCATCGCTGCCCTCATTACCAAGGCCACCGGCCGGGAACCGTACGTCGTGGGCAAGCCGAATCCCATGATGTTCCGGTCGGCGATGAATCAGATCGATGCCCATTCCGAGACCACTGCCATGATCGGTGACCGGATGGACACCGACATCATCGCGGGCATGGAGGCGGGCCTGCACACGGTCCTGGTGCTGACCGGAATCACCCAGCGGGAAGACATCGCCTCCTACCCGTTCAGGCCGAACCAGGTCCTGACCTCCGTGGCGGAGCTGAAGAACCAGATCTAGAAGACCGACACGCGGGATCCCCCGCCGGGCAGGGGGAAGAACTCGTTCATGAGTTGTTCCACAACGGCCCTGTATACGGCGGGATTCCAGCCCGGACTGGCGTGAGCCGGCCGGGCGCCCTCCGTTTGGAGGTTGGTGGAGACCATGTTGGAACGGAAGGCCGCTTGCCAGGCTTCCAGTGCCGTCTGGTAACGCACAGTCTGGTCCCGGGGGTTGCCGATATAGGCCATCTTCGTCCCGCCCAGCTTCTCCACGAACCGGAGTCCGTCGAAGTGGTAGATGTAGGCGGACTCCGACTGGATGAGCACACTGGACGGCGCGATCGGGGACAGCTGTTCCCACGTCTGGTCCAGGATCTGGCGCCAGCTCCGTTCGTCCTTGTGGATCACCCGCTCCCCCAGCTCGTAGCCGCCGCGCAGCACGGACGGCACGCGGAAACCCCGCTCATAGAGGAACACCACGCCGTCGAACCAGCTCTGGTCCAGGACGTCGTGCTTGCTGTACGGGCTGGAGTCAAGCAGGATGAACGCCACTTCCACACCGTGGAGTTCACGGAGCCTTGCAGCGACCTGCGTGGCCACCATGCCGCCGAAGCTGTGGCCGTAAAAAAACAGCTTGGTGAGCTTTTTCGCCCGGACGTGCTCAATGACTGCAATGACCAGTTCGTCGATGTCCAGCCCTTGGTTTGAATACCCGACGGCGGCCAGCTTGCCGCGCTTGTTCAGCGCCCCGCGGAGGGCGTTGAGGATCCACTGTGCCTCTTCCCAGCTGGTCTTATAGCCCGGGAACAGGAACCAGCTGGCATCCGGGTAGTAGGCGTCGGCGAAGTCGTCCGGCACCTCCAGGATCCGGTTGACCCGCCGCTCCAACTGGACCCGGCGGGTGAGCAGCATATCCCCGGCCAGCAAGGCGGAGGCTCCTGCGCCCCAAAGGAATCCCCGCCGGGAGAATTCCCTAAGCCTGGCGGCGTCGGCCAGCAGCCGGGCATGGTCAGTTCCCGGCTGTTCAGGCTGTCCTTGCGGATCTGCTTCCCCCCTGTACGGCACATCTCTACCGTACGCACAGCGGAAGCCGCTGCTGCAACTCCCGGGGCAAGGCCTCCGGCGTCAGCTGGCGGCCTGGCCCTCCCTGGCTGGGTCGTACAGGCCTCCGAACGGGTTCCGCCGCGACAACTCGCAGCCGATTTCGTTGTAGCGGGCCAGCAGGTCCGAGCCGGCGAATGCTTCCGGCTCATCAAGAAGCGCAAAGATCGAATCACTGGCGGCGAGGAGTTCGTCGTCGGAATACTCGGCTAAGGGCCGGCCGAACAGTGCGTCGATGGGCGCGGGAGCCTCCCCTTGGCCGCCGTCAGCGAAGCCCTCAGTGAGCTCGTCGGTAATGGCCAGCGACAGCTCGTTGACGCCATCCTCCAGCGGGGCCGCGTCGGAGGACTGAGTGAGAACCAGCGAAACACCGCCACTGGCCAGGCCCGGAAGCGTGGCCCCGTCGATGGCGTTGAGATCGCTCCGGAGGCCAGCTAATGCTGATGATTCCACGAAGGCGGCCCTGGAGAGGTCAACGTGGACATGTGAAGGGATACCCATATCCCGAACGCGTCGGATCATCTGCACAAGTGCTGGGCGGGATTCCTCATTGAGGCTGCCCCGGATATCGATCCGGACGGTGTCGGTGAGAACGTCACGCGTAGCGAGGGCGTGTAATTTGCGGTCCATAGGTACTCCAAATAAGGGTGTCTATGGCCGACGGCTCAACCTTGGCAAGCGTATCCTTCCAGCCACCCCGGCACAAGCCATGCGGGCCTAGCCCGCCTGGGCTTGTCCCGGTTCCTGGTAATGCGTGCGCGTGCCGGACCCGCCGACGGAATCCACCAAGGACTTGGCGATATCGCGCAGCTTGGTGTTGCTGTTGCTGGACGCCTCAGTGAGGATGTGGACGGCCGCGTCCTGGCTGCAGCGGTTCTGGGCCATCACGATCCCTACGGCGATGTCGATGATGGTGCGGGATTCCAGGGTTGCGCGCAGGTTGGCGGCGCTGTCGGTGTGCAGGGAAAACCTGACGGCGAGGCGCAAGGCCTGCGAAATTTCCCTCGTATAGCCCCTAGCTTTGGCCGCCGCGCGTTCGTCGAACTTGTGCGGTACGTCCGAATAGAGGTTCAGTGCTGCCTTTGCTTCGCCCTGGAGGTTGAACGGCAGGGAGAGGACGGAGCGCAGCCCGTGGGATGCCACGGCATTGGCGTAGTCCGGACCCCAGCGGTCCTCCTCGAACAGGTCCGGGACGTTCACTTCGCGTTCCTCTTCGGCGGCAGTCAGGCACGGGCCCTGCGACAGTGAGTACTGGATTTCATCCACTTCACGGGCGGAATCGCTGCTCCAGCCGATGGTTGCGGCCTTGCGGTCGCGCAGCAGGGTGATGCCGCACAGGGCGTCGTCGCCGTCCCCTGCCACCTGGTGGGCTGAGAACCTTGCCAGCTCGTTGAGGAACTGCTCAAAATCCGCGCTGTCCAGGATGAGGTTCTGGACCTGCTCGGTGGTGTTCAAAGGGAGTTCCGGTGGGAGCATGGCGCGTTCTCCAATAGCTGCAGAAGAGGGTTGAGCAAATACTAGGACGACCCCCAGCGCCAGTCCAGCCGGCACCAGTTTAGGCGGGTGCCGGCCGGATTAGAACTAGGAAAGACCCAGTTCGTCCTTGCCGAAGGCAAAAAGGTACGGCACGCCGGTCTCGGCTTCGATTTTTTCCTTGGCTCCGGTGTCGCGGTCCACGATGACAGCCACAGCCACAACGTTGCCGCCGGCCTTGCGGACGCCCTCAACTGCGGTGAGCGCCGAGCCGCCGGTGGTGGACGTGTCCTCCAGTACCAGCACTTTCCGCCCGTCGACGGACGGGCCCTCGACCTGGCGGCCCATCCCGTAGGACTTCTGCGCCTTACGGACCACAAAGGCGTCAACCGTCCGGCCGGCGTCAACCGCGGCGTGCATCACGGCGGTGCCCACGGGGTCAGCACCCATGGTCAGTCCGCCGGCGCACTCGAAGTCGATGCCGGCGTCGTCCGCCAGTGCCAGCATGACCTGGCCTACTAACTTGGAGGCTTCGTGGTGCAAAGTGATGCGGCGCAGGTCGATGTAGTAGTCGGCCTCCGCTCCGCTGGAAAGGATCACCTTGCCGCGGACGACGGCGAGCTCCTTAATGAGTTCAAGGAGGCGGGCGCGTGCAGCAGTGGCGTCAAGAGGGGGAGTCATGGTCTCCAGTTTAGTGGTTTCCGTGCGTGCCCCGTGGCTGGTGCCGGCGGGCAAAGCCAGGCGCGTGTTCAGGCCGTGGTCCGAACGCTATGAGCCGGGGAAGGAGCCCCCGCATCCTCGGGACATGCCGGAGAACGAACAGCAGTGCCGGCGGCGGCCCGGGCGTTCTTCCGGCGAACAACGGGACGAACACTACCCGGTGCATGATGCGCTGGACTGTCTGGACAATCACGGTGGGCATCCGGCGCCGCCATTGAACGGCAGCGAGATCCTCCGCCGTGACGCGCCCGCCCAGGAGTGCCGGAGCCAGCCGGTCCGCCGCCGCCACCGCATCCTGGATGGCCAGATTAATGCCCACGCCACCTACCGGAGACATCGCATGGGCGGCGTCGCCAATGCACAACAGCCCGTCCACGTACCAGCGCCGCAGCCGGTCCAGCCGCACATCCAACCAGTGAAGGTCATCGAGCGAACGGATGGCGTCCACCCGATCCGCCAGGTCCGGGCGCAACGCGGCGACGCGTTCCCTGAAACGGTCCACGCCCTCGGAGCGGATCCTGGCGCTGTCTTCCTTGGGGGCGAGGTACCCCATTTGGTAGTAGTCGTCGCGGAACAGCGCGATCATGGCTTCGCGGTCCCGGAAGGCCGGAACGATGCCCGCCACTGCGCCTTTCTCCGAAGCGTGGCGCGGGAGCTTGAACCACCAGGTGTCGAAAGGAACCGGATACTCCTTGGGCTGCAGGTCGGCGGCCCGGCGCAGCACGGAATGGCGCCCGTCCGTAGCCACAACGAGGTCCGCATGCAGTTCCCCTTCCGTCCCGGCCCGCGTCCGGTAGCGGACACCGGCGACGCGCCCGCCGTCGAACATTAACGACGTTGCTTCATGCTCCATCAGGAGCGTGAACGAGGGTTCGCGCGCCGCCTCGGTGGCCAGGAAATTCAGGAAGTCCCACTGAGGCATCATGGCGATGTAGTTGTAAGGGGGCTTCAGTGATGCGAAATCGCCAATGGTGACCATGCCGGCGCCGGGGATGGGGAAAGCCACGCTGTTCAGCCGGCTTTGCGGGAGCCTGCGGAATGCGTCGCCCAGCCCGAGTTCGTCAATCAGCCTGATGGTGGACGCATGCACGGTGTCGCCGCGGAAATCCCGCAGGAAGTCGCCGTGCTTCTCGAGTACGGTGACCTCCACCCCGGCCCGAGCCAGCAGCAGACCCAGCATCATGCCCGCAGGCCCTCCGCCTACAACAGCGCACCCCGTCTGTTCCATGCCCCAACGCTACGCCGGGGGGCGTCACGGCGGATACGGGAGAATGCCCGTTTGCGTGTCCTCAGCCACCAAGCACCTGGCCTGGAAGTTCGGTTTTCCCTGGCACTTGCTGTTGTGGCCCCGCGGTGCCAATGGCACCGCGGGGCGAGCTTCCGACGGCGGCACGCTCCGCAGCTGCGACGCCCACCAATGCGTCGGCCACCACCTGGTCCACCGGGGAGGCGATGTCGACGACGATGCCGGCTTCGTCGGCGTCGAGCGGTTCCAACGTGGCCAGCTGTGAATCGAGCAGGGCCGGGGGCATGAAGTGGCCGGTGCGCCCTTCCGTCCGGGCCCCCAGCACCTCTTTGCTGCCGTGCAGGTGCAGGAAGATGGTATCCGGCGCCTGGGCGCGGATGGCGTCGCGGTAGCTGCGGCGCAGGGCCGAGCAGGCGAGTACCAGTCCGCCGTTCCCGGCGGCCGCGAGCTCACTGCCCACCGTAGCGAGCCACGGCCACCGGTCCTCGTCCGTGAGCGGCGTTCCGGCAGCCATCTTGGCGACGTTCTCCACCGGGTGGAGCGAGTCGCCGTCGAGGAACGGGACGCCCAGCTCACGGGCCACCAGGTCACCTATCGTGGTCTTGCCGCAACCCGAGACGCCCATGACGATGATGCGATGCTTTGTCATGTCCACTGCCTCACCAGTCATGGACGGTGCCGTCAACGAGGCGGTTGTAGGGCAGGTAGGCCTGCTGGTACGGGTAGGCCGCTGCTGCCTCTTCGTTGAATTCGACGCCGATGCCGGGCTTGTCGCCCGGGTGCAGGTAGCCGTCCACGAAGGTCATGGACTGCTCGAAGACCTCGTTGGTCTTGTCCGAGTGCTGCATGTACTCCTGGATGCCGTAGTTGTGGATGGCCAGGCCCACGTGCAGCTGCGCGGCGAAACCCACCGGAGAGATGTCGGTGGGGCCGTGGAAACCGGACTTGATCTGGTACTGCGCGGCGAAGTCCATCACCTTCTTCAAAGGGGAGATCCCGCCAAAGTGCGTGGAGGCGGCGCGGACGTAGTCGATCAGCTGTTCCTTGATCAGGGTCTGGTAGTCGAACACGGTGTTGAAGATTTCCCCGATGGCCAGCGGGGTCGTGGTGTGCTGCCGGACCAGCCGCAGGCCCTCCTGGTTTTCGGCCGGGGTGCAGTCCTCAAGCCAGAACAGGTCATACGGTTCCAGGGCCTTTCCCAGCTTGGCGGCCTGGATGGGGGTCATGCGGTGGTGGCCGTCATGCAGCAACGGGATTTCCGGGCCGAATTCGTTCCGGACTGCTTCGAACACGGTGGGCAGGTGGCGCAGGTAGGCCCGGGTGTCCCAGTCCTCCTCCACCGGGAACGCGCCGCGGCCGGCGGGCTCGTAATCGTAGCGCTCGCCGGAGGCCTGCGCCTGGGCGGCCACCCCGTAGACGGCCTTGATGCCCGGAACGGCGGTCTGGATACGGATGGACTTGTAGCCCAGCTCCAGGTGCTCCCGGACCGAATCGAACAACGACTCGATGTCGGCGCCGGACGCGTGGCCGTAGGCGCGCAACCCGTTCCGGGACGCCCCGCCCAGCAGCTGATACACCGGCATGCCCGCCATTTTGCCTTTGATGTCCCACAGTGCCATGTCCACTGCGGCGATCGCGGCCATGGTGACCGGCCCGCGGCGCCAGTACGAGGACCGGTACAGGAACTGCCAAGTATCTTCGATCCGGTGCGGGTCCTTGCCGATCAGCAGCTGCGCGACGTGCTCCTTCAGATACGCGGCAACGGCAAGCTCGCGCCCGTTCAAGGTGGCGTCGCCGATGCCGGTCACCCCGTCCTCCGTGGTGATCCGGAGGGTTACGAAGTTACGGGATGGGCTTGTTACGAATACTTCTGCTGCGACAATCTTCATGAAGTTCAGCTGTTCCTTCCAGAAATCAGGCGGGCGGCGGTTGTGGTTGTAGTGGCGTTCTTGGAGAAGGTGCCGCACAGGCCGGCTACCAGGGCAACGGTCTGTTCGTCGTCGCCGAGCCCATGGCTGACGAGGTTGAGGAGGGCGGCCACCCGATCGAGGCCATGGGCCCCGTTCGCCGCACCGATGGCCTCGGACAGCGGGTCCTGGAGCTTTTCGTTGGCGGCCGCATAGTCGATCCAGGCCGCCAGCATCATGGCGCTGCCGGCACCGGAGCGCCCCCGGGATCTTTCGGCTGCCAGGACCGGCAAGGCCCTCATGCGAAGCTTGGTGGACCCATCCACAGCGATCTGGGACAGATGGTGCGCGATCCGTGCGTTGCCGAAACGGGCGACCAGTGCCTCCCGATATTCAGGTATATGCAGGTTTTCGTCGGGCAGATGTTGTGCGGCCTCATCCCAGAAGGCCTCCACCGCGTCCCGGCAGAGCCGATCCTCGAGCGCTTCGGCCACCGTGGTGTGCCCACGCAACTGACCGGCATAGGCCAGGAGGGAGTGCGCTCCGTTCAGCAGCCACAGTTTGCGGTTTTCGTACGGTTCGATGTCGTCCACCAGGACGGCACCGGCGTCTTCCCAGCGTGGCCTGCCCTTCGGGAAATTCCCGCTGATTACCCAGTCCCGGAAAGGCTCTGCGACCACAGGCGAGGTGTCCCGGTAGCCACAGGAATCCTGCACCCGGGCAATATCGGCGTCGGTGGTCCGGGGGGTGATGCGGTCGACGGAAGTGCTGACGAAACTGACGTTCGCACCGATCCATTGGGCAAGCTCCCCGTCCCAGGCCTCGGCGAGTCCCATGATCGAACGCCGGGCGACTTCTCCGTTGCCGGACAGGTTGTCGCAACTGACAACGGCGATCGGCCCGGCAGCAGCTTCCTTGCGGGCGGCGAGGGCTGAAACGAGCCGGCCAAGCGGAGTGGCCGGGCTTTCGCCGGTACCGCCATCGCCGGCCAGGACCGTGAGATCGCCGGCAAACCCAGGAGCGCCTGCGTCAAAGCGGCCGTTGGAGTCCAGTCCGTACGCGGCTTCGGTGATGGTCAGCGTGACCATCGCGGTTTCCGGCGCTGAGACCATGTCCCGGAGGCGCCCGACGTCGGCGCCGTCCACCGCTTCGGAAACACTGCCGATGATTTCGAAACTGTCCCCGTTGCCTGAGCGCTCAATCAGGGTGAAGAGGCCGTCCTGTGCCGCAAGCGCCAGGGCTGCGTCAGGCCTGCGCCCCGTGAATGCGGCGATCCCCCATTCGGGTCCGTCACCGGCGTGCTGGGTGTACCACGCCTCGTGTGACCGGTGGAATGCCCCGAGGCCAAGATGGACAATCCGCACCGGCGCTTTGGGAAGGCCGGTGAGCGCCCGGTTAAGGACGGGCACTGCGCTCACAGCTTGAACACCCTTCGCGGGGAAGCATCCACGATATCCACGATAAGTTCGTGCGCGCGCTCTTCACTGATCCGGTGCTCGGCCACCAGGCGCGCCAGGAAGGCGGCTTCGATCCGGCGCGACGTGTCGTGGCGTGCCGGGATGGAGCAGAACGCCCGCGTATCGTCGATGAACCCGGAGGATCGTGAGAAACCGGCCGTTTCCGTCACTGCGGAACGGAAGCGCAGCATCGCATCGGGCGCGTCCAGGAACCACCAGGGGGCTCCGATATACACGGACGGATAGAAACCTGCCAGCGGCGCCAATTCCCGGGAGAACACGGTCTCGTCCAAAGTGAACAGCACCAGGTGGAAGTCCTTGGCGGTGCCAAAGTCCTGCAGCAGCGGCCGGATGGCCTCGGTGTAGTTCACGGCGAACGGAATGTCGTGCCCCGTGTCCGCGCCGAAGGCCTCGAACGTGGGGCCGTGGTGGTTGCGGTAGGAACCCGGATGTAGGGTCATGACCAACCCGTCTTCCACTGACATCCTGGCCATCTGGTAGATCATGTGGGCTTCGAAGGCCTCGCAGTCTTCCGGTGTGGCTTTCCCCGCACGGGCGCGCTCGAACAGCCGCCCCGCGTCGGAGGGGTCCAGCTTGAGGGTGGCCGGGGTACGGACGCCGTGGTCGGCGGACACCGCGCCGTGTTGCACGAAATGGCGCCGCCTTGATTCCAGGGCCTCAATGTATCCGGTGTATCCGGCAGCCCCGGAGCCCGCGGCGATGAGGCGTTCCACATTGTCCTGCCACGCTGGATGGGCGATGTTGAGGTACTGGTCGGGACGGAAGGTAGGCAGGACGCGGCCAGCGAAGGCAGGGTCGGCGGCCAATGCAGCATGGCTGTCCAGCGAGTCCAGCGGATCATCCGTGGTGGCCAGCACCTCGATGTTGAACTCCTTGAACAACTCCCGCGGCCGGAACCCTGGTTCGCCTAGCTTGGCCGAGATCATGTCGTAGATCCTGTCGGCGTTCTCCTCGGTGGGCTCCTCGTGCAGTCCGAAGACGTGCTCGAATTCCTGCCGGAGCCAGTAGCCGGACGCGGTTCCCTCGAACTGGGGCCAGGCGGCAGAGAAACTGCGCCAAATCTCGCGGGAGTCTGACGTCTGGCCGCCGAGTCCTAACTTGTCCATCGCGATTCCACCGGCGTGGATGAGGCGGGTCACGTAGTGGTCCGGCGTCACCAGGAGAGCGGCGGGATCGGGGAAGGGCAGGTTTTCTTCAATAGTGACTGCGTCCACATGTCCGTGGGGGGAGATGATGGGGAGGCCCGCCACGCGGTTATAGAGGGACCGGGCTATCTCCCTTACGCCGGGTTCGGCAGGGAGGAGCCGGTCGGGATGCGCTGCTACGGAATATGACATGGTCTCAACGTGCCCCGGCGCCGGCGGTGAGCCCGGCGATCGCCGCCGTGCGCCGCACGTAGTCAAGGTTGCCGGCAGTACGTTCGGCCAGTGGAAGCTCTGTTGAGAAATCCTCCACTGTAACCCAGCCGTCGTAGCCATGTGCCGCCAGTGCCTTGAAGTACTCCAGGACGCTGCCCTGTCCAGACTGCAGCGGCGCCCACTCATTCCGGAAGACTGCGGCGCCGGACGGGTCGGGCGCATCCTGGCGAATCCACACGGCATTTTTGACATGGATGTGTGCCAGATATTCCCCCAGCAACTCAAAGGCGGGAAGGTAGTCTTCCTGGCCTTCGATCAGCAGGTTGCCCAAGTCATGAATTACCCCCACATGCTTGGGGTCCAGGCCCTCCAGCAGCCGGCGGGCTGATGATGCCGACGCCGTGATGGTGCGATGGTGGAGTTCCACCAAGGCCTTCACGCCGTGGTGGGCTGCCCGTTCGGCTATCCATTCGAAATCGCGCCGGGCTTCCTCAAACAGGACAGGGTAAGGAATTCCGCTGGGCTCTTCGTCCCCCCAGCCCGCGGTTCCGAGCGGAAGCGTGGTGACGCGGACCTGGCCGGCACCCAAGGCGGCAGTGGCCGCCAGCATACGTTCGACGTCGTCGTGGTTATCGCATCGCGCGTAGCCGCCGATGCCCGAGAACTCCAGGCCGGCGTCGCGGGTGATGCCGGCAACCCACTCCAGGTTGTTTTCGAGGCCGGTCAGCGGGATGGTTGCGTTATTGCCGGCCCAGAAACCGGGTACAGACGCCTCCGCCTGGTCCGTGATCCGCCACTCGATGCCGTCCCATCCCTGGGCAGCCAGGGTGGCAGCGGCTACTTCCGGAGTCCAGTCGGGTGTGGAGGCCGTGAATACTGAGAATTTCATCTGGTCAGGCGCTTTCTGTCGGCGTGGTGCCAGTTCGGACTTCTAGGTCGTTGTATTTCCCCGCCAGGACGTCTTCAAACAGGACAGCCTGGTTCAGCGTGGCCGATATGTAGACGGCGCGCACGGTGGCCAGGGCATTGACGGCGTCAGTGACAGTCACTCCGGGCTGGCGGCCCTCGGCAACGGCCCCAAGGATGTCGCGGTACTGCCGGATGTGCCCTGCCGGATACACCGTCGGATCTTTGGCCTCATAGTCCTCCTCGGGATACTTGGCCAGCTCCTCCTGGGCCTGGTTTCCTCCTCCTTGCAGCCCCATGTCCGACGAGGCTCCGCCAGCGTCCTTGGCATGGAAGTACTGAAGCTGGTCGTTGTCCACCACCGCGGAGCCTTCCGAACCCATCAACTGGACCCTTACTGTCAGTCCCGGGTAGGCGGCAGTAGTGGCGTGCAGGACTGCAAGGCCGCCGTTCTCAAACGTCACAGTGGCAACTGCGGTGTCCTCGACCTCGATCCGTTCGTGAGCCAGGCGGGCCGTATGGGCATGGATCTCGACCGGCCTTCCCATAAACCACAGCAGCAGGTCGACCGTGTGTACGCCCTGGTTCATCAGGGCTCCACCGCCGTCCATGGACCACGTGCCGCGCCAGTCACCGGAATCGTAGTAGTTCTGCCCGCGCCACCACGCGACCGAGGCGATCGCGGACGTGAGCCGGCCAAACCGGCCCTTGGCGACGGCGTCGGCAACGGCAACGCTCGCCTGGTCAAAACGGTGCTGGCTGATGACGGAAGCGACCACGCCGCTGCGTGCGGCTTCGTTTGCCGCAGCTTCGATCTCCTGGGCGCGGCTCAGGTCCACGTCCAGCGGCTTTTCAATGACCACATGCTTGCCGGCAGCCAAAACTTCCAGGCTCTGCTGGATGTGCAGTCCGCTGGGCGTGGCCAGCGCCACCAGGTCGATGTCGGCTGCGCCCAAAGCCTCCTCGATGGACGTGTGCACCGTCGGTCTGGGCCGCCCGCTGGCTTCGATAAAGTCCGCAAGCGAGTCGGCTGCGTCCGGGAGGGCGTCGATCAACGCCACGATGCTCGTCTCCGGAAACTCCTGCAGGGCAACTGCGTGCGTGCGGCCGATGACGCCGCAACCGGTGATGGCAATCTTCAACGGGTCGTTCATGCTGTCTGGACTCCTGCTTCTGCGGTGACTTTGGCAAACGCCCGGGCGGCGATGCCAAAAGCGGTGGGACCGGAGAACCCTCCGAGGCCATGCGCGCCGGCCAGATGCGGCTCCAGGGATGCGAAGCCCGTGTAGCCGTCAGCCTTGAGCGCCTCAACGGTGCGTAGAAGATCGCCGTCGCCCTCCCCGGCAGGAACCACGTGTCCGTTGGCGAACAAGGCATCTTTGACCTGCAGGTACTCCAGGTAGGGGCGGAGCTTTGCGTAGGCCTCGTCAAACGGCTTTACTCCGACCTGCACGAAGTTGGCAGCGTCCCAGGCGACTTTCAGCGCGGGTGAGTTCACGGTTTCAATGATGTCCAGCACACGGTCCGGAACGTCACCGAAGATGTCCTTCTCGTTTTCATGCAGCAGGATCACGCCTTCTTCCTCGGCTACCGCCGCCAGTGCGCTCATCCGTTCGATGACGGCATCGCGGATGCTGTCCACTGGAACGGATTCGCCGTAGTAGAAGGAAAAGATCCGGATGTACCTGGCCCGAAGGACCTTGGCGGCTTTGGCGGCACGGCGCAGGCGGGTCACTTCATGTTCCACCGGGAGGCTGACGTCCACTTTGCCTATTGGTGACGCGATCGCGGAGACCAGCATGTCCTTCTCTTCAAGCAGCTTGGCCAGGGCCGCGAGCTGGTCATCGGAAAGGTCCACGATGTTGGTGCCCCACGCGCTTCGCACCTCGATGTGGTTCGCCCCAAGGGCCTGCAACACTGCGATCTGCACAGCCGGGTCGTCGTCGATCTCATCGCCGAATCCCGACAGGGCCCACGGGGCCTGGGTGGCTGGAACCATGGTTACTTAACTCCTCCGGCGGTGAGCCCGCCAACTAGATAACGCTGGAAAATCAGGTAAAGAATGACTACTGGTGCGGCACAGACCAGGGCGGCTGCCATCATCTGGCCGTAGAACGGGATAGCGCCGCCTTCCTGTGAAGCGCCGAAGATCTGCAGTGCCACGGCGGCGGTCTGGCTTTCCGGCCTGGTCATCACGGATGCGAACAGGACGTCGTTCCAGCCCAGCAGGAAGGCGAAGATGCCGGAAACCACAATGCCGGGCCAACTCAGCGGCAGGATGATCTTGAACAAGACGCCGAGGTTGCTGGCACCGTCAATCCGCGCCGCTTCCTCCAGTTCGCGGGGCAGCCCGCGAAGGTAGGTGACCATGACCCAAGTGGAGAACGGCATGGCGAATGTCAGGTAGGTGACGAACAGTCCCCACTGTGTTCCGATGACCTGGATGCCCAGGTACGTTGCGGCCGAAGAGAACAGCACAAATACGGGGAGCACCATCAGGGTTCCCGGTACCGACTGAAGGGCCAGGAGCCCGCGCAGGATGGTAAGGCGGCCCCGGAAACTGTAGCGGACCAGGACGAATGCGGTGGAAACGGACAGAGCCGCAGAAACAACGGCCGTTGCTCCTGCCACGAGGACACTGTTGGCGAGCCCGGTGGCCAGTCCCACACTGGTCCAGATTTTCGAGTAGTTCTCAAGCGTGAAGCTTGAGGGCCAGAATTCGCCGTTGGCCACACCGATGTCCGAGTTGACCGAGGCAAGGAAGATATACAGCACGGGGATCAGGACCAAGGCACCGAGGAAAACCAGGATGATGGCGAGCATCGGACCGGGCAGCAGCCGGGTTACTTCATGCTGGCGGAAGGAACCCGGACGGGACACTGCAGCTGCAGCGGCGGCATTGCGGCGCTTGGTTGCGGTGGAGGTGCTCATTTCTTGGCTCCCGGTGACTCGGCGTCGTCGAGCTTGACGGCACGCAGGTAGACAAACAGCGGAATGGCGATCAACACCAGGGAAACGAAGGCCATGGCAGCGCTCAGCCCGAAGCGGAAGCTCTGGAAGCTGGTGACGTAGGTGAGGATCGGAAGTACCTCGACGTCGGCCGGAGCCGGAACACCGAACAGCACATACGGAAGCGTGAAGTTGTTGATGTGGTGCAGCATGCCGATCAGGAACGCGAGTGAGAGTGGCCCCTTCAGGTACGGGAAGATGACGTAGCGGAGTTTGTTCCACCACAGAGCCCCGTCAAGGGCCGATGCCTCATGCACCTCGTGGTCCACAGCCTGCAGCCCTGACAGGGCAAGCAGGTAGATGAAGGGCCAGGAAGCCCAGATCTGGACCAATACCAGCGTCCAGAAAGTCTGGGGCCCGTTCAGCCACAGGCCACCATCGATACCCACGGCTCCCAAGGCCTTGTTCACGATGCCGTCCGGCTGGAACATGGTGCGCCAGACCGTGGCAACCACAAAGGACGGAAGCACGTACGGGATGAGGAAGATGGACCGGACCACCGCGCGGCCCTTGAAGGCGTTCTGCGTGGCGACTGCGGCGGCAATGCCAAGCGGCAGGGTGATGACCATGGCCAGCAGGGAGTAGCTGACGCTCAGCCAGGTCGCGTGAAGCAGGGGCGAGGACGTCAGCGCCTCGACGAAGTTCTCGACGCCGATGAACGGTGAGCTGATCCAGCGGCGGAGCGTGTACTGGTCCAGGTTGAGGGTGGACATGTAGATGCCCAGAATGAGGGGCACCACGATGATGATGATCATCAGGGTCCCGCCGGGAATCAGCATCCACAGGGGGCGGTTGCGTTCACTCAGGCCTTTGCGGCGGCCTTTGCTTTCGCCGGCAGGTGGCGGACCCGCTATGGAGGCGGCTGTCCGGGAGGCCCGGCTTGCGGCGGACTCCGCCACAAGCCGGACTTCGTTGGAGGCGTCAGTAGACATGGGGAGTTATCCTTTGGCGGCCCGGTCAAGGGACGCCTGGCCCTTGGTCTGGGCGTCCTTGATGCGGGCCTCGAGCGTTGAACTGTCGAGCTTGCCGCTTGCAAGATCCGGGATGGACTGGACTGTAACGTTCAGCAGGCCAAGCTGGATGTCTCCCCAAGCGCCTGTGAACGGCGTCGCCTTGGATTTCGCAGCAGCATCGGCGATGGGCTTCAGGGTCGGTTCGCTCAGGGCGGCCAGGGCCTCGGCATTGGCCGGAAGGTCGCCGAAGATCTTCTGGTAATTCAGCTGCTCCTCTTTGGAGGTGATCAGCTTGATGTACGCGAAAGCGAGGTCCTTCTCCTTGGAGTAGTCCGCCACCACCAGGTTGTCTCCTGAGAGGATGCTCGCGGCCTCGTCTCCATCGCCTTGGGGGCTTGATTTCCCCGGCGCGGTGGTGGGCATCAGTGCGTACTCGAACTTCCCGGCTATGGCCGAGTTGTTAAGGGTGGGAATGGAGCTTGAGGTGGTCATCATCAGATATCCGGCCTTGCCGCTGGCAAAGGCGGCCACCGCATTGCTGTTGCTCCAGCCAACGGAAGCCGGGTCCACGATCTTGTCCTTGGTCAACCAGCCAAAGTACGTTTCGTAGGCCTTCTTGACAGCAGGATCGTCCAGTTTGAGCTTGTCACCGTCAACGATCGGGTTGCCGGCCTGGACGGACATGGCCCAAATGAACTTCCAGGGATCGAAGTTGTCCTTGTAACCGGTGGCGAGCCCGTACGTCCCGTCCTTGGTCATTTTCTTCGCCTGCTCAGCAAGTTCGTCCCAGGTGGTGGCGGGCTTTTCAATCCCGGCGGCCGCCAGCAAGTCCTTGTTGTACGCCATCACGAAGGGGCGGCTGACGAACGGAATACCTGCCTGATTGTCCTCATCCGGGCCGGAGATGCCGAGAGTGGCAGGGTTGAAGCGGTCCTTGCCGCCCACCTTCTTCCAGTCGTCATCGGAGAGGGTCACGAAGGCCTTGGTGGCGAAAGCAGTGGGCGTGAACGTGGTACCAAGCCCGTAGATGTCCGGCCCCTGGCCCGAAACCACGGAAGTCTGGATGCGTGTGAGTTCATCGTTGGCCGAGGCGAATGTTTCAAACTTCACGTCCGCCCCGGTTTCGGCCTTGAACTTGGCCGCGATATCGCTCTGCCATTGTTTTTGCTGTTCCGGGTACTGAGGCAGGACACCGACGAGGACATTGAGCGTCTTCCCGGTTCCGTCCACTTTTCCGTCTGCGTTTGTTGAACTGGATGTGGTTCCGGAGCCGGCCCCACAGCCGGTCAGGGCCAATGCTGCAGCCGCAGCGACTGCCGCAATCCCGGTAGACGATCTAAACCTCATTGTTTTCTCCTCTGGGACGCCCACATGGCCACACCGTCATGTGGCGAACATCACTGCGGGCGATTCGAACCTCAGTCTAGGGATCATGCAACGCTTGCGGCAAGCGGTTGCCAAAAGTTGCCAATGATGTTTTTATTGAGCCATCGGCCATAGCAACGGAGAGCCTGCAGGATCGGAACCCATGCACTCTTTGAGCAGGCAACAAGGAAAGGACCCCCATGGGCTCTGCAATCAGGGATTCCCCGGAAGAGCGACCACCAGGGCGGGAGACTTCCGAGAAAATGCCCACGATCAGGGACGTCGCCGAACTCGCGGGCGTTGCCACCTCTACCGTCTCCCGCGCGCTGTCCAAGCCGGACCGCGTCAACCGACACACCAGGGAGCGCATCGAAGAGGCCGCCTCCCGGCTCAACTATGTCCCCAGCTCGCAGGCACGCGGCCTCAGTTCGGGCCGCACCAACACGGTAGCTGTCCTGGTACCGGACATTACCAACCCCTTCTACTTCGACATCATCCGGGGGACCCAGCACCAGCTCAAGGCCGCAGGCCTCACCCAACTCCTGGTGGACACCGAGGAGTCCAACGAGATGGAACTCGAAGCACTTCACAAGCTGCGGCGGTCGGCGGACGGCTTCGTCCTGGCGGCCTCACGCCTAACGGATGCGCAACTTGCCGAGGTCTCCGGATCCCAGCCACTGGTGACTATCAACCGTGCGTCAGCGGATGCGCCAAGCGTGGTCATCGATACGCCATCCGCCATGATCCAGGCTTTGGAGCATCTTGTCTCACTTGGCCATCAGCGGGTCTGCTACGTCAGCGGCCCGCCCACATCCTGGTCCAATTCAAGGCGTTGGAAGGTTTTTGAGGAGGACTCAACCCAGCGGGGACTGGAGATCCACAGGATCGGGCCTTACATTCCGAAAACTACCTCCGGCGCAGCCGCCGCGGACGCTGCGGTGCGCACGGGTGCCACGGCGTGCATTGCCTTCAATGACCTGCTGGCCATCGGCATGCTGCAACGGCTGCGGGAAAGGGGCATCCGAGTCCCTGAAGACATGAGCATCATTGGATGCGATGACATTTTCGGTGCAGATTTCTGCAACCCGCCGCTGACAACAATTTCCTCGCCGATCGAGCAGGCAGGCCGCGTTGCCGTCTCGATGCTCCTGTCCCAGCTGAATCCGTTCCAAGGTGGAACGACGAGGAGGCTTGCCGTCATGCCCACCCACCTCACGGTCCGTGGCTCCACGGGACCGGCGCCGGGGGCGCAGTAACGCGGGTGCTGAACCGGCAGTGGGCGTCAATCGCGTGCGCGGCCCGGGGCGGACACAGTTGAGCCATATTGACACCGCTGGCTAGGCTGGGACACATGCGCGAACTCCAGGCCAGAATCGTTGAAGAAATGGGCGTGCAGCCCCGGATCGATCCCGTGGGGGAGGTGCGCAAACGCGTGACTTTCCTCAAGGACTACCTCAAGGCAACCCACACCAAGGGCTTTGTCCTGGGTATCTCCGGGGGCCTGGACTCATCGCTGGCCGGACGCCTGGCCCAACTGGCCGTCGAGGAGCTGGAAGCCGAGGGCGTGGAGGCGAACTTCGTGGCGGTCCGCCTTCCATACGGCGTGCAGCACGATGAGGACGACGCCCAGGCGGCACTGGACTTCATCCAGGCCAAGACCGAGTGGACCTTCAACATCTCAGCTGCCGTAGACGGCTTCGAGGACGAGTTCGAGAAGTCCGTTGGCAACGGGATTTCCGATTTCCACAAGGGCAACACCAAGGCCCGCACCCGCATGATCGCCCAGTACGCGCTGGCCGGCGAGCACAATTACCTGGTCATCGGCACCGACCACGGCGCCGAATCAGTCACCGGCTTCTTCACCAAGTATGGCGACGGCGGCGCGGACATCCTGCCCCTTTTCGGCCTGAACAAGCGCCAGAACCGTGAACTTCTGGCCGAGCTCGGAGCCCCCGCCCGTGTCTGGGAGAAAGTGCCCACCGCAGACCTGCTGGACGGCAAGCCCGGGCGCACCGACGAGGACGAACTGGGCCTCAGCTACGACCAGATCGACGACTACCTCGAGGGCCGGGACGTGACGGACGAGGTAGCCGAAAAGATCGAAGAAAAGTACCTGCGCACCCGCCACAAGCGCACCGTCCCCGTCACGATCTTCGACACCTGGTGGAAGCACGAGGGCCCCGAGGAACCCCGGGCAGGCCTCTAGGCGGGCCTGGCGCACGACGTCGACCGTTACCTCGCGGGAAATCCGCCGGCCGCCGTCGAACTTTTCCGCCGGTTCCGGGCTATGGTCCTTGCCGCCGGCGAGTGCGAGGAGCGGGTCCACCGCACGGAGGTGGCGTGGGCGGACCGGCGCGTCTTCGCCTCGGCATTCATCGTCTCCGGGCGACTGGAAGTGGCCATCGATCTCCCGCGGCAAGTGGAGCATCGAGGCGTGGCTGGTCGAAGCCCATGATGACGTTGGACCGGGAACGCGTTGAACGGCCGGGGTTCCAAGGATCAGGAACCTAGGGCAGCAGGACGATCTTGCCGTGCCCGTGGCCGGTACGGCTGAGTTCCAGCGCGTCGGCAGCCTCGACCAGCGGCAACCGGTGCGCAATGGTGAACGTGATCAGGCCTTCCGCTGCGAGCGTCGCCACTTCCATGATGCGCCCCTCCTGTTGCTGCACTGCGGCGATTCCGGCTTCCTGTGAATGCTTGCCGGGCGCCGTGATGACCGCCCGGGTCCGGTCCGGAAGCAGTTCCACCGTGGCAGCCACGGATTCCTCTGTCCCTACAGCGTCCAGCACGGCAGTGACTGGACCTGCCTCTTCGGCGGCTGACCTCACGCGCTCCACCAGTCCCGGACCGTAAGTTACGGCCTCCGCGCCCAGCTCGCGCAGGTAGTCCTGGTTGGCTTCCGACGCCGTGCCTATCACCCGGGCGCCGAAGGCTTGGGCAATCTGGACTGCTGCGGAACCCACTCCCCCGGCCGCCGCGTGGATCAGCACCGTGTCGCCCTCGCCCACACCCAGCTGCTTCAAGGCCGAATAAGCGGTGCCGCCGGCTACCGGGATGCAGGCCGCCTGCTCAAAGTCGACGCCGGCGGGCAGCGGTGTGAGCTGTTCGGCAGGCACTACGGCCTCCATCCGGTAGCCGCCCGTGAATCCGTTCCAGATGACTTCGTCGCCCACGCTGAAGCCTTCGAACGCCGGGCCCACCGCCGTGACCACCCCGGCAGCTTCACTGCCTGGCACTTGGGGGAGTTCCAGCGGCGCCACTTTGCTGAGGTGTCCTGCCACCAGCCTCCAGTCCATCGGGTTGACGCCAATGGCCCGGAACTCCACCCGCACCTCGCCGTCGGCGGGGTCCGGTAGCTCCTGGGGCCCGACTTTCAGGACTTGCGGGTCGCCGTAGTGTTCGAAGTAGACATTGGTGCTCATGTCCCTGGCTCCTTAGGGGGTGTCCGGCACTCTATCGCTAGCGTAGGCACGCCCCGGCGGCCGTCACAACAGTTCCTTCCCGGGCGTACCCAGCCTGCCGGTGATGCGGTGGGCTTCCTCCATCAAAAGCCGGCCGAGGAATTCCTGCCGGTCTTCGCGGAAGCGGGGTTCGATACCCGTGAGCGAAAGCGCCCACGCGGGACGTCCCGACTGGTCAAAGACGGCGGCACCCATCCCCCAGCTACCTTCCAGGACCAGGCCCGGATTCACCGAATATCCGGTCTCGCGCGTCCTGGTAAGGCTGGCACGGACAACCTCCTCTGTGTGTGCCTCGGCGAACGGGCCGGCATGGTCAGCCCAGCGCGCCAGCACCTGCTCCTGCTCGTTCTCCGGCAGGAATGCCATGATCGCGGTTCCGGCCGAGGCGACGCCCAGCGGGAACCGGACTCCTTCGTGGAGCACAAAGGAGCGCACCGGGAAGCTGCCTTCCTCCCGGAGCAGGCAGACAGTCTCCGCCCCCCGGCGGATGGAAAAGAACGCACTCTCCCCCGTCTCTTCCGCCAGCCGGCGAAGGCTGGGCCGGGCGATCTCTTCAAGCGGGAAGCGCGCGGATGCCACAGACCCCATCAACAGGATTTCGGGCCCGAGGACCCAGTTGCCGGTACGGGCATCGTGGTCCAGCAGCCCTTCGGCCGCCAACGAGGTCAGCAGACGGTGGACAGTGGGTCGGGTGAGGGCGGACTCCTTCACCAACTCCACCAGCGGGCTGCCCTCGGGCTTGCGGCCGGCGATGCGCAGCAGCCCGGCGATGCGGCTGACAACCTGCGCGCCCTGCACGGGATTCTGGTTCATGGAAGTCCTTTCGGCCAGGCAATGCATCCATATTGTGGACTTCATCCAGCGTACAGTCCACACTGTAAAACCGCGGCATTTTCCGGGTTTTGGTGGATTGACAGTCACTGATTTAGCCCCGTACGCTTCGAAACCAGAGCCGTTGTCCATAAAGTGGATTCCTGGCAGACGCACTCTCAATGAGGAGAAAGATGTCCAAACTCAATTCAAGCGCCGCTGACGCCCTGCACGGTGCCCTGCGTGATGGGATCACCCTCGCCGTGGGTGGCTTCGGCCTCAGTGGCATCCCGGCTGACCTGATCGAGGCTGTCCGTGACTCGGGCGTCCGGGACCTGACCGTGGTGTCCAACAACATGGGCGTGGACGGCAAGGGCCTTGGGGTGCTCATCGAAGCCGGCCAGGTCCGCAAGGTCATCGCCTCCTATGTAGGCGAAAACAAACTGTTCGCCGAGCGGTACCTCGCTGGCCTGCTTGAGGTGGAGTTCACGCCGCAGGGCACGCTGGCCGAACGGCTCCGCGCCGGCGGCGCCGGCATTCCCGCTTTCTACACCAAGACAGGAGTGGGAACCCTCGTGGCCGAGGGCAAGCCGCTGGCAGAGTTCGACGGCGAAACGTACGTTCAGGAGCGCGCCATCCGCGCCGACGTCGCACTGGTCCATGCCCACACCGCAGACACGGACGGGAACCTGATTTACCGCTTCACCGCACGAAACTTCAACCCGGTTGTCGCTACAGCCGGTGCGGTCACCATCGCGGAGGCAGAAGTGATCGTGGAGCCGGGGGCACTGGATCCCAACCACGTTGTCACTCCCGGCGTCTACGTCCAGCGGCTGGTCCAGGCTTCGGTGCGCGTCAAGGACATCGAACAGCGCACCGTCCGCTCCCGGACCTCCGAGCCCGTCCCCGCCTAGCCCTCCGCGCAGTCCGGCGCGTACGAACACTCAAGCCCCCAAACTTTGAACCCGAGGAGAAACCCATGGCCTGGACCAGGGATGAAATGGCTGCCATCGCGGCCGAGGAACTGAACGACGGCGACTACGTCAACCTGGGGATCGGCATTCCCACGCTGGTGGCCAACAACCTGCCCCACGGCGTCCGCGTGATCCTTCAGAGTGAAAACGGCCTGCTGGGCATGGGGCCATTCCCCTACGACGGCGAAGAGGACGCGGACCTCATCAACGCCGGCAAGCAGACCGTCACCGTGTTGCCGGGCGGCAGCATCTTCGATTCCGCCACGTCCTTCGGCATGATCCGTGGCGGCCACGTGAAAGTCGCCATCCTCGGTGCCATGCAGGTCTCCGGCAACGGCGACCTCGCCAACTGGACCATCCCCGGCAAGATGGTAAAGGGCATGGGTGGGGCCATGGACCTCGTCGCCGGGACCCCGCGGGTGGTGGTCCTGACCGAGCACAACGCCAAGGATGGCACGGCCAAAATCGTCACGGAGTGCACGCTGCCGCTCACGGGCCTCAGCTGCGTGGACCGGATCATCAGCGACCTGGCCGTCTTTGACCTTCCGAAGAATGAAGGAGGAACGGGCGACGGCGGCGGGCGGCAACTCACGCTCACGCGCCTTGCGCCGGGGGTCAGCGTTGAGGAAATCCGTGCGAAGACCGAGGCCGCATTCGACGTCCAGCTCGAAAACGCAGGAGCCACAGCATGAGCCTGAAGGAACAGTTCGGCAAGGATGTCCTGCTCACCGGCTGGGGCCACAGCCGGTTCGGCAAACTCACCGACGAAACCCTTGAGTCCTTGATCGTCCAGGTGGCCACCGAAGCCATCGCCAACGCCGGCATTGAAGCGGGCCAGATAGACGAGATCTACCTCGGCCAGTTCAACTCCGGGATGATGCCGCTGGCCTTCCCGTCATCCTTGGCGCTCCAGGTCTCCCCGGACCTGGCCAACGTCCCGGCCACCCGCGTCGAGAACGCCTGCGCTTCCGGCTCGGCCGCGTTCCAGCAGGGCACCAAGGCCCTCCTCGCCGGCACCGCGAAGACGGTCCTCGTGATCGGCGCGGAGAAGATGACCCATGCCGGCGCCGACGTGGTGGGTGCGGCGCTGCTTGGCGCGGACTACGACATGGCCGGCCAGACCTCCACAACCGGCTTCACCGGCCTGTTCGCCGACGTCGCGAAACACTACGACAAGCGCTTTGGACGCGGGGACGGAAAACTGGGCGACGTCCTGGGCAGCATTGCCGCGAAGAACCACCGCAACGGCGTGGACAACCCCTACGCCCAGCTCCGGAAGGACCTTGGCGAGGACTTCTGCCGCACCGTCTCGGACAAGAACCCCATGGTGGCCGATCCCCTGCGCCGCACAGACTGTTCCCCCGTGTCCGACGGCGCCGCCGCCGTCGTGCTCTCAACGTCACCAACCGGCGGGGCTACTGTGCCGGTGCGGCTTGCGGGGTTCGGCCACGCCAACGGCTTCTTCCCGGCCGAACGGCGCGATCCCACGGCCTTCGAGGCCACGCGTGTGTCTTGGCAGCGCGCCCTGGCGATGGCCGGCGTCGGGCTTGAGGACCTGGATTTCGCAGAGGTCCACGACTGTTTCACCATCGCCGAACTGCTCATGTACGAGGCCATGGGGCTCACCGAAACCGGCCAGGGCGCCCGTGCCCTTGAAGAAGGCTGGGTCTTCAAAGACGGCAAGCTGCCGGTCAACGTCTCAGGCGGACTCAAGGCCAAGGGCCACCCCGTGGGCGCCACGGGCGTGTCCCAGCATGTGATCGCCGCTATGCAGCTCGCCGGCACGGCCGGCGACATGCAGCTGGCGAATCCGCGCCGGGCGGCCGTACAGAACATGGGCGGAGTGGGCATTGCCAACTACGTGAGCGTGCTCGAGGCCCTCTAATAGAAGCCGGACTTCGAAACAGCCCAGTTTTGAGGCCTTGGTG
This sequence comes from Pseudarthrobacter sp. CCNWLW207, assembly GCF_037203945.1. Taxonomy (NCBI): domain Bacteria; kingdom Bacillati; phylum Actinomycetota; class Actinomycetes; order Micrococcales; family Micrococcaceae; genus Pseudarthrobacter; species Pseudarthrobacter sp. CCNWLW207. The sequence continues at coordinate 68,245 of NZ_JBBCBS010000007.1, read as the reverse complement.
CACGCCCTGCCACTGTGAATTGCGGGCGACCCGGCCAAAACTGGGCTGTTTCAACCGCCGCCGCGGATCAGGTTGGCGATCTCCACAAAACCCAGCCGTTCGGCGTTGTCCAGGGCGGTCCGGCCCTCCGGATCCCGGATGCTCGGATCCCCGCCGGCCTCCAGCAGCAGGCGGACCACCTCCTGTTGCTTGGGTCCGCCGTCATTGAGCAGGATGGCTTCCTGCATGGCGGTCCAGCCCAGGTTGTTCACGTGGTTCACGGGCACGCCGGCGGCCAAGAGGATTCGGACCGTTTCCACATGGCCGTGTTCGCTGGCGGGGATCAGCGCAGTCCCGCCAAACCGGTTGGTGCTCGCAACATCCGCGCCTGCTGCCAGGGTCAGCTGGAGCACCTCGTTGAATCCCTCAGCCCCGGCGTAGAGGAAGGCGGAGTCCTGGATGGCGTCCTTGGCGTTCACGTTTCCGCCCCGGCCGATCAGCTCCCGCACCAGTGCCGCGTTGTTGGCCTTCGCGGCGGCAATCAGTTCTTGGTCAAGCCAGGCCTGGGCTTCGGAAGATAGGGCTGGCGGGGTGGCCTGCGTGCTGGGAACGGACGGAGCTGCGGCCCGCGTGGAGGTGGCCGTAACTGGTGGCGCAGGACTTTCCAGGACGGACGACGACGGCGCCTCCACTCGCTGCGGCTCACCCGGGCCGGCCTGGCACGCAGTCAGGCATCCGGCCACAGCACCAGCCAGAATGAACATCCTGAACCGCCTCATGAAGCCGAGCCTACTTGGCCGGGGCGGCCGCCGCTGCGGCGATGGCCTCGGCGCCGGCGGTGGCGCAGGCTTCGTCCAGGTTGCCATCAGGAGCTCCGCCCACACCGATGCCTGCCACTGAGACACCGTTGACCTTGAGGGGGACTCCGCCAGCGAGGAACAGCGTGCCCGGGAGGTCCGCGATGCTGGGTCCGGTGCCGTTGATGCGCTTGGCCAACTCACTGGTGGGTGCACCGAAGGCGGCGGCGGTGTAAGCCTTCTGTTTGGCCGCTTCGATGGTGTGCTCAGCCGCGTTGTCCCCGCGCAGGAGCGCCTGGACGGTTCCGAACCTGTCCACCAGGGCCACCGTGACGAACGGCAGCTTGTCCGCCTGGCACTTGGCCAGGGCTGCGCTGACGGCAGTCGAAGAAGCGCCAACGGTGATGCGGTTCTGCGCCACCACGGTCTCCGGTGCCTGCGGGATGTCGACGGCAGGCACCGCAGCTGGCACAGCCGCCTGGCTGGCCCCGGCATTGGCTGCCGCGGTCAGGCCTCCGGTCAACAGCAGGGCCCCTGCGGCCGCAGCGGCGGCAAACGTGGTGGACTTCTTCACGGTGTTCTCCTTGGTTTTAGATGGAATTTCGGTTGGCGTGGCTCGATCCGGACCTTGGCTTGGGCCGCGGGCCCGTTGCCTCATATCCATCCTGTCCAGCCACGCCGGAACAAGCATCGGGCCTTTGGCTGGTCCCCGGTCCCCCGGAAAGCCAACAGCATCAGCCAAAAGGTTGAGAGACCAGCAACGGCGCGGGCAATAGCATGGGATAGGAACTCGCTCCTGACCTGAACCGGACCCCATGCCTTCCCCAGATGCTCCCCGTGAAACCTTGACCACCGGCCCCGGCCTGCCTGCCGGACCGGGGGCGGAGCCTGGCCGGCTCGGACGGATCGACACCGCCGTCCATCTCGGCTTCGCGGTACTCCTGGTGGCGTCCGCCGTCCGCTATGCCATGCGGCACAGCATGCAGGACAACCTCCTGGTCCTCGGACTCGCGGGCGCGGTCTGCGCCCTCTACGCCGTCATTGCCGTGCTGGCCCGGCAGAGACGCCCGTGGGCGGTATGGATGCTGGTGCTGGTGGGCGTGTGGGCAGTCCTGGTCATCGCCGCACCGAGCTTTGCGTGGTGCTCCTTCGCGATCTTCTTCCTCTGCCGGACGGCCTTCACGGGTGCCGTGGGCTATGTGGCGGCAGGCGCGACGGCGGCCGCCACCGCCGTCGGGCTCTTCCGGCTCAGCGACGGCACGGATCTTGCGATGCTGCTGGGGCCAGTGGCTGTGGGCGTAATGCTCACGCTGATCTACGACCGGATCGAGCACGACGCCGCGCAGCAGCGCCGCCTTCATACCGAGGTTTCGCTCGTGCAGGGAGAGCTGGCGGCCAGCGAGCGCCGGGCCGGAACCATCGCCGAACGCGAGCGAGTCTCGCGCGAGATCCACGACACCGTGACACAGGGCCTTGCCAGCAGCCTCCTGCTCCTGGAGGCCGCTGACCGTGCGTGGCCCGGCCAGGAATCACGGCAAGACCTTAACCAGGCCACTGACCTGCTGCGCCGAAACCTCTCCGAGACACGCAGCCTGGTCCACGAGCTCGCGTCCCCGGGACTTGACGCTGCGCCGCTGCCCGAGGCCCTCCACCAGGCTGCCGCCCAGTACGTCCCGCACGCCCGACTCCTGGTCACCGGCGAACCGAGGGACGTCCCGGCAGAAGTGCGGCACACCCTGCTGCGGGTGGTCCAGAGCGCCGCCGCGAACATCCAGCAGCACGCAGACGCGGCCACCACATCGTTGACCCTCGGATTCCTTCCCGATTCCGTCACCCTGGACATTTACGACGACGGAACGGGCTTCGACCCGTCGGCGGCAGCACCGCCGTCGGACGCCGGCGGTTACGGCCTGAGGGCGATGCGCCAGCGGGTGGAGCAGTTGGGCGGCGTATTCTCAGTGGAAAGTTCACCCGGCGAGGGGACCATCGTGGCTGCACAGGTGCCGGCCCGCCTGCCGCAGAAGACAGATCGGAACGACGCATGAGTGCCATCACCGTCCTCCTGGTGGACGACCACTTAGTGGTCCGGAGCGGCCTGAGGGCCTTGCTGGGCACGCAGCCTGACTTTGACGTGGTGGCCGAGGCAGCTTCCGGCGAGGAGGCCCTGGAGCTGGTGGACCTGCATGCACCTGCGGTGGTGGTAATGGACCTTGCCATGGGGGCCGGAATGGACGGGATCGAGGCCATCAGGCAGTTGCGGCAGCGGAACAGCAGGCAACCCATCCTGGTGTTTACCACCTACGACTCGGACGCGGACATTGTCCGGGCGGTGGATGCCGGCGCCATGGGCTACCTCCTCAAGGACGCCGCGCCGGACGAAATCTTTGCGGCCCTCCGCGGTGCGGTCCAGGGAAAAAGCGTGATGAGTGCACCCGTGGCCTCGCGGCTCTTCCAGCAACTGAGGAATCCCGACGAGGTCCTGACGCCTCGGGAAGCGGAACTGCTCAGCCTCCTGACCCAGGGGCTCAGCAACCGGGAGCTTGGCCAACGGCTCTTCATTTCCGAGGCCACCGTCAAGACGCATCTGGCTCACATTTACGCCAAGCTCGGGGTGGAGACCCGTGCCGCGGCGATCGCGACGGCCATCCGCCGGGAGGGTATGCGCTAGCGCCCAGGGATAGACTCGGTATCCCCGTTGTCCATGCCCGACAGGAGCAGTCATGCGCGCCACCATCATCCACGGCCCCGGTGATATCAGGGTGGAAGACCGCGACTATCCAACGGTCCAGCTGCCCACGGATGTGGTGGTCAAAGTGGTGGCGTCGTGCGTCTGCGGCTCGGACCTGTGGCCCTACCGCGGCGTCAAGCCCACGCGCCGTCCTTCGGCCATAGGCCACGAGTTCATCGGCGTTGTGGAGAACACCGGCGCAGACGTCACAGCGCTGAAGGCAGGCGATTTTGTCATCGCCCCGTTTGTGGTCAGCTGCGGTGAATGCCCTCAGTGCCTCAACGGCGTGACCGTCGCCTGTGCCCGGCTGGCAGGTTGGGGCGGCCGGGACGACTCCGGAGTGAAGATCGACGGCGGCCAGGGCGAGGCCGTCCGCGTGCCCCTGGCCGAGTCCACCCTGGTCAAGGTGCCGCTTGCCGGAGAGCCTGACGACGCCCTCCGGAAGAACCTGCTCACCCTGTCCGACGTGATGGCCACGGGCCACCACGCAGCGCTCTCCGCCCAGGTCTCCCCCGGCCGGACCGTTGTGGTGGTGGGCGACGGCGCCGTGGGACTTTGTGGCGTGCTGGCCGCCAGGCGGCTGGGCGCCGAGCGGATCATCGCCATGTCCCGCCACGCGGACCGGCAGGCCCTCGCCCGCGAATTCGGTGCCACGGACATAGTGGAAGAACGCGGGGATGACGGCGTGGCGAAGGTCCGTGACCTGCTGGGTGGTGTGCTCGCGGACTCTGTCCTTGAGTGTGTGGGGACCAAGGAATCAATGGAACAGGCGCTGCACTCGGTCCGGCCCGGCGGCGCCTTGGGCTTTGTGGGAGTGCCCACGGGCGGCGCCGAGATTCCACTGCGCTACCTCTTCGACAGGAACATCACAGTGTCTGGCGGCATGGCGCCCGCGCGGACCTATATCCCCGAACTGCTCGAGGACGTACTGGCCGGACGCATCAACCCCGGCCGCGTGTTCGACGTCGAAATGCCGCTTGAGGACGCGGCCGAAGCGTACAAAGCGATGGATGAACGCCGGGCCATCAAGGTGCTCTTGAGGCCGTAACCTCCGTTTCCGGCAGGTTACAGCTTGAATAGTTGATGACTCCAGCTATTGCACGCCCACCCTCCGCCCCCTAGGTTGGAAACAGCGGGGGATAATCTCCGTCTCTGCCTGCCGTTGGAGCAGGACCAGAAAAGGGTTACAAAGGAAGTAGCAATAGCAATGGCAACAGGCACAGTTAAATGGTTCAACGCCGAAAAAGGCTTTGGCTTCATCGCTCCGGATGACGGATCCGCTGACGTTTTCGCGCACTACTCGGCAATTGCCAGCAGCGGCTACCGCTCCCTGGATGAGAACCAGAAAGTCGAATTCGATGTGACCCAGGGTCCCAAGGGCCCGCAGGCAGAGAACATCCGCCCGCTGTAACGTCTGAAGGGAACTCCCCCTCGGTGCTTTCGGGCACTGACGGGGGAGTTTTCGCGTGTGCAGCTAAACGAAGGCTGACACTCCTGTCACGCCGCGGCCCACAATCAGCGAGTTGATTTCGTAGCTGCCCTCGTAGGTATAGAGGATTTCAGCGTCGCCGAAGAGCTTTCCCATCTCGAAATCCGTGCTGATCCCGTTGCCGCCCAGGATGGAACGGCCCATGGCCACCGACGCGCGCGCCAGCCGGGTACAGGTGGACTTGGCCATGGCGGCCTGCACCATTTCCAGTTTGCCGTCTTCCTGGATCCGGGCCAGCTGTGCCATCAGGGCCAGCGCAGCGGAGGCGTTGCCCAGGATTTCGGCCAGTTGTTGCTGGATCAGCTGGAAGCGTGCCAGTTCCTTGCCAAACTGCTTCCGAGCCAGCGAGTAGGAACGGGCGACGTCGAAGGTCGCCAACTGGATGCCGGCACCTTGCCAGCCCACCCAGGCACGTGAATCCCGCAGGAGGTCGTTGGCTTTCGAGAAATCGGTGGCGCCCGGCAGCAGGTTGGACTGCGGAATGCGCACGTTATCCAGGACGATGTCCGCGTTCTGCATGATCCGCAGGCCGATTTTGTTGGAAATCTTGGTGGCCGAGTACCCGGGCCGGTCCGTCTCAACTATGAAGCCCTTGATCTGCCCGTCCGCGTCGTCGCGGGCCCAGACCAGCGCGAAGTCGGCAATGGTTCCCGCCCCTATCCAGCGTTTCGCGCCGTTGATGACCCATTCGTCATCCTCCAGGCGTGCAGAAGTCGCCAGGCCGCCGGCAATGTCCGAGCCGTGATCCGGCTCGGTCAGGGCAAAGGCCCCCAGCTGGGATAAGGACGTCAGGCCCGGAAGCCAGCGGTCCTTCTGTTCCTCGGAGCCGAGTTCGTGGATCATCCCCACGATCAGCTCGTTGTGGATGCCCACCAGCGCCGACAGGGATACATCTGCCCGGGCCACTTCGACATACATCAGGCCCTTGAACAGCTTGGAACTGCCGTCCGTCTGCAGCCCGCCCAGGCCCCGCTTGCCCATCTCCGCAAGGAGGCCAAACGGGAACTCCTCACGGTTCCAATACTCGATGGAAGCCTGCCGCACCGAGCCCTGCAGGAACTCCCTGATTTCCAGGTAGCGTTCCTTCTCCGTCTCGGGAAGCAGGTCCACGATGTACATCAGGTCCGCGTCCGGAAATGGCAGCTTGGCCGTGGATGCCGCCACCGGGGCGGCCAAAACGCCTTCATCACGTCGTTGTGGCGGCACGGGCTAACGTCCCTTCGCTCTTCCGAACCCTTGGATGTCCTAGTATATTGCACAGAGTTGGATATCAGTGATGCGCATCACGTGATGAAAGGGCCACCATGACAGTCACCGTCGACTTCCACGCAGCACGCGCTGGCCTGCCATTCCGACGCCGGCCACCGCATCCGGCGAAAGGCTGAAGGATGATCGCCCCGTTGCCGCGAGATCCCATCGCCGATGCCCAGCGCAACTGGGAGGAACACGGCTGGGCCGATGTCGCCGCGCCCATGGCAGCCATCACGGCCATCATGCGGACCCAGCAGATCCTGCTGGCCCGGATCGAAGGCGCCCTGAAACCGTTCGGCCTGACCTTTGCACGCTATGAATTGTTGGCCCTGCTGAGCTTCGCCCGCAGCGGGGCGCTGCCCATGAACAAGGCAAGCGCCTTGCTCCAGGTCCATCCCACCTCGGTGACCAACGCCGTCGACCGCCTTGAAAGCGCCGGGCTGGTAGCCCGCTCGCCGCATCCCACCGACGGCAGGACCACGCTGATCGAACTCACCGCGGAAGGACGCACCGTGGCAAAAAGCGCGACGGCGGTGCTCAACACCGAAGTGTTCGGCCAGTCGGGATTCGCCCAGGAGGACCTGGACCAGCTCATCCGGATCCTGGGCAGCTTCCGCCGGGACGCCGGGGATTTCACGGACTGACGGATCCTAGCGTTTGGCAGCCTTGCTGCGCCGGACGCTCCTGACCACGAGCCACGCCGCCGTCAGGCCCAGCGTGGCGTACACGGCGTAGTTGAGGAAGCGCGAATACTGCTCGATCACCTGGTACTGCGTGCCCAGCGCGTAGCCGAGTCCTATCAGGGCACCGTTCCACAGCCCGGTCCCGGCAAGCGTGTAGAGGCTGAACGTGGCCAGGCGCATGTTGGAGGCTCCGGCTGGCAGGGAAATGAGGCTCCGTATTCCTGGGAGCAGCCGGCCGAAGAAGATCGACGACCTGCCGTGCCGGCGGAACCACACCGCTGCGTTCTCGAAATCCTCCCGGTCCACGAGCGGGAGCTTCGACAGGCCCCGGATGGACCGCTCGAGCCCCAGCTTGGCTCCGAGCCAGTACAGCAGAAGCGCACCCAGGTAGGCACCCAGCGTGCTGGTGATGAACACAAGGACCAGGTTGAGGGACCCCAGTTTGGCAAGATACCCGGCCAGCGGGAGGATGACCTCACTGGGAATGGGCGGAAGGACTGTTTCGGCTAGCGTGAAGAGCCCCACGCCCCATTCGCCAAGGGTCTCGATCCCCCGCGCCGCGAACCCCACGAGGCCGCCCAGGTTGTCCGTCGAGCCAGAGTCGGCGACGCCCGTTCCCCACATGCCAATTCCCCATTCCACTGCGCAGCCATCTGTCCAAGCGGGGATCCCCGCCTCCTACGAGTCTAGGAGGAACCGGGCCGGGCCCTCACGTGCATGCGCTCCCCCTGGGTTCCGAAAAGGCTGAGGAATTCCACCGCCCCCGTATCCGCCCGGCCGAACCAGTGCGGAACACGGGTATCGAATTCAGCTGCTTCGCCAGGTTCCATCACGAGGTCCTGGCCGCCCAGTATCATCCTGAGCCTGCCGTTGAGCACATACAACCATTCGTACCCCTCGTGGACCTGGGGATTCGGCACCTCCGTCTGGCCGGCGGGCAGGATGTGCTTGTAGGCCTGGATACCGCCGGGCCGCCTCGTCAGCGGAATAATAGTCATGCCCCGGCGGACGATCGGGCGCAGGTGCAGCCGCGGATCCCCGGTGGCCGGAGCACCCACCAACTCATCCAGCGGCACACGATGCGCTTTGGCCAGTGGCAGGAGCAGCTCAAGGTTGGGGCGGCGCTGCCCTGATTCCAGCCTGGACAGCGTACTGACCGAAATCCCGGTGGCTTCGGCGAGCACTGCCAGCGTGGTGTTGCTGCTGAGGCGGAGCGCCCTAAGCCGCGGACCCACGGCCGCAAGGACATCGTCCAATTGGTCTTCCATGCCTCCAGTTTGCCATTCCAGCAAATTCCTTTGCCAGGTCTTCCGCCCACCGCAGAGCATTGAGGCATGAGCACAGAAAATGACACTTCCTACGACGTCCTGATCATCGGTGGCGGGCCGGCGGGCCTGAGTGCCGCACAGATGCTGGGCCGCTCACGCCGCTCAGTGGCTGTGGTCGACGGCGGTGAACCCCGTAACGCCCCTGCCCAGGGTGTCCACGGGTTCTTGTCCCGCGACGGCGCCAGCCCGGCCGAACTCCTGAAGATCGGACGTGCCGAAGCCGAGCACTACGGCGTCCGCATCATCCAGGACCAAGCCGTGGCGGCAGCGAGGAGCACTGAAGACGGTTTCGACGTGACCCTGGCCGATGGCAGGGTGATCCGCGGCCGGCGCCTCCTGATTACCACCGGCCTGGTGGACGAACTTCCGGAGATTCCCGGGCTCCGCGAGCGCTGGGGCAGGGATGTGCTGCACTGCCCCTTCTGCCACGGCTGGGAGGTGCAGGACCAAGCCATCGGCATCCTGGGCAACGGACCGTGGTCCGTCCACCAGGCCCTGCTGTTTCGGCAGTGGAGCGGAAACATCACCCTTTTCCTGAACGACCTCACCGAGCCAACCGGGGACGAGCTGGAGCAACTGGCGGCCAGGGGCGTCAAAGTAGTGGCCGGCGCCGTCGAATCACTTCGGATAGAGCAGGACAAGTTACGCGGTGTGGCCCTGGCCGGCGGGCCCGAGGTCGGAGTTGACGCCGTGGTGGTTGGACCCCAGGTCCGGGCCAGGTTGGACGCTTTTGTCGGCCTGGGCCTGGCAGCGGTACCCCATCCGATGGGGGTGGGCGACTACCTTGAGACCGACGCCGACGGCGCCACCGCTGTCCCGGGTGTGTGGGCTGCGGGCAACGTGACGGACATGCGCGCCCAGGTCCTGGCGTCCGCGGCGGCAGGGGCATGGACCGCCGTCGTGATCAACAACCACCTCATGGCGGAGGAACTGACGGCCGACGTCGCCGCCTACCGTGAATCCATGTCGGTGGCTCCGTAACTGCCCGTCAGCGGTGGCTGAAGTCGGGCTGGCGCTTCTCCGTAAAGGCGGCCATGCCTTCTTTTTGGTCCTCGCTGGCGAACAACGAGTGGAAGATCCGGCGTTCGAACAGGACACCTTGGGCCAGGCCGGTTTCAAAGGCGGCGTTCACGGCTTCCTTTGCCAGCATGGCCACCGGCTTGGATTTGGACGCAATGACTTCGGCAGCTTTCAGGGCCTCCTCCACTACGTTCTCGGCGGGAACCACGCGTGAGACGAGTCCGCAGCGTTCAGCCTCCTCCGCGCCGATGAAGCGTCCGGTCAGGATCATGTCCATGGCCTTCGCCTTGCCCACGGCGCGGGTGAGGCGCTGGGAGCCGCCCATGCCCGGCAGCACGCCGAGGTTGATCTCCGGCTGGCCGAACTTGGCGTTGTCACCGGCAATGATGAGATCGCACATCATGGCCAGTTCGCACCCGCCGCCCAGCGCAAAGCCGGAGACTGCGGCAATAGTGGGGATGCGCAGCCGCGTGAAGTCCTCCCAGCCGCGGAACCAGTCGGCGGCGAACATCTCCATGTAACCTTGGGCGGCCATTTCCTTGATATCGGCGCCGGCGGCAAAGGCCTTGCCGGAGCCGGTGATCACCACCGCTCCAACGCCGGGGTCTGCGTCCATGGCGGTGACTGCTGCCACGAGCTCCTCCATGGTGGCTTTGTCCAGGGCGTTGAGGGCCTCCGGCCTGTTAAGCGTGACCAGGCCTACCCGGCCCCGCTGTTCCACCAGGATGTTCGTGTATTCCGTCATGCCTGACTCCCGTCGTTTAGGGTTCCCTGGGACTTGTCGCGGATGTCCGTGATGATCCCGGAGAAGTCCCGGCCTGCTCCGCCTTCAGCGGCAAACGTATCGTAGATTTCCGAGGCGAGTGGACCCAGCCGGGCCGCCACGCCCGTGCTTTGCAAGGCATTCAGTGCAAGTTTGAGGTCCTTCGCCATCAGTGCCCCGGCGAAGCCCGGCTGGTAATCGCGGTTGGCGGGGCTCGTGGGGACCGGACCGGGAACCGGGCAGTTGGTGGTCAGCGCCCAGCACTGTCCTGACGCCGCGGAGGCGACGTCGAACAGAGCCTGGTGCGTGAGTCCCAGCTTCTCGCCCAGGACAAAGGCCTCGCTCACCGCGATCATGGAGACCCCGAGGATGAGGTTGTTGCAGATTTTCGCGGCCTGGCCGCCGCCGTGTCCGCCACAGTGAACCACGCGTTTGCCCATCACCTCAAGCAGCGGCCGCACGGCTTCGAAATCTTCCGCTTCGCCGCCCACCATGAACGTCAGCGTGCCCGCCTCGGCGCCTACCACGCCGCCGGAGACAGGGGCGTCCACCGAGCGGTGGCCGGCGGCGACGGCGAGCGAGGCGGCTTCCCGCGCCTCGTCCACGTTAATGGTGGAACAGTCCAGGAACAGGGTTCCCGGCTTGGCTGCCACCAGCAGTCCGGGCCGTCCGTCCACCCCGCGGTAGGCGTCCAGGACATGCTGGCCACTGGGGAACATGGTCAGGACGACGTCGGCTCCGGCCACTGCGTCCAAAGGGCCGGGCACAGTGGGGACGCCATGGGCTGCTGCAGCCTCCAGCGCTGCGGGCACCACGTCGTAGCCGGCCACGCCGTAGCCGGCCTTGACCAGGTTCACGGCCATTGGCCCGCCCATGTGGCCCAGGCCCAGGAAGGCGACAGTGGGGTTCTCAGACATGGTCGGTCTCCTTTGGCTGAAGGTTGAGTTCAAGGTCGCCCAGGGGCGCAAAGAATCGTTCGACGTCGGCCGCGCGCACCTCCGCGAGCGTGGCGGGCTTCCAGCGCGGAGTGCGGTCCTTGTCCACCACCTGCGCCCGGATCCCCTCGCGGAAGTCAGGACCGGCCAGGCATCTGAGACCCACCCGGTATTCCTGTGCCAGTGCTTCATCCAAGGTCAATCCATTGGCCCTGCGGAGGGACTCCAAAGTCACCTTCACGGCAGTGGGCGACTTCGCCTCAATGGTTGCCGCGGCCGCTTCTCCCCCGGTATCCCCGTCCAGGGTGCGGAGCCGGCGAAGGATCTCCTCTGCGTCGTTGCTGGCGTAGCAGGGGTCGATCCAGCTGCGCTGTGACTCCAGCTCCGAGGGCGGGGCCGGCTGGCTGAACCGTACGACGGCGGCTTCCGCGGTTTCGCTTTCAAGCGCCACCGCCAGCGCGGAAAGATTCTCCGAGGGCACGTAATGGTCCGCCAGGCCCAGGAACAGGGCATCCGCGCCGCTGAGGTGCGCGCCTGTCAGCGCGGCATGGGTACCCCCTTCCCCCGGTGACTTCGCCAGCAGCCAGGTCCCGCCGACGTCGGGCACAAATCCAATGGTGGTCTCGGGCATGCCGGTCCGGGTCCGCTCGGTGACCACGCGGAGGGAGCCGTGGGCCGAGATCCCCACGCCACCACCGAGCACCAGCCCGTCCATGAAGGCCACATAGGGCTTCGGGTAGCCGGCAATAAGGGAGTTCAGGCTGTACTCGTCCTGCCAAAAGGCGGCGGTCTGCGTGCCTCCGGCGAGAATGTCCCGGTAGATTGCGACGATGTCGCCTCCGGCACAGAGGCCCCGCTCCCCGGCGCCCTGCACCAGGATGGTGGCCACACCGTCGTCGGCCGCCCAGGCGGTGAGCTGATCCAGCATGGCGGCCACCATGCCGGCGTTCAGCGCGTTGACGGCCTTGGGGCGGTTGAGGGTGACCACGCCAAGATGGCCGCGCCTCTCGAACAGGACCTCGTGACCGGATCCCTGCTCCGCTCCTGGCAAACCGGCCATCAGCTTCCTTCCGGCATCACGAAGCTGGCGCCCTGGCGGATCCCGGAAGGCCAGCGCGTGGTGACGGTCTTGGTCTTGGTGTAGAAACGGAAGGCGTCGGCGCCGTGCTGGTTGAGGTCGCCGAAGCCGGAGGCCTTCCAGCCGCCGAAGGTGTAGTACGCGATCGGGACCGGGATGGGGACGTTGATGCCCACCATGCCCACCTCCACGCGGCTGGCGAAGTCCCGCGCGGCATCACCGTCGCGGGTAAAGATGGCCACGCCGTTGCCGAACTCGTGCTCGCTGCACAGGCGCAGCGCTTCGTCGTAGTCGGTGGCGCGGAGCACGCTCAGGACCGGCCCGAAGATCTCCTCCTGGTAGATCTTCATGTCCTTGGTGACGTGGTCAAAGAGCGTCGGGCCCAGCCAGAACCCGTCGTCGTAGCCTTCCACGGTGAGGCCGCGTCCGTCCGCCAGCAGGGTGGCGCCTTCCTCAACTCCTGACCGGATGTAGCCCTCAATCCTGTCCTTGGCGCTCGGCGCCACGACCGGGCCGAAGTCCGAGTCCTTGGCCAAGCTGTGGCCTACCTTGAGCCCCTTGATGCGGTCCTGGAGTTTAGCCACCAGCATGTTGGCCGTTTCCTCCCCCACCGGCACGGCCACGGAAATGGCCATGCAGCGTTCGCCGGCCGAGCCGTAGCCGGCTCCGATCAGGGCGTCGGCGGCCATGTCAAGATCGGCGTCCGGCATGATCACCATGTGGTTCTTGGCCCCGCCGAAGCATTGGGCGCGTTTCCCGCGGGCGGCGGCGGTGGCGTAGATGTACTGGGCGATGGGTGTGGAGCCCACAAAGCCGATGGCTTTGACCCTCGGATCTTCAAGGAGGGCGTCAACGGCTTCCTTGTCTCCGTTGATGACGTTGAACACGCCGTCCGGGACGCCCGCTTCGGAATACAGTTCGGCCAGGCGCAGGGGCACTGACGGGTCCCGTTCGGAGGGTTTGAGGATAAAGGCGTTCCCGGCGGCGAGGGCCGGTCCGGACTTCCACAGCGGAATCATGGCCGGGAAGTTGAAGGGCGTGATGCCCGCGACGACGCCCAGGGGCTGGCGAAGCGAGTGGACGTCGATGTCTCGGCCAGCCTCGGAAAATTCGCCCTTCATCAGGTGCGGGGCACCGGCCGCGAACTCCACCACTTCGATGCCACGCTGGATGTCGCCCTTGGAGTCGGCGAGGGTCTTGCCGTGCTCGGAGGAGAGCAGGGTGGCGAGCTCGTCCAGGTTCTGGTTCACCAGGTCCACGAACTTCAGCAGGATCCGGCCGCGTCGCTGCGGGTTCATGGCGCCCCATTCGGGCTGGGCCTTCTCCGCGGCGGCAACCGCGTTCTGCACTTCCTCCCGGCTGGCCAGTGGCACGCGGGCCTGGACTTTGCCCTCGCAGGGATCAAAGACGTCGCTGTAACGGCCGGATGTCCCGCCGATTCTACGGCCGGCTACGTAATGGGAAAGTTCGCGCACCATGGCTGAATGCTCCTTCGCATTGTGATCCAGGTCATCTCTGCAAGCGAATATACTCGGACTTCCTACTAAATTCCAGAGCACGCCCGGAGGCCGTGCGGCGCCGCCGTCATTCGCTGTGGCACCGCCGTCGCGGGGCACTTTGCCGTGCACGTGGGCCACCCAGGAGCAAGGCGACGGCGTGTCCGCGCCCTAGTGCCCCGTCTTTGCAGGTTGCAGCCGACCCGGCATAGCCAGCACCGCTCCGCCGTCGTGGGCTATGCCGGGCGCCCAAGTTCGGTAAGTTAGGACTGTGAAGATTGCTACCTGGAATGTGAATTCTCTCCGTGCCCGCGCCGACCGCGTGGAGGCGTGGCTGCAGCGCACTGACTGCGATGTCCTGGCCATCCAGGAAACCAAGTGCAAGGACGAGAACTTCCCGTGGGAACTGTTCGAGAGGATGGGCTACGAGGTGGCCCACTTCGGCGTGAACCAGTGGAACGGCGTGGCCATCGCCTCCCGGGTGGGCCTCGAAGACGTGGAACGGACGTTCCTGGACCAGCCTGCATTCGGCAAGGCCGGAAAGGATCCCGTCCAGGAGGCCCGTGCCATGGCTGCCACGTGCGGCGGCGTTCGGGTCTGGAGCCTGTATATCCCCAACGGCCGGTCGCTCGACGACGAGCACATGCCGTACAAGCTCAAGTGGCTCGAAAGCCTGAAGACGCACGCGCAGGGCCTCGTCACCGCCGACCCCCACGCACAGGTTGCCCTGATGGGTGACTGGAACATCGCACCCTTTGACGACGACGTCTGGGACATCGACCTCTTCGTGAACAACAGGTATACCCATGTCAGCCCGCCGGAGCGCGCGGCCTTCCATGCCTTTGAAGAGGCGGGCTTCACCGACGTCGTACGCCCCTACACCCCCGGTCCCGGCGTCTACACGTACTGGGACTACACCCAGCTGCGTTTCCCCAAAAAGGAGGGCATGCGGATCGACTTCATCCTGGCCTCCCCGGCACTGGCCGCGAGGGTGACCGGCGCTTCGATCGACCGCGAGGAACGTAAAGGCAAGGGCGCCTCGGACCACGCACCCGTGCTGGTGGATCTGGCAGACTGATGCTGCAGCCATGGACCGCCGAAAGGGGGAAGCGATGACCGGAAACCTCTACCGTGGCCAGGCTGGCCTGCCCTTTTCCTCCACCCTGCGCGTCTACGAACCCCTGGACGCCTTTCCCGAGGACCAGCGCGAGGCCATCCGGGCGGCTGGCGCCCGCACCGCCTCCCGCGCAGCGGTGGAAAACGCCGAGCTGCTCGCGTCCCTTGGCCGGATCACCCGGGCCGGCGGCGATCCTTTCCCCACTGGCCGCACCGACCTGGTCCGGGTCACCACCGCTCCCGGCGTGCCGCCGCCGGCATTGCCCGAAGATGCCCCGGCAACGGGAACGTCCGACGGCGGCGCTGGCGCTCAGTCAAGTGCGGGTGCGGACCCCGTGCTGCTCTACTGCCCCAGCCAGCTGGTGCTGCGGGCCGGCCTGGCAGCCAACGCCCTGATGGAAGGCATCCACGGCCCCCTCGCTGAAATGCTGATTCCGGAAGAACAGCGGGACAAGCACCAGGAACGCATCGACCTCGTCAAGGCCCGCGACGGATCCATCCGGGTCCATACCCGCGCTTCAACCTGGGGCATTCCGTTCAGCTGGTTCTCGCTGTTTATGGAAGGTGACCGCAAGGACGTCGTGGAGTCCGGCGGGCGGATCCTCACCGTCCGCATCTGGGCCCCCATCACCGACGCCATGGAACGGGCACGCTACGCTGTGGCCAACCTTGCCTTGGCGGCCCCGGACCTGGACATGCTGGACGATCTCGCCCAGCTCACGGAGTGGCTTGAGCTGTTTCACGTCAATTCCATGGTGGAGCTGGATTACGGGGCCGTGGCGGACAAGGTGTATCCGGACGAGTCACCGATGGATATCAGGCTGGGAATCGAGTGCCTCGCCGAGGGTGACATGACCGGCGCAGCGGCAGCATACCGTCGGCTGGCGTCGCGGTGGATCCCCATCAGGCAGCTGGCCAGGGCTTCTTAGTCCCGCGGCGGCGCCGTGGTTCTCCGGATGATGAGTTCATGCGGTGCCACCGCGGAGCGCACTGCCCCCGTCACGCCGTCGAGTTCGTCCAGCAGCATCTTAGTGGCAAGCTCAGCCTGCTCGTCCGGGCGCTGGCCCACCGTGGTCAGGCCCATTGCGTCGGCGAAATCGTGGTTATCGATTCCCACGACGGAGAGCTCTTCAGGAACGCGGACCCCCAGCCGGGCCGCCTCGAAGATGACACCCATGGCCATTTCGTCCGAGGCGCAGAAGATGGCAGTGGGTTTGTCCCCAGGACGGGCCCATAGCCGGCGGAAAGCCTCCTGGCCGCTGCGGACGGTGAAGTCCCCCCATTCATCCCATTCGGGGCGGGTGGGCAGGCCGGCGCCCTGCATTACGTCCTTGAAAGCCAGGATGCGGACCCGGGGAACGTCGAAGTTCAGGTCGGTTTCGTCGTCGCCATGGACCAGGGCAATGTCGCGGTGCCCCAGGTCGATCAGGTGCCGGACGGCAGTGGAGGCGGCGGCGTAGTCATCAATGCCGATATAGGCGCATTCCTCCACGTGGCCGCCCACCACCACCAACGGGATGTCGATTTTTTGCAAATGGTCCAGTTCTTCATGGGTGAGGGCCATACACAGCACCAGCAGCGCATCGATCTGCTTGTAGACCATGGTCTTGCTGAAAAGCCGCTCCCGATTGCTGCCGTGGCCGCCCAGGTTGAAGAGGGAGAGGTTGTAATTGCGGGCGTGGAGTTCCCGGTCGGCGCCCTCAATGGCCTTGGAGAAGAACCACCTGCTCACGAAGGGCGCCAGCACCCCGATGGTCTTGGTGCGTCCGGTGGCGAGCCCGGATGCCGAAGATGAGGCCACGTAGCCGAGTTCGCCGGCCACCTCGAGGATCTTCTCGCGGGTGGCGGGTGACACCCGCGGCAGTCCACGCACCGCCCGGGAGACGGTGGCTGTGGACACTCCCGCTGCGGCTGCCACATCCTCAATGCTGACGCCACTGTGGCCGCCCCGTTGGGACCTTTCAGATGTGCGTGCCACGGTGTCCCCTCATGTACTCCCTGCAGGCGTACGCCCCTGCTCTAGTGCGATACCCCCACGCCATAGTATTTTGACCGCCGCCCTGCTTCGCAGTGTTACCTGCGCAAAAGGGACAGCCGGCCGCGGAATCACAGTGGGGCGTTACCTCCGGTCCGGCAGCTTCCTGCGGAGCCGCACCATTCCGTAGATCGCCAGGAGTGTGGCCAACAGGCCAAGTGCCCACCACAGTGCGGGTTGTCCGGTCACCTCCATCCAGACCGTGACCACTACCAGGACCACAGCCCAGAAACCCAGGAATCCGATGATGATGTCAAAATCCTCGCCGGAGCGTGCCAGCCGGCGTTCGTTTCCCGCCCCTTTGGACTTGCCGGGGCGGGAAACGCCTGCCGTCACTTGACTGCACCTGCCGTCAGGCCGGCAACGATCTTGCGCTGGAAGACCAACACCAGGATCACCAAGGGAATGGTGACGATGGTGCCGGCAGCCATGATGGCCGTGTACGGAATCTGGTTCGGCTGGGCGCCGGCGAAGCTCGCGATCGCGACGGTCACGGGCTGCGTGGCATCGCTGGAGAGCTGGCTGGCAATCAGGAATTCATTCCAGGAGGAGATGAACGCCAGGATGGCCGTAGTGAAGATCGCCGGGGCCGCCAAGGGCATGATGACCTTGCGGAAAGCCTGCCCCTGCGTGCACCCGTCCACACGTGCTGATTCTTCCAACTCCCACGGCATTTCGCGGAAGAAGGACGTCAGTGTGTAGACGGTCAGCGGCAGCACGAACGAGATGCTCGGAATGATCAGTGCCTGGTACGTGCCCATCCAGCCGATGTTGGTAAAGAGCTGGAAGAGCGGGGTGATGAGGGCTACGCCCGGGAACATGGACGCCCCGAGGATGAAGCCCAGCACCAGGAACTTGAACCGGAAGGTCAGTCGCGCCAAGGCGTACGCGGCGAACACACCAATGAGCAGCGAAACGGCAGTAACAACCACGCCAATGAAAATACTGTTCAGGAGTGCCTGGCCGAAGCGGTTGCCGAACGAGGTATCGAACGCCGTGACAAAGTTATCCAGCGTCACGTGCGTGGGCAGGATCGAGGTGTCGTAGGTGAAGCCCACCTCGCGGAATGCCACCACCACCATCCAGTAGGCAGGCGCGAGGCACCAGACCAGGATGACCGCGGCACTGATGTACGTACGGCCCTGTGCCCATTTCTCGCGGTTCTGGGCCGTCTTTCGCCCCTTATCCTGCCGCGCGCGCAGGTCCGTGGCCGCTGTTGACGTGGTCATTTCTTTCCCTTACCTGTGGCGCCGCTTTGCTCCACAACGTTCGCTCCAAGGAAGCGGACGAAGATGAAAGCGACCAAGAAGATGATGATGAACGTAATGGTGGACAGTGCTGCCGCCGCGTTGAACCCTTGCCTGACCTGGTTGATCACCAGGATGGACAACGTGGTGGTGTTGTTTGCACCCTGCGTCAGGATGTACGGAAGGTCGAACATACGCAGTGCATCCAGCGTGCGGAACAGGATTGCCACCATCAGCGCCGGCTTGACCAGCGGTAGGGTAATCATCCTGAACCGCTGCCATGCCGTGGCACCATCCACCTTCGCGGCTTCGTAAACCTCAGCCGGAATCATCTGCAGGCCAGCCAGGATGAGCAGCGCCATGAACGGCGTGGTCTTCCACGTATCGGCGATGATGACCGCCCACTTGGCGGGCCATTCACTGCCTGTCCAGAGAATGCTGACGTTGAACAGCTTGTTGGCAATGCCTTGGAAATCGAAGATGAAGAGCCACAGCTGAGCCGTGACGGCCGTGGGGATGGCCCACGGGACCAACACCGCGGCCCGGACCAGGCTGCGTCCCTTGAAGGTGCGGGCCATGATCATGGCCATCCAGAAGCCCAGGATGGTCTCGAACGTCACCGTGATGACAGTGAAGAGGAAGGTGGTGGCTGTAGCGTTCCAGAACTGGCCGCCCAGGGTGCCGGGAGGGCAAGCAACTGTGCCGCCGCCGGGGGCGGCACACTGCTGGCCGAGCCAGTTCACGTAGTTCTGGATGCCGGCCGGGCCGCCGGCGGTAAAAAGGCCGGTGACCGGGTCAAGGCCGGCGTCCTTCTGGAAGGACATAACGACGGCGCTGATGATCGGGTAAATGATAACGATGCCCAGCGCAATGATGGTGGGGGCGAGCAACCAGGAGGCCCATTTGCCCTGGCTCAGTATCTTATTGTCCTCCCCCACACCCTTCGGCGCGTGGTGGACCGGGGTCCCGCCCGACGCCGGCTTGGTTGCCGGCGTCGGGCCCAATTCGGTTGCCATGGCTAAGCTACGATCCTGCGCCGGCGGACTCGATGGACTTCTGCATATCGGAGAGAGCCTGCTCTACGGACTTCTCACCCTTGAGTGCGGAGTACGAGTTTTCCTGGATCGCCTGGGTGACGGCCGGGTAGAACGGCGTAACGGGACGCGGAACGGCGTTCTCGATGGACGTCTTCAGCACCGGCAGGTACGGCAGCTTGGTCACAAGCTCCTGGTCCTCGTAGAGGTCGCCAAGCACCGGAGCCAGCGAACCCTGCGTGGCGAAGAACTTCTGCTGTTCCTCTTCAACCAGGAACTTCACGAAGTCCAGGGCAGTGGCCTTGTTCTTCGAGTACACGCTGACGGCAGCGCTGTGGCCGCCCAGTGACGAGGCGCCCGGGCCATCCTTGCCCGGCAGGGCAGTCATGCCCAGGACGTCCTTGACCTTGGAGGAGCCTTCAGTGGTGGCCAGGTTGTAAACGTAGGGCCAGTTGCGCAGGAAGAGCAGGTTGCCGTCCTGGAATGCACGGCGGCTTTCCTCTTCCTGGTACGTGATGGCTTCAGCCGGGATATTGCCGTCCGCGAAAGCCTTGACCAGGTTCTCCAGGCCTGCCTTGGCATCTGCCGTGTTCAAGCTGGGCTTTCCGTCCTTGTCCAGGACTGAGCCACCAAAGGAGTTGATGGCCTCGGAAGCGTTGACCGTGAGGCCCTCATACTGCTTGAACTGGCCGGAGTAGCAGCCGATGTTGTTGGCCTTGGCGATGGAGCACATCTCCATCATTTCGTCCCACGTCTTAGGCGGCGTGGGGACGAGGTCCTTGCGGTAGTAGAGGATGCCACCGTCAGAAGAAACCGGGGCAGCATACAGCGTGCCCTTGTAGGAACCAGCTTCGATGGTGGGCTCAAGCATGCCGGCCGTATCCACAGCCATCTTGTCCTTGAGCGGCTGTAGCCAGCCCTTGGCGGCGAATTCCGCGGTCCACACGACGTCGACACTTGCGACGTCGTAGTTGGGGTCCTTGGCCTGGTAGTGCTGGACCAGGTCATCGTGCTGCTGGTCGGCCTGGTCGGTCTGCTCCTTGAACGTGACCTTCTCGTCGGGGTGGGCAGCGTTCCATTTTTCGATCAGCGGACGGACAACGTTGCTGTTGTCCTTGCCCTGTACGTAGGTAATGGGGCCGCGACCGTCGAGGTTGGCTTCGGCGTCGGTTCCGCCGCCGCCTGTGGTGCCCCCGCCGCCACCGCCGGCGCAGGCGGAGAGCGTCAGGGCCAAAATGCCGGCAGTTGCTGCCGGGAGTAAGAATTTACGGGTTTTCATGCTTGAGGCTCCTCGCTGAGTGACAAGTAAGTCGGCAGTGCGGTTGATGTGGTGACCATCACACTAGTAACGTTGCCGGAAGAAATGCAAGCGTTTACATCAAAAAGTTACCTGAGAGGAACCAAATGCACCACTCACCCGTTCCCACCCCCGCCTCAAGGGTAAAGTCATGGTGGGCAAGCGCCGTCGTCTATCAGGTCTATCCGCGCTCCTTCGCCGACGGCAATGGCGATGGAATGGGTGATCTCCGCGGAATTACAGCCCGTTTGCCCTACCTGCAACGGCTCGGTGTGGACGCCGTCTGGCTTTCGCCGTTCTATAAATCACCGCAGGCGGACGGCGGATATGACGTGGCTGACTACCGGCAGGTTGACCCGCTTTTCGGAACGCTGGCCGATTTCGACGCTATGTTACGAATTGCTCACGACCTCGGCCTGAAGGTCATCGTTGACCTCGTGCCGAACCACACTTCGGACGAACATGTGTGGTTCCAGGAAGCCCTGGCTTCCCCTCCCGGCTCCCGCGAGCGGAACCGCTACATTTTCCGGGCCGGCAAAGACGAAGTGCCTGGTTCCGGTGACGGAAACCTTGCCCCCAACAACTGGCGGTCCATCTTCGGGGGCCCCGCCTGGAGCAGGATCGACGAAGCGGACGGCACTCCCGGTGAGTGGTACCTTCACCTTTTCGACACCAAACAGCCGGACCTGAACTGGGAGAATGCCGAGGTCCAGGAGGAAATGCGCTCCGTGATGCGCTTTTGGCTGGACCGGGGCGTGGACGGATTCCGTGTGGATGTTGCCCACGGCATGGTCAAGGAAGCCGGGCTGCCGGATTGGGACGGCGTGGCGGCAATGGTGGAAGGCACGGTAGAACCGGCGCCGGATTCCGGGCATACCCCGCCCGGCGATGCTCCCGGCGCTCATACCGACGCGCAGGAACCGCACCGCGCCGTATCGCCGGTGTACCCGCCGTCTCCGTTCTTTGACCAGGAGGGGGTGCACGACATTTACCGGGACTGGAACCGTGTGTTGGCCGCCTACGACGGCGATCGCATGATGGTGGCCGAAGCGTGGGTGGAACCCGCTGAACGGCTGGCCCGGTATGTCCGCAAGGACGAAATGCAGCAGGCGTTCAACTTCGATTTCCTCCTGGCCGGCTGGGACGCCGTGCGCATGGCGGAAGCCATTGAAGCCTCGCTCCTGGCCGCGGCTTCCGTCGAGGCACCATCCACGTGGGTCCTGAGCAACCACGACACCGTCCGCCACACCACGCGGTTCGGGCTCAAAGATCCCACCACCTTCCCCAAGGGCATCGGGGCCCGCGACGAACAGCCGGACGCTGCCCTGGGACTGCAGCGGGCGCGTGCCGCCACACTTGTCGCGTTGGCGCTGCCGGGCTCCGTTTACCTGTACCAGGGTGAGGAACTGGGACTTCCCGAGCACACCACGCTCCCGGACGAAGCCCGGCAGGATCCAACGTTCTTCCGCACTCAAGGCGCGGAGATCGGCCGTGACGGCTGCCGCGTGCCGCTTCCGTGGAAAGCGGATGAGCCGGGTTACGGTTTCGCCGAGGCGTTCACCGCGGGCTTGGGGGGCACCCCAAACGCAACGCCCGACGCCGGCAGTGGCCGCCGCATGCCCGTAGCACCGTGGCTGCCCCAGCCGGATTCATTCCGGGAGCTGGCCGCAGACCGGCAGGACGGCGTCGCGGGTTCCACGCTGGAGCTCTACCGTTCGGCGCTGGCGTTCCGGTCCGCCCAGGGGCTTGGATCCGGGTCCTTCCAGTGGGCGGACATCCACCAGCCACAAGATGGCGTCCTGGCGTTCCATAATGGCGACGTGCTGGTTCTCTGCAACCTTGGGTCAGCCGCAGTTCCGGTACCCCCCGGGTTCACGGTGTCGCTGACAACGTCAACGCCAGCGGCTGGTTCTGTGCCAGAAGTCCCGCCGAACTGCAGCGTTTACCTGACCCGCTGAGTGTCAGCGGACGCGTTCGGCCCGGCCGAACCGCGTCCGCGCACCGGCGCCAATGTGAATCAGCACAGGGGTGGGTTTGCCAACCACCGCGTTCAGGGCCTCAACCAGGCTTGCCACTTCGGCAGCCAGCAGATGCGGGGCGACACCCTGGCGCGGGAGGAGCCGGATCTTCAAAGCCGGGCTGCCGTTGACCGCGTAGGTGGCCACCGTGGCGCCCGCGAGGTCCGGCCGTTCAGCGAGGGCGTGTTTGAGTGCCTGCTCCGCCACCCCTCCCCCAATCCGCACGTCGCCGGCGACGTCTCCGGCGTCGTCGTCTGAAACCAGCAAATTGGTGCGTCCTTTGCCCTGTTGGGCCACCCAGGCCACCATCAGTCCGATCAGCAACAAGGTCACCAGGACCAGCACGATCCAGAGCCAACTCTCAGGGCGGCCGGGAAACCGGGTGTTGTTGAAAGCCTGGTTTACTCCCTGCCAGGCGTCCGCCGACCACGATTGCCACCACGAGGCGACGGCCGGAACGGTGGCCAGCAGGACCAGGAAGAGGCCAACAACGAACAGCTTGATACCCAAGATCCCCACCAGGATCCTGTTAAGCAGTACAGGGGTGCTCGTCACGCGCCAATCACCCCTGCCGAGGACAGGTTGACCCGGACCTCGGGAACCGGAACCAGCGCCATCTCGCCAAGTTCGAACTGCACGGCCTCAAGGACTGCCGCCTCATCCACCGGCACCCCGGACGTGGGGCGGACATTCACCACGATCTGGCGCCGGGACACCACAACCATCACCTGTTCCGGTGTGACGTTGGCGGCGAGCCGGGCACGGCGGGCCAGTGCGGATGCTATGACTTCATCGTCCACCACCACCGCAGGACTGCTCCAGTCAGCCCCCTGGCCATTGAGCACATGCCGGGCACGGCGGCCGGGAAGGACAGCGTTCAGAAGGAAAAACAGGCCGATCATTGCAAGCACGGCACCCAGGGCGCCGAGCAGCAACGGCGAAATTCCGGAAGGCAATGCCACGATGCGTTCCGCCGCCCTCTGCGGTTCGATCAGCCAGGCAGGCTGGCCAATCGCGTGGACCGCTGATTCCAGGAGGCCATAAGCGCACAGGACCACAACGAGCACTGCTACGAGCGTTGCCACCACAGCGCGGGAGGAGTGGGTCTCCCGGTAGAGGATTCTCTGCTTGTCCGGTTGGCTCATTTCACCCGCCCCCCTTCACTGATCCGGACCCCGCTGATCCGGATATCCACGCGGCTCAGCCGGGCGCCGCTCAGTGCCGTCACGGTTGCCAGGATCCGTGCCTTCGCGGCCACGGTCCGGTCCCAGATCGACCCGCCGAAGGCTGGCACCTTACCGGCGTCGGCAGCAACTGCCTTCAGCGGCGGAACGTTGATGGGCGCCACGAGGGACAACGCCAGCAGACCGTCGTCGTCGGACCAGTCCGCACGGACGTCCTGGGCAGGCACGCCCAGTGCTTCTGCTGCGGCGGCCTTCGCCAGGCTGGTCAGGGCCTGCGTGCTGATGCGGTTGTGGCCGGCAAATACCTGGCCTCGAAGGGCCGGTGCGGGCGAACTCATGACGAGGAGCGCCGGCCGATGATGGCATCCAGGACGCCGCGCAGGTCCAGTTTTCCTTCCGCAGCGCGGCCCAGCAGGGCTCCGATACCCATAAACAGCAGTGACACCAGGAAGCCCCACAGCCCGAACTGGAAGGACATAAACGCCACGAAAGCGCCCACACCGATTCCCACAACGGTCAGATTCACAGGAGGGCCTCTCTTTCTGCGGTGGCCGGACCTGACGATTTCACAGGCGGGGCCACATAGACATCGGTGATTTCGACGTTCACTTCAATGACCTGCAGCCCGACCAGGTCTTCGACTGCCCGGTACACGGAGGACCGGACCTGGTCAGCCAGTGAATGGAGGGGCGTGCCGTAGGTTGCCACGAGGCTGATGTCCACCGCCACCTGGGTCTCGCCGACCTCGGCGTGCACTCCGGCCGCATGGTCTGAACTGCCGACGGCGTCCCGGATGGCGCCGAGGGCGCGCGATGGAACGGAACCGAGCGAATAGACCCCCGGGACAGCACGGGCGGCGATGCCGGCAACTTTCGCAACGGCAGTTTCAGAAATGACGGTCCGGCCGTGGCCGGGCACCAAACTTCCGGCGCTATGGTTTTGGACGCCCGCATCGGGTTGTGGGTTCTGGTATTCCATCAGGCACTCCCCCTTCTGTTGTTCCCAACCCTATCCCCTGCCTGCGCCTTAACGGCAGGAGGCGGGGACCCCCGGCCATGCCGGACATCCCCGCCTCCATCTGCGGAAGGTTTTGGATCAGCTTCCGCTAGGCGCGGGTCACTTGTAGTGGCCCTCTCCGCCGACGCGGAGGTTGGTGGGCAGGTAGCCGAACGGGCCGAGGCCATTCTGGCCGAAGCTGCGGTCCACCTGGGAGATGCCGTTCTGGAAGTTGATCTTCACCGTCGGCGACAAGGATCCGCCGCGGACGCCGTTGACGTTGTCGATGAAGGACTGCACCAGGCCACCGGGCTGCACGTAGTGCGAGTAGGCCTGGAACTGGCGGCCGTTCTGGAGCGGGTTGGGACCTTCCGGAGCGTTGGCCGGCATGTTCAGGTCCGTCGGGGAACCCAGGGCCAGGGCGCTGTTGTTCATCGGCTGGTAGTCGGAACGGACGCCGTCGCCCACGAAGCCGTAGACGCCGTCGGGGCCGCGCATGCCTGCCGCGTAGGTGAACTGGTGGCTGATGGTGAACAGGTAGTACTTGTTCTTGCCGTTTTCGTTCTGGATGAAGATCTGCGGGCGCTCAGTCTGGTCGTTGACGCAGTTGGCGGACAGGATCGGGGGCAGGAAGGACCATTTTGTCAGGTCCTTGTTGTCCGCTACGGCCAGGCCCACGTTGGCGGTCTGGTAGTAGGCTCCGGAGCTGTTCACTTCATTCAGGTTCTCAGCGTGCGGGTCACCTGGCTGGTAGCCGAGGTCCTCCTCCTCGCAGCGGTACTCGCCACGGGTGCCGCCGGTGTTGCCTTCGAAGACCATAAAGGTCTTGCCGGGGTGCGCCGGGTCAGCGAAGGTGTACGGATCGCGGAAGGCGAAGCCCGGGTTCTGTTCCTTCGTCTGGTACATCTTGCCCTCGGGTTCCAGCAGCTTGGTGTGCTCGAAGCCGTCGAAGGTGACGCCGTTCTCATCTGCATGGATCTTGCCCAGTGCCTTGGCAATGGCCGCATCCGGGGCGATTCCACCGCCGCCCGCATTTCGCTCAGCCACGTCGTAGAAGGTGGTGGCCGTGTAGAACACGTTGACCTGGTTGCCCTGCATCAGGCGGGTGGAGCCGGACCACTCGGTGTTGCCGATTGAGGCACCGTCGGCGAAGACGTGGCCGCCGTAGTTCCACTTGTCCTTGGCCGGATCGGCGTTGGTCTTGCGGAAGAAGTAACCGATTCGGGCGTTCCAGTGGCGCTGGTCGAAGCCGTACCCGGCGTGGCGGTCGGCCACGAGAGAGAAGATGACGTCCCAGCCCTTGTAGCTGATCTGGTTCGCGTTTTCGTCCGTGAGGGACCAGGTGTCCCAAACCCAGACGTCGTCATTCATGGTGGGGAAATCCTCGGGGATTTCCGGCATGGTGACATCCGGGCTCATGGAGTTTTCACCGGGAGCGACCGTGGAATCGCTCTGCGCCATGATCTGCTTGGCATCCGCGCGGGTCCACTTGGACGTGAAGTCCGACGCCGGGTCGTGGGCCTGCTGGCTGTGCTTGGTGGGCAGGGGGAAGCCCGGGGTCGGGGCTGGCATCTGCTCCGCTGCCGGCGGATCCGCCGGCTCGTTGGCCTGTGCTGACGGGATGGCCAGGAAGGCCGAGGCCGCAACAGCTGCCGCCAGTGCTGCGGCAGCGGGACGCCACCGCAGCATCCGGGGAGTTTGGGGGTGCTTGTGCATTTTTGCTCTTCTCGCGGAGTTG
The DNA here is from genome assembly GCF_037203945.1 of Pseudarthrobacter sp. CCNWLW207. Lineage (NCBI taxonomy): Bacteria > Bacillati > Actinomycetota > Actinomycetes > Micrococcales > Micrococcaceae > Pseudarthrobacter > Pseudarthrobacter sp. CCNWLW207. The sequence goes on along the minus strand of NZ_JBBCBS010000007.1, from coordinate 42,033 downwards.
AAACTATTCGTGGAAGACGGGCGTATGCCCTGGTGCCTCGAATAATCCGGCGAGCCCAACAACACCGCAGCGTCATCGAGGACGCCGTTGTATCGAGGGGTAACGGGACGTGGGTGGGGCCCCGTAAGTAGCGCAGGACAAATCGTTATTTTCCTGAGCTGCTTCTACGCTAGGCAGCCCCGGGAGGGCTTTTCAAACCGTGTTTCATCACCCAAATCCCACATGTCAGACATTTTATGCAAGCGCTTACATCTACCAACCGCGCGCGTGCCATAACGGTTTGGCCGAGTCAAATGTTTCGTCCGAAATACTCAACCGTGGGAAATGTCACGCCGCGGCCACCCCAGGTTCACTCAAAGTTCCGAGTGTGGCCGGGGGGAGTGCGCGTCAGGGGAAAAGCGGACGCGGGCCGCTGAAGATCCCTTCCATCCGCCAGGCATCCAACTGCCGAAGGCGGACCGCTCCCTCGGCGGACAGGCGCACGTCGGTCCCGCCGAGCGTCGGATACACCCGGGCGGTCAAAGGTTTGCCATTCGCGAAGATCTCCACGGCCGAGCGATCCACCAGGACGCGGAGCCGGAGCCTTCCACCGGGCAGGGTTACCGGACCGGACTTTTCCTCACTGTCCACCGACAGGTCCAGGCTGCTGCGGGAGCGGTCCAAGGCGAGGAACGAATCCCCACTGATCCCGGCATGGCGCCGGATTTCGATAACCGTTTCCTCGGTCCCGGCACCACCGGGACAGGCAGCCGAGCCCAGTATCCCGAGCCGGAAAACGCTCCCCGTTTCCACGTCAAGGTCAAGCTCCAGGTCCAGTTGGTTCCCGCCAACCCCGGCCAGGACCTCGCTGCCGGCCACCTCCCTCGGACCGATCCGCACGTGGTCCCGCCGAAGTGACTCGATCTCCGCCACAGGCGCAAACGCCAGTTCCCCCTGGGCGTCCAAAGTGGCCACCCGCGGCAGGCTCATCACGCCGGACCAGCCCGCCTCCACCATGGCCCCATCCGTCCGGCCCTCCTGCAGCCACCCGAACATCACGCGGCGGCCCCCATCGTCAGCGAACGACTGGGGGGCGTAGAAGTACCGGCCGCCATAATCCAGCCGGCGCAGCTGCCAGGGGCTGTACGAGTCTCCCGCGTAGCGTCCGGTCCAGTACAGCGGGTGCCGCGTGTCGCCGTCGTCCCATGCGGAAAAGACGAGTACGTCAGGTCCTGCATTCCCCTCCACCAGCGGCCCTGCAGCATCTCCAAGCACCCCGGGACCCGCGCGGAACAGGTCCACGCATTCCCACATCGTGCCTTCCCAGTCCGTGGCCGCGGGGTCGCCGGCGAAGGCGTCGCCGATGAACAGCGGCCCAATGTAGTTCCAGCTCCGGAGGTCATGGGACTCATAGAGGAAGGCCGTCCCGCCCCGGCCGCGGATGCCCGAGCCCACCAGCTGGCGCCAGCCGGAGCCTTCACGCCACACGCAATGGTCCCGGTACGCGGTGATGTCCACTCCGGTGGGAGCGCCGGAAATCACCGGGTTTTCCGGGGCTTTGGTCCAGCTGAGCAGGTCAGGTGAGCCGACGGCCACACAGGGAAGTTCACGTTCGCCCAGGCGGCCTGAATACACCAGGGTGGGCGTGCCGCCGTCGTTCACGAGCACCCCGGACCAGCAGCCGTCAGCGTCCGGCCCATCGGAGGGTTCCAGGGCCACCGGTTTGTCCGTCCAGTTGACCAGGTCCGGACTGGTGGCATGGCCCCAGAGGATGCGGTGGTGGAAGGCGCCCTCGGGGTTGTATTGGTAGAAGAGGTGGTAGGTGCCGTTCCATTGGCTCACCCCGTTGGGATCGTTGAGCCAGCCCGCCGGCGAAACAAAGTGGAAGCGGGGCCTGTGCGGATCCGCCTCGGCTCGTGCCACGAGTTCGTCCTGCGGCACGATGGCAAGGGGGTGGGACAGGCCGGTCATGCGGAAACCACTTCATCCAGGGGTTCGGTTGCCAGGGCGTGGCCCGCTGCGGCGGCCGTCGGCCGGTACAGGTGGCATCGGACCCAATGCCGATTGGCGGGATCGCCCACCTGGTGCCGCACCGGCGTGGAGGCTGAACACCGCTGCTGCGGGTCGCCGTCGTACTCGCACGACGCCGGTTCCATCACCGCCGCCCGAAGCGCCGCCCGGGCGGATGGATCGTAGGATCCGGTGCGGGCAGGGTCCGGAACTGCCGATACCAGCAGCCGGGTGTAGGGGTGCGCCGGATTCGCCAGCAAATCCAGGGACTCGCCTTCCTCCACCAGTTCACCGGCAAACATCACGGCGATGCGATCCGCGAGATAACGCGCGGAGGCGAGGTCGTGGGTGATGTACAGCATGGAGATGCCCTGCCGGTCACGGAGTCCGCGCAGCAGGTTGAGGATGCCGATCCGGACCGAGACATCCAGCATAGAGGTGGGCTCGTCGGCGAGGATTACGTCGGGTTCGACCGCCAGTGCCCGTGCGATGGCCACCCTCTGGCGCTGGCCGCCGGAGAGTTCGTGCGGGTAGGAATTGAGCATGTCCGGCGTAAGCCCCACCGTGGTCATCAGCTCCTCCAACCGGGTCTGAAGCCCCGCGGGCGTCCCGGCCTTACGGTGAAGGGTCAAGGAACGTGTGAGGAAATGTTCGATCCGGTGGACCGGGTTGAGCGAGCCGAACGGATCCTGGAACACCATTTGTACCCGTGACCGGTACTCCTTGGACGCCTGGAACCGGTCCCGCTTTAGGACGTCCGTTCCGTCCAGGAGGACCTGCCCGGCACTCGGCTTTTCCAGCCGCGCAATGCACCGGGCGAGGGTACTCTTTCCTGAGCCTGACTCCCCCACCAGGGCCACGATTTCGCCCCTGCCGATGCTGAGGTCCACCCCGCCGAGGGCACGCACCGTGGCATGGGAGAACAAGCCTCCGCTGTGGAAATCCTTGGACAGGCCTCTTACCTCAAGGGCTGGGACCTCCGGGGCTGGTGTGTCACTGTGCTTGCTCACGGGTGTGCTCCTTCGAGGGCAGGCTGGTTCTGGGCAATCCGGTCCGGGGAAACCGGGGCCACGAAATGTCCCGGCGCCTCTTCCTGGAGGTCTGCGATGTTGCTGAACTTCACGCCGTCGGCCAGGCCGGTCAGCGGCACCCGCGGCCCTGTCAGCGGTGGGAAGGCTCCCATGAGGGCTTGGGTGTACGGGTGGCGCGGGGCCGAGTGGATGTCCTTGGCCTTGGCCGTTTCAACGATCCTGCCTCCGTACATCACCGCCATCCGGTGCGATAGCTCCACCATGAGGGACATGTCGTGCGTAATGAACAGGACGGAGAAACCCAACTGGTGCTGCAGGTCCTTGATCTGGGCCATGATCTCCTGCTGCACCACTACGTCCAGGGCCGTGGTGGGCTCGTCAAGGATCAGGAGCGAGGGCTTCAGCGCCACAGCCATCGCGATGACCGCGCGCTGGCGCATCCCGCCCGAAAGCTGGTGCGGGTACGCCTTCAGCCGTGCCGGGTCGATCCGGACCAGTTCCAGGAGTTCGGCAGCCCTCCGCAGGGACTCCTGACGCGAATAGCCAGCGTGGGTGGTGTAGATATCCACGATCTGGTCGCCGATAGTCATCACCGGGTTCAGCGAGTTCATCGCCGACTGGAAAACCATGGCCACGTCCTGCCAGCGGAAACGGCGCAACTCCTCCTTGCCCATGGCCAGTACGTCCCTGCCGCCAAAGCGGATGCTTCCGCCGGCGATCTCCGCGGGGTCGCGCAGCAACCGCATGATGGTGTTGGCGATGGTGGACTTGCCGCAGCCGGATTCGCCGGCCAGGCCGAAGATTTCACCGGCGCCAATGCTGAAGGAGACGCGGTCGACAGCGGTAATGGACCTGGTGTCGCTGCGGTACTTAACGGTGAGGTCCTTGATTTCCAGGACGGGCAGGGACGAGCCAAGGGAGGTCTGGGAAACGGTCATTCCGCTGCTCGCTTTCCGGTGGGGAGGGGCTTGGTTTTCTTGATTTTCCGCAAGCGGGGGTTGGTAACCTCGTCCACCGCGTAGTTAATCAGCGCCAGCGAGAACGCCACCAGGGCGATGCACAGGCCCGATGGGACAAAAACCCACCAACTGCCCGTCAGCAGGGCCCCTTCATTTCCCGCCCAGTAGAGGTTGTTTCCCCAGGAGACAGTGCTGACGTCACCCAGCCCGAGGAATTCGAGGCCGGCCTGCGCGCCGATGCCGTAGATGATGCACGCCAGGAGTGTGCCCATCACGATCGAGGCCATGTTGGGCAGGATCTCTCCGAACATGATCCGCAGCGGCCGCTCACCCGTGACCACAGCCGCCGCCACGAAGTCCTTGGACCGGATGGACAGCGCCTGCGAACGCAACACCCGGGCGGAGCCGGCCCAGCCGGTGACCACCAGGACCAGGATGACGGTGCCAAGCCCGGGGGGAAGGAACGCGGCCAGGATCACCAGCAATGGCAGGCCTGGCAGCAGGAGGAAGACGTTGGTGGTCAGGGACAGGGCTTCGTCGATGAACTTGCCGAAGTACGCCGAAGCGAGACCCACCAGGATGCCGATAAACGTGGAGGCGAACCCCACTGTCAGGCCCACAAAAAGGGAACTGCGGGCACCGTGGATAGTGAGTGCCAGGACGTCCTGGCCCTTCGCAGTGGTCCCGAGCCAGAACTCAGCGTCCGGTTCCTGGGACGCCATTCCGGTGATCTTGGAGGGGTTATCCGGGTAAAGCACCGGTGCCAGGAGCGCCAGGGCGATGAACACCAGCAGGATGGCAGCGCCGGTCATGGCCTTTTTGTTGGTCAGCAGGCCGTGGAGCAGGCCCTGGTTGGGCCTGCGGGCCGAGCCACCGGACGGAAGTCCGGTGCCGCCGTCGGGCATTTTGCCGGTCAGCGGATCCGCCGCGCGGGTCTCGCCCGGCAGGCTGGAAGCGGTGTTTGCGATGGAAGTGGTCATGATCAGTCCTAGTTGCTGCGCACGCGCGGGTCGAGGCGGACGTAGAGGATGTCCACCAGGAAATTGGCCAGCAGCACGGCGGCCGTGATGGTCAGGAACAGGCCCTGCATGAGCGGATAGTCCAGGCCCTGTACGGCGGCCAGGAGCTGGTAGCCGACGCCGGGGTAGGCGAACACCACCTCTGTCAGGAGTGCCCCGCCCACGACGAAGCCCAGGCTCATGCCAAAGGCTGTGACGGATGGCAGCATGGCGTTGCGGGCGGCGTAGCGGAACATGATCCGGCCCGGACGCAGGCCCTTCGCCTCGGCCATGGTGATGTAGTCCTCCGCGTTGGTGGCGATCATGGTGTTGCGCATGCCCAGCATCCAGCCGCCAAGGGAGACCAGCACAATAGTGAGGGCCGGAAGCACCAGGTGCATGCCGACGTCGGACACAAACTCCCAGCTGAAGCCCGGGGTGATGGTGTCGCTGAAGGCGTGCCGGATCGGGAACCAGCCCAGCGTGACGCCGAACAGGTAAAGGGCGCCCATGGCGAGCCAGAAGTAGGGAAAGGATCCAATGAAGATCAGTAGCGGCGGAAGTGCCGAGTCAACAGCTCCCCCGCGCCGCCACGCGGCCAGGATCCCCAGCAGGTTACCCACGACGGCGGCAATCACCAGCGCGGTTCCGCCCAGCAGGAGCGTCCAGCCCACCTGTGAGCCGATCACCTCGGTGACAGGGGCCGGGAAGCGGGAGATGGAAACGCCCATCTGTCCGGTCAGCATGTTCTGGAGGTAGCCGATGTACTGCTCCCAGAGGGGCCGGTCGTCCACGCCGAGCAGCTTTCGCAGCTGCTCGATCTGTTCAGGCTGCATCCGGTCCTGGGTCCGGGCGAACATCCGGGAGACGGGATCGCCGGGCATAAAGCGCGGGAGCAGGAAATTCAGGGTGATGGACACCCAGAAGGCAATCAGGTAGAAACCCAGGCGGCGCAGGATAAAGCGCACGGTTTCCCTCCATTCGGGAATTGCGGAAAGTTTGATGGCGGGCCCGCGCTGCTGCGTTGATAGGAGCAGCGCGGGCCTCTTGGAGGTACGCGGTTTTGTACGCGCTTACTTGCGCGGTTCCAGCGAGGTCAGGACCAGGACCGTGGTAGGTGAACGTTCCGAGAGCGTCGCGTACGGGTTGTCCTCCGTGGGCCAGCCGGTGAAACGGGTGTCGTTGAAGGCGCCCCAGACCGGTCCGGAAAACAGTGGCACCAATGGCGCGGCGTCGTTGTACTCCTCCTGGAGTTTGACGGCGATGTCCTTCTGCTTGGACTCGTCGGCCTCCGCCGCGAACTCGGCCAGCAGCGCGTCTGCCTCGGCGTCCCCGAAGCGGTGGTAGTTGTCGAAGGTTTTGGTCCCCACCGGCTTGACCGTTGCGGTGCCCATGGAGGTGTTGAAGTACTTGTAAGGGCTGGGATCGTTGGCGCTCCACACGATGCCCGAGTCGAAGTCCCCCGTCTCATAGCTGGCTACCACCGCGGCCCAGTCCGGGGAATCAACCTTGGCCGTCACGCCGATCTCAGCCAGGTTCTGGGAAATGACGTTGGCCACCGACAGCCAGTCGGACGAGGAAGCTCCTACGGAGATCTTGAACTCGAAAGGCTTGCCGTCTTTCAGCGTGCGTTTGCCGTCGGCTCCCTTGGCGTAGCCGGCTTTGTCCAGCACCGCGTTGGCAGCGTCCACGTCCAGTTTGGTCCAGGTGCAGCTGTCCTTGACGTCGGCGCTCTTCCACTTTTCATAGTTGCCGGAAAGACCCGTGCAGTCGGCCGGTTTGGCGTAGCCGCTCATGCCGATCTTGGTCACCTGGTCGCGGTCCACGGCCATGCTGAGTGCCTTGCGGACGTCAACGTCGTTGAAGGGTGCCTTGGCGGTATTCAGCTGCCAGTTGATCATCGCGCCCGTGGCCGGGAACCAGTACTGGCGGTGTTCGGGGTCCTTCGAAACGAAGGTCTTCTCGATGTTGGGCATGTACTGCGGGGCCCAGTCCACGTCGCCGTTCGCGGCGGCGAGGTTGGCGCCGTCGTTCCCCGCGAAGGCGAGCATCTTGATGCCGGCGATTTTCTGCTTTTCCGGCTGCCAGTAGTTGGGGTTCTTCTTCAGCACGAAGGACTGGGCCTGGAAGCTATCCACCTCCGTGTAGGGGCCGGTGCCGACCGGTTTGGCGTTGGCGTCCTTCTCCGGATCGGCCAGCGCGGACCAGATGTGCTTGGGCAGGATAGTGAGCTGGCCCAGGTCGTAGAGGGCCGGTGACCACGGTTTGCTGAAGTTGAACTTCACCTTGTTGGTGCCCTCAGGGGCCACGTTTTCGAGGTAGTCGTAGCCGCCCTTGATCTTCTTTTGGAGTTCGAAAGTGTAAGCGATGTCCTCGGCCACCAGCGGCTGCCCGTCGGACCACTTCACACCGTCGCGCAGTGTGAAGGTGATGGACTTGCCGTCCTCCGTGGCTTGCCACTCCGTGGCGAGCCACGGAGTGGTTTCGCCATTGGCCGGGTTGAAGATCAGCAGGGACTCGTAGATCGACTGCTGCACCATGGGGTTCAGCGTGGGTGCGAACGGGTTGAAGTTCTGGACGAACGTGCCCATGTCCTCACGCGGGATAGTGAGTAAGGCGCTCTCGGACGAGCCGCCGCTGGCGCCTGTACTGCCCTGGTTGGCCGAGCAGCCCGTGAGCAGGAGGGCACCTATTGCCAGGGTGGCCGCCGTGATCCGGGCAGGCCGGAGGAATCGCTGTTGTGTCATGATGGAGTTCTCTTTCCTCTCTTCATCGCTGAAGGTGAAGGTGTGGTTGGGGTTTGCTGTTCAGTAGTTGATTTGCCGTCAGACTGAATAGCGTTCTAGCAGCGGACAGTCGACCATTTGCTGATGTGCAGTGATCGGCTGTCCTGCTGTAAGGCTTGCGAGTGTCTGGACACCCAGCGCACCCATCTCCTCGAAGGGCAACGCAACCGTGGTCAGTTTTGGCCTAAGGTAGGCCGCAATGAGTTCCTGGTTGTCGAAGCCGATCACGGCGATGTCTTGGGGGATGGCGAGCCCGCGCTCCTTAATGGCGTCATAGGCGCCCATGGCCATCCGGTCGTTGAGGCAGAACAGGGCAGTTGGCCTGCCTGCCCCCGCTTCAAATTTGTCAAGGATTTCGCAGGCGGCCTCGTAGCCGCCATCTGCCGTCGCGTGGCCCGACACGATGAGTTCAGGATCGAGTTCCAACCCTGCTTCGGCGAGTGCTTCGCGGCATCCCTCCAAGCGCCCGACAGCGGCGGGGATGTCAGGATCCAGGTTGATGACACCGATCCTGGAGTGGCCGGCCCGGAGCAAACGTTCGACGGCGACGCGGCCGCCGGCGCGTTCGTCCGGGACGATCGAGGGCAGCTTTCCATCCGCGTCGAAGCAGTTGATGAGGACGGTGGGCACCTCGTGGGCGCTTTGGGGAACGTGCACGGCCCTGTGGTAGGTAGCCGCGTAGAGAAGCCCTTCCACTCTTTGTTCCAGCAGCTTTTCAACGGCGGCATCTTCCATGCCCTGGTTGGGTCCTACGGCATCGGCCTGGTCGGAGGGGGCGATGAGCAGGAACCTGCGGTCCAGCCAGGCCTGGTCCTGGGCGCCTTTGATGATGTCGACGGCGAAGGGTGCCGTGACGATCTCAGTCACCAGTCCGTACCAGTCGCTCCGCTGCGAAGCCAGGGCCCGCGCGCCGGCGTTGGGCCGGTAGCCCAGTGTCTGGACAGCTTCGAGGATGCGGTGCTTGGTGTCTTCGGAGATGCTGGAGTTTTCCCGGTTGCTGAGGACGAAGGAAACGGCGGTTCGGGACACTCCGGCGGCCTTGGCGACGTCCGCCATGGTGACACCGCGGTTGATGGGGACCGCCGTCGTCGTTCGCCTGGCTGCGCCTGCCTCCGCAGCGGGTGCGGGTGGGGTGCTGTTCGCCATTGAATGCTCCGGAATTTCTGTCTGGGGCCGGCCTATTGACCGGCAACTTGAGTTACTAACGCGCGTTACTTGCGCCGTGTGATTTAGGTTACGCGCGTTAGTTGGGTCATGTCAACGGCTAATTTGGCCACTCCCCTCGAGACGGACTAATCCCCTTGAAACTCCAGGGGGAATTGTCCAAGCGTCGGGGAGAAGCTGCGGGGAGCGAGTACTCGGGGCCGTGGCGCCACCAAGGAGCGCAGCCGTTAAAGAAGAAAAGCACCAGTTCCGAAGAACTGATGCTTCCCAGTGGTGGCTCCGACCGGCGTCGATCCGGTGACCTTTCGATTTTCAGTCGAACGCTCTACCAACTGAGCTACAGAGCCTAGGTGACATGTCACCATGACCGCCGGAATTTCTTCTGGCAATCAGAGCGACCCTGACGGGACTTGAACCCGCGACCTCCGCCGTGACAGGGCGGCGCGCTAACCAACTGCGCTACAGGGCCTTGCATTTCTTGCTTCCGCAGTATCGCTACCGCGTTTTTTCAAGGCTTCCAGCCTACCAGACTTTTTATGCCTGCTTGACCAGTTCCTTGCGTACCCCCAACGGGATTCGAACCCGTGCCGCCGCCGTGAAAGGGCGGTGTCCTAGGCCGCTAGACGATGGGGGCCAGAACCCGTTCGGAGCAAAAAGAAAAGGCTTCGAGCCGAGGCTGTCAGTCTTTGTCCTTCGCAGTTCCTCCGAACTGGACTCTAAAACTATAGGGCCTCAGCCGGGATAATCCAAAATCGGCCCCCGCACACCTGACCAAAGCACCCGGAAGAGGCGAAGATGTACAGATGGATGCCGTCGCCGCGCTCAACGAAATTGCTTTCTGGCTGGAGCGCGAACGCGCCGCCACGTTCAAGGTCCAAGCTTTCCGGAAGGCAGCGGGAATCATCGCTGACCTGGAGCCCGCCGAACTGGAAGCGCGGGCGCACGATGGCAGGCTCAAGCGCATGAAGGGAATCGGCGACCGGACGTACGAAGTGATCCGCCAGGCCGTGAATGGCGAAGTGCCGGACTACCTGGAGGACCTGCGCCAGCGCAGCACAGGAACGCTGGCGCAGGGCGGCAACGAACTTCTCTCATCCCTCCGCGGTGATCTCCACAGCCACAGCGACTGGTCCGACGGCGGATCCCCCATCTCGCTGATGGCGGAGGCCGCGCAGGTGCTGGGTCGGGAGTACCTGGCGCTCACTGACCACTCCCCCAACCTCAAGGTTGCCAACGGGCTCAGTGCTGAACGCCTCACTGAGCAACTCGACGTGGTGGCCGCGATCAACGCCGGCACGGGCAAAAACGGCTTCACCCTCCTCGCCGGAATCGAGGTGGACATCCTGGAGAATGGTGAGCTGGACCAGGCTCCCGAAATGCTGGACCGGCTGGACATTGTGGTGGCCAGTGTCCATTCAAAACTGCGGTCGGACCGGAGCACCATGACCCGGCGCATGCTGGCGGGCATCCGCGATCCACACACGAACGTGTTGGGCCACTGCACCGGCCGCCTGGTGGAAGGATCGCGCGGGACACGTCCGCAGTCAGAGTTCGACGCCAAGAAGGTGTTCGCCGCTTGTGCAGAAAACAACGTGGCCGTGGAGATCAACTCGCGGCCGGAGCGGCAGGATCCGCCGGACGACCTGATCCAGCTCGCCCTCGACGCCGGTTGCCTGTTCTCCATTGACAGCGACGCGCACGCCCCCGGGCAGCTGGACTTCCTGCAGTACGGCGCGGCTCGGGCGGCCAGCAACGGCGTTCCAGCCGAGCGCATCATTACCACCTGGCCGCTGGACCGGGTTCTGGAGTGGGCCCGGACGGCCTGAAAGGCAGCCACTCCGCTACTTCACGGCGTCGGCAAGTTTCTGCCGGAACTCCTGCTTGGTGCTAAGGGCGAGTTTTTCGCCGTCGAGGAAAAACGTGGGCGTACCGGTCACGCCCAAGGCAATTCCGTCCGTGATGTCAGCCCGGATGCGTTGCTTGGTTTTGTCGTCCGCGACGGCGGCATCGAATGCGGCCAGGTCCAGTCCCAGTTCCGCGGCGAACGTCCTGAAATGGGGCGCCTGGGATTCGGGGTTTCCATGCCACTGGTCCTGGGTTTCGAACAACTTGGCCTGCATCGCTGCGAACTTGCCCTGCTGTGCCGCGGCTTCAACTGCGAGGGCAGCTTGTCCTGAGTTCGGGTGCGATGACAAGGGAAAGTACCGGTTGACGAAGGTGATCCTGTCGCCGAATTCCTCTTTGAGTTCTTCCACAAAGGGATGGATGGAGCGGCAGGCCTCGCACTCGAAGTCCAGGAACTCCACGAGCTGCGCCTTTTCCACGGCCGGAGTGGTGAGCCGGTGGCTGTCAGTCCGGACAAGCTGTTCGCTGCCGGCCTCCCCGTTGCCGGCCACCGGCGGATCCTGCGACGGCTTGTTCGTTGTCATCACCGCGTACCAGGCCGCGCCTCCAACCACGATGACGGCCAGCAGGATCCAGATGACAAGGCGTATTCGCTTAGCGGTGTCCGGCGACGATGTTGCAGCTGAGACCATGAAACGCATCCTAATCGAGGCCCCAGCCATCCCCGCGCGCGCCTTTGGCAGGAACTCGACTAGACGTGGCCGATTTCCGCCAGCCGCGGTTATCGTGACGCGGCTAGATTGGGCAGCATGGCAACCACCTCCCGCACCAACTCTGAGACCTCAGCGACGCCTTCTGCCTCCCCCAGCCGCATCAACGCCCTCGGCATCGCGGCCGTGGCCGTCACCGTGGTGCTTTGGGCGTCGGCGTTCGTGGGCATCCGGGCGATCGGCCCCACATTTTCCCCCGGCTCCCTGACGCTGGGCAGGCTGGCGGTTGCCGCCGTCGTGCTTGGCGCCGTGGTGCTGCCGCAGCTGCTGAAGTCCAGGAAGCTGCCGCAAGGGCGGGAGTGGTGGCCGATCCTGGCCTACGGCGTGATGTGGTTCGGCGGCTACAACGTTGCCCTGAACGCCGCCGAGCACCTGCTGGACGCCGGCACCAGCGCCATGCTGATCAACGTCTCTCCCATTCTCATTGCCGTTCTCGCCGGCGTCTTCCTCAAGGAAGGCTTCCCGCGGTGGCTGATTATCGGCAGTCTCGTGGCGTTCTGCGGCGTGGCGCTGATCGCGTTTGGCTCGGGTTCAGGTTCGGGTTCAGGGGACGGTCCGACGACGGACGTTGCGGGAGTGCTGCTCTGCCTCCTGGCCGCCGTGCTCGCCGCCGTCAGCGTCATCATCCAGAAGCCGGTGCTCCGGAAATTCCCGGCCGGCCAGGCCACGTTGTTCGGAATCCTGGTGGGAGCCGCTTGCTGCCTGCCGTTCACCGGGCAGCTCGTCTCAGAGCTGCAGTCTGCCCCGCTTCCGGCAACCCTGGGGCTGCTCTACCTGGGCGTTTTCCCCACAGCCATCGCCTTCACCACCTGGGCGTATGCGCTGTCGCTGATCGACGCCGGCAAACTCGCCGCCACTACCTACCTGGTGCCGGGGGCCACGATCCTAATCTCGTGGTTGGTGCTCAGCGAAATCCCCACGATCTGGGGGCTCGTGGGAGGCGTGGTCTGCCTGGTGGGCGTGGGCCTCACGAGGCGCCGGTCCCGCGGACCCCGCAACGCTGCCTAGGGGTTTCCCGCTAGAGTCGGAGTATGCCCGCACACCTCCCGCCCGGACTTCCCATCATCCCGGACGGCCCGCAGGAGACCCCTCCGTTCTCAATGTCCGACGACGAATTTGAGTCAGCGGTCAGCGACGCCCTGAACCGGATCCCGCCCAAGATCGCCCAGGCCATGGACAACGTGGCGGTCTTCATCGACGACGACTACGTTCCCGGGCCCGATGAGGATCCGGACACTGTCCTGCTGGGACTCTACGAGGGAGTCCCCCTGACGGAGCGCGACTCCTGGTGGGACGCCGGTTCCCTGCCGGACCGGATCACGATCTTCCGCCAGCCCATCCTGGACATCTGTGAGTCGCGCGACGAGGTGGTCGAAGAGGTGGCTGTGACCGTCATCCACGAAATTGCCCACCACTTCGGCATCGACGACGAGCGGCTGCATGAACTCGGGTGGGATTAGCGGTCCCATGTTTGAGTAGCCCACGGACTAGCCTTGTAGGCATGGGACACGACCACCACCATTCGCACGGGATGACCGCAACAGGCCGGCACCGCAAACGGCTGATTGCTGTCTTGGCCATAACGTTGGCTGTGGTGATGGTCCAGGTGGTGGGTGCGGCCCTGTCCGGATCGCTGGCGCTGCTGGCAGATGCCGGCCACATGCTCTCTGACGCGGCAGGGGTGACTATCGCGCTGCTGGCCGCCTGGATTGCGGGCCGCCCCGCGAGCGACCAGCGGACCTATGGCTACCAGCGCGCCGAAGTCCTGGCAGCGCTGGCAAATGCCCTGATCCTGATTGTGATTTCCGTCGTCATCTTCTCCGAAGCCATCAGGCGTATTGGATCGACGCCCGAGGTCCAAACCGGAATCATGCTCTTCGCTGCAATCCTGGGCATGGTGGCCAACGTGGTGTCCCTGGTGATCCTGCAAGGTGGGCACAAGGAAAGCCTGAACGTCCGGGGCGCCTACCTGGAGGTGCTCGGGGACCTGCTCGGGTCCATCGCCGTCATCGTCGCGGCAGTGGTCATCCTGCTCACCGGCTATCAAGCCGCGGACACCATAGCCTCAGTGGTGATCGCCCTGATGATCCTGCCCCGAGCATGGACCCTGCTGCGTGACGTGGTGGATGTCCTCCTTGAAGCAACCCCGAAAGGGGTTGAGGTGAAAATGATCCGCGAGCACATTCTTTCGGTTGACGGCGTGTCCGACGTCCACGACATCCACATCTGGACCATCACCTCGGGGGTGCCGGTATTTTCGGCGCACGTTGTGGTGGAGGACGGGGTTCTCAACGCCCGCGGCGCGGACCAACTGCTGGACAAGCTGACCACATGCCTTGGTTCCCACTTCGATACCGAGCACTGCACGTTCCAACTTGAACCTGCCAGCCATTCGGAGCACGAGTCGCAGCAGCACGCCTAGCTTCCCGGCGGCGCGCGGCCCGGGCCGGTGGCAGACGGCATCGCGATCCAGGAAAACACACGGCTCATGGACAGACGGGGCCTGTGCAGATGGTCAGCGGGGGCCGCGAACCCAGACCCAGCGACGGTGGCTTCCGGCAGCCCACCAGCGTCCTGAACCCACCCGCACCTGCCTGACACCGAACCAGCGGGCCGGGATCCGGCGGCCGTCCGGCGCAGGCGAGGTGTCCATCCGCAGCATCAATGCTTCACGGGTAGCCGCTTTGGGCAGCCGGCCTTCATGATCCAGGAAATCAACCAGCGCGGCGCCGTCGGCAAAGGAGCCAACCCGCGGCCGGGGCGGGTGCGAAAGATGCCAGTTGAAATACAGCTCCCAAAGCGTGGGGTCTGAGCGGACTTCGGCCGCCAGTGCCGGAAAATGCTGCCCGATGCCGCCGAGCCGTTTCCTGGCCAGGCCCAGCCTGACAGCGGCCAACCGTTGGGGATCAAATCCGTCGGGAACAGGACCGTGGGCCACCAGCGCGGCCACCAGCTCCTGTTGCCGCGCGGCAAGCACGGAACGTGCCACGGACAGCCCGGGTTCGGCGTCGGGAGCGCTGCCTGTCGTGGATTCCGCCGGTCCCATCAGCCGGCGCCCCGTGCTGCAGCCCCAGGCGTGACGCGTGGCATGCCCGCGGCATCCGCAATCGAGTCCAACTCGGCGAAGAAGGCCGGTTCGGGCGGGAAGTTGCCGTCGCGCTCCAACATCAGCGGCAGCGGACCTGCCACGCGAACGAGTTCTGCGGCCAGCTCCAGCACTTCCACGGGCACCGGTTCCTGGTGGGTGTCCTGGTAGAGCCCATCCAGCACCTGTCCCCCGGCAATGTGGCAGTAGGCAATCCGCTCGAGCGGAAATTCAAGGAGTGCGGCCAAAGGCTCGCGCCCATTGTTGACAGCGTTGGCGTAGACGTTGGCCACATCGAGCACCAGGAGCGCACTGGTGCGGTCCAGCAACTCTGACAGGAACCGGCCTTCGGTCATGGAGTTATCCGGCCATTCCGCCAGCGCCGCGATGGGCTCGAGGGCCAGCGGAACGCCAAGGCCGGCTTGCGCCTGGCGGACATTCGCGGCCAGCACGAGCAGTGAGTCCTGGTTCCGCGGTACGGGAAGCAGGTGTCCGGCTTCGAGGAGGTCTGCGTGCGGTGCGCCGGCAGGGACCTCGCCGCCGGACCGAACAAAGGCAATGTGTTCACTGACAAGGGGGGCATTGATTGCTTCGCCCGCCGACCTCAGGTGCGCGAGCCGGGTCTGGTCCACCTCGGCGGCTGACCCAAGGGACAGCGAGATTCCGTGTGCGACGGCGGTCAGGCCACCGTCGATCAGCTCCTGCAGGGGTGCCGGGACGTCAATGCCGTGGCCATGATCGTGCAGGTTTTCGGCCACTACCTCGGCAAAGGAAAGGCCGGTCAGGCGCGCAATGGGTCCGGCCAGCCCCGACCGCCAGCCAATGCCCAGGCCAGGCGAAAGCAGGCCACCGCTACCCACCACAACCGCCGCCGCCGCAGCTTCCGCCACCGCTGCAGGAGGAGCTGCCGCCGCTGCCCGACGATGAGGATGAAGACGTAGAGACCGGATCCCCATAGTACGTTCCGCCGCTGGCACCAGCCCCGGCGGCGGGAACGCCCATGGCCGAAGCGTAGGCGGGCGCGGCCGTCCACAGGCCGGCGGCGCCAAAGAGCGCCGCCCCCAGTGCAAGCCGGAAGGGGGCAACACCGGCGTAACCGGCCGTCTTGTCCGGCCGGAGGTCCTGGTTCTCCCGCCGCAGTTCACGGAGAACTTGGATCCCCGGCTGGGTGATGGCGGGGATCTTCGCCGTGAGGACAACAAAGGCGAAAATGCCTGCCATGACTGCGCCCACCAGGTTGACGAAGTCCCGGCCGTTGAGCATGCCGGCGATGATGCGCACCACTCCCAGCGCCAAAAGCAGCATGATGGCCCATTTCAGGGCCTTCAGGACGAGCATCACCCCGCGGCCGCGGACCAGCCCGAGCCGGGCAAGACGCCGGTGGCGGTCGCGAAGCTGGCCCTGGACAGACGCCTCTGCCATGCATGATTTGGGCGTGGACCCGGGGTACCTGGCCGTCCCGGCGACAGCCTGGAGCAGGGGGTCTTGCCAGTTGGCGTCCAGGAAGCGGCGTTCCTCCGTTGAAGGCTGCCCGCTGCTTTGGTGGGTCCAGACCCAATGGCTGACGGAGACAGCATGGAACGGACCGCCGCTAAGGTAGGCCAGGTCCAGCGGCGCGAGGGTATGCGGATCGACCTTCCGGTAGAGGGGAAGAAGCCCGCCGGTGAACAGCCGAAGCAGAAAGACGGACGCTGCCAGCAAACACCCCGCCGTCAGGTACCACCCCAAAAAGTCAGGACCCTCGATTCCCCATGTCGGTTCCATGCCCAGTTCCCCCCGTTACTCGTCCTGCCACCAATGCTACGGTCCCGGTGCCGCGGTAGGACATGGCGTGAACTCCCCATGTGGACAACCGGCATCATCCACGACACGCCGCCACGAAATGCACTCGCAGGCCCCGCTTGTTGTTTATGTTATTGATGTGACCAGTGTTGCCAAAGTGCAATGGCTCACGTAGCCTCTGAATGCTGAGGGATCGGCAGAGGGGCACTGAGTGCCGTCCACCAGGCCTCGCTCCCCAGCCCAACGATGCTGCGAGGTTCTGCGAATGGCTTCACCCGGATCCGGTCCGAAGACCGCCCTGCTTGGCCTCGCCGTCGTACTTCTTGCAGGCATCCCGGCTCCGGCCCATGCTGTCCCTGCACTGCCGGCCCATACGGTTGCGCTGCCCGCAGCCGCGTTGCCGGCTGCCCGGGTGCCGGGAACGCCGGAGGTCCCCTCTCCTGAAGACATCGCTGCGGCAAAAGCCAGTGAAAGCGCGACGGCGGACCAGGTCACCGCCATTGAGCGCCTCCTGGCCGACGCCGCCCGTGCCCAGGCGGTCACCTTCGCCGCAGCGATGCAGGCAAACAACACCTACAGCGACGCGCTCGTGGAACTTCAGTCGCGGCAAGCAACCGCCGAAGCCGCCACCGCCCGGGCGAAGTCCGCAGGGCTGGAGCAAGACAAGACCCGCAAGCAGGTGGGGCAACTGGCCGGGGACCTCTACCGCAACGGCGGCATGAACCCTGCCCTTACCACGTTCGTCACGGGCGGCGGGGACGTCCTGGGGCAGGCTGCGACCCTTGAAGCCATCTCGGCAAGCCGGAGCCGTGCGTTCGAATCCGCGGCGAACGCGGCGTCGGCGGCCACGTCGCTGACGGAAGCGGCCCAGGACGCCAACAGGGCAGCAGACGATGCAGCCCGGAACGCCGAGGCCCGCAAGACCGAGGCCGAGCAGGCCAACGCCGCCCAAGCCAAGACTGTGGCCGATGCAGCCGCACAGCGGACGGTCCTGGTGGACCAGCTTGCCCAGTTGCGAAACACTACGGTGGCCCTCGAATCGGCCCGGGTTGACGCACTGGACCGGCAGCGTGAGGAGGCAAGGCTCGCTGCCCTCAGCGCCGAGGCCGACCGGGCTGCCGCCGAACAGGCTGCGGCTGAGCAGGCTCCTGCCCGACAGGCCTCAGCAGGCAACATACCGGCCGCACCCGCAGCGCCCGCACCTGCTCCAGCGCCCGCAGCGCCGGCGCCCGCTCCAGCTCCAGCGCCGGCACCTGCTCCCGCACCAGCACCAGCGCCCGCTCCAGCGCCGGCACCTGCTCCCGCACCAGCGCCCGCCCCAGCGCCCGCCCCAGCACCAGCGCCCTCACAAGGCGGCTCCAACGAAACCGCCATCTCGGTGGCCATGACCAAGGTTGGTGCACCGTTCTACTACCAGTGGGGCGGCACCGGCCCGTACGGCTTTGACTGCTCAGGCCTGGTCCAGACGTCTTTCGCCGCGGCCGGCAAGTACCTCCCACGCACGGCCGCGCAGCAGTACGCTTCGGCGCCGGTCCATGTCCCGATTTCGCAGGCCCAGCGCGGTGACCTGCTCGTGTGGGGCTCCGCGCCGAACTTCTATCACGTAGCCATCTACCTCGGAAACGGCCAGGTGGTGCAGGCGCTCAACCCGCAGGAAGGGATCGGCGTCACCTCACTGAGCAGTATGGCCGCCATGCAGTTGTACCCGTACGCAGCCCGCTACTGACGCCACGGGTGACTGACGCGACATGTGCTGGCCGCACCGGATTGGCACACTGGGCAGCGAACCTCAGGACAGGACGTCCTTGGTGACGAACCTGCCGTAGGCGAGCGCGCCGAACACGGCCACGTAGCCTGCCTGCAGCAGCGCATTGCTGGCAAAGGAATCCCACAGCACCGGCTGCCGCAGCAGGTCCCCAAATCCAAGCCAGTAATGGCTGAACAGCCATGGATGCAGCCATTCCAGCTGGGGCAACTGGTCCAGGACCTGGGACACCACTGACAGGACCACTGTGGCGGCCATCGCCCCCACCGGGACAACAGTCAGCGTGGACAGGAAAAGGCCGATCGCTGACAGCCCTGCCAGCGACACCGCCAGGTATGCCGCGATCAGTACCAGGCGGAGGGCAGCTTCCGGCGGCTGGACCACGTCGCCGGACAGCAGGGTGACCGGCCCAATGGGAAACAGCGACGCACCAATGGCTGCCCCAGCCAACGCAACCGTGACAGGCGCCGCCAGGCAAAAAGCCAGCGCGCCGGCATACTTCACCAGCAAAAGCCTCACTCGGCCAGCCGGTGCCACCAGCAAGTACCGGAGCGTACCCAGGCTCGCCTCCCCGGCGATGGTATCCCCGGCAACCACCCCCACGGTGAGGGGAAGGAACAACGGGACGGACACCAGCATCGCGGTGACCGCCACAAAGAGTCCGTTCTGGGCAATCCGGTCCAGGAAGGCGGGCCCCCGGCCCGCCGGGACGCTGGATGAGATCCGGACCGCGACGGCGATCAGCACCGGAATCGCGGCCAGCGCCAGGAGCAGGGCCCAGGTTCGGCGGCGCCTGAAGAGGACACCCAGTTCGGAACCCAGGAGTGGGATGCTGGACGCGGCGCGGTCCGGTGCGGTGAGGCCTTCGGAGACTCCGCGGACCTGACGGCCGGACTGTCGCCGCGGCAGCCTGTTGGGCAACTCGCCGGGCACGCTACTGGGCAACGTCAAACCCCTCCCCCGTCAGCGCCACGAAACGGTCTTCGAGGCTCTCGCGCTCAACCGAAAATCCGCGCACCCGCACCCCGGCCTCCACCAGCCGGGCAACGATCTCCTCCGGTGCCAGCGCACCGGACAACTCAGCACCGGACACTTCTGCGCCGGACACTTCTGCACCGGACACTTCTGCACCGGGCCCGTCACCACCGGGCCCTGCCGTGAACGTTCGGCCTGCCGTGACCGCCGTCGTTGCGGTGACCACCTCCCCGTCGGCTTCGGGGCTGCCAGCCACGGGAGTCATCCCCAGCCGAGCCAGGACACCAAAGGCGGTCCCGGCGTCGGGCGTTAACAGGCGGATCCTGGCTTCGCCAGCCTGCCGAAGTTCCGAGAGCGGGCCCTGGGCAACGAGGCGGCCGGTACTCATTATGGCGGCGTGCGTACAAATTTGTTCCACTTCGGCCAGGAGGTGGCTGGAAACGAACACGGTGGCGCCGTCGGCGGCCAGCGAGCGGACCAGGTTCCGCACTTCCCGGGTGCCCTGCGGGTCCAGCCCGTTGGTGGGCTCGTCCAAAACCAGGAGTTCGCGCGGGGACAGCAGGGCGTTCGCTATCCCGAGGCGCTGCTTCATGCCGAGCGAGTAGGCATGGACCCGTTTGCCGGCAGCATGTGACAGGCCAACCCGCTCCAGCGCCTCACCCACCCGGGCCCTGCGCGTGGCAGGGCGCGCGTGGCGGCTCGCGGCGTCCAGCCGGTGCAGGTTCGCGGCCCCGGACAGGAACGGATAAAACGCCGGCCCCTCCACGAGGGCTCCCACCCGCGGCAGGACTTCATGAAGCCGGTTCGGCATGTCGAGCCCCAGGACGCTGACGGTGCCGGCCGACGCCGCCGCGAGGCCGAGCATCATGCGGATGGTGGTGGTTTTTCCGGAACCGTTCGGCCCCAGGAAACCAAACACTGAACCTTGGGGCACCGCCAGATTGACGCCGTCGACTGCGACCTGGTGGCCGAACCGCTTGGTCAGGCCCTGCGTTTCGATGGTCAACCCGGCTGTGCCTTTTCCGGCCCCCGCCCCGGTTGTCCCTGCCCCTGTTGCGGTGCCGCCCTCAGCGGCTGTCACTTGGCCACGGCGCCCGCTGCGGCCTGCAGCCGCTCCGGCGGAACCATACCCACGAAGATGCGCCCGTCGTCGGTAATCAGCACGTTGACCAAAGTGGTGGACAGCAGCCGTCCACCGGGAACGACGACGGCGGCCTGGGACAGGAACGGATCCGCCAGCAAGGATTCGGTCAACGCGGATCCTTGCCAGGTTGGTGGCGCCGGGAACCCGATCACGGTCTCCCAGCCGGTGCCGGTCAGGGTGGGCCGGGCCACGTCAGGCATGGCATGGGCGGGGGCGGCCTCCAGAAGCGCATCAGGGGTGATAACCGTGCCAGGTGATCCCGGGAATCCCGACGTGACCGGCCAGGGCCGCGCGCCGGGAAGCGGCAGCTGAAGTTCCTTGACCGTGGCACCGGGCGGCGGGACGAAGTTGAAGAGCGAATCCTCTGGTGCGGCCAGGGACAGGCTGGTGAATCCGGCTTGGAAGGCAGGTTCCGCGTGGCCACGTGCCGTCACCGATACCTTCAGCGGCAGTCCCGTTTCACCATCGACGGCGATCGCAACCTGTCCCACGAGGGTCCCCTGCGTCCGGGGCTCGAGCACTAGGTTGTAGGCCGCCCGTCCGGCGACTTCGACGTCCGTGCCTACGGTGACCTGGGTAGTGCTGTCCACAGCGGCAAGCAGCCTGGTAGCTATCTCCTCCGGCGTCGGAACGGAGTACTCCGGCATCGGCACAGGCAGGTCAGGTGCAGTGCCGCTGTCCGGGGGGCTGGGTGGCTTCGGTGCGGCGGGGTCCTGGGCCGGCGGTGCAGGGTCAACCTGCGGTTCGGGCAACGGCTTCGGTTCAGGCGGCGGTGCGGGCAGGGGCAGGTCCCGGGCGAAGGCCGGAAGCGTCAGGTGCGCGGCCGAGTTGTCCCTTGAGTTGTAGAACCAGACCTCGCTGTCCCTGCGGATGACGTCGCGCTCCGCGAGTCGGTCCACGAGCTGGATCCGGACCTTCGCAGGACCGTCCAGATATACCCTCGCGGTGTGCTGGCCGGTCAGCAGTTCGGCGATCGAGGCTACTCCCCCGGCCGCCGCTGGTCCGGACGACGGACCGGTCTCCGGCAGTTCCGGCAAGCCGAGCTCGGAGGTTTGCTCTACGGTGCCGGAAAGGGTTTTTGTCTGGTGTTCGCCGAGCAGAGCCAGCACCTGCGCCGCAGTTTTCTCAGGCAGCGGGTCCCCTGCGCGTGCGGGGATAGAACCCGCCAGCACTCCGGCGGCAATGACGGCCGGCACTGCGGCGGCGGGCACCCACCGCAACCATGCGCGGTTCATTCAAACCACACCCCATCCTTGGAGCCCATAGGTTCAGGTTACGCCTGACAACGGCCCCGTACACTACCCGTCTTTGGCGCAATGGCTACCCGGGGACCACGGTTCCGGCAGCGCCATCCACCGTTATTTTCTGCCCATTGGACAGCAGGATGGTGGCGTCCGGGACACCCACCACGGCCGGGATCCCATACTCCCGCGCCACCACGGCACCGTGCGAATTGGGGCCGCCCATTTCCATCACCAGGCCGCCCGCGGTCAGGAACAAAGGCGTCCAGCCGGGGTCCGTGGACGGCGCCACGAGGATCTCCCCCGGTTCCAGATGGGCGCCCACCGGATCCAGGATGACCCGCGCGGTCGAGCTGACGGTGCCCGCGGACGCCGGGCTGCCGCTGAGCGTCCCGGGCACCGCTGGTGCGGCGCCCTGACCGCCCGACGGCACGGCCTCCGGTTCAGTACCGTCCGAAAGGAGCACCCGGGGCACGTGGCGGCGTTCCAGTTCGAGGGCGTAAGCTTCCCTCCGCCGTCTCACGAGGCTGCGCAGGTCCTGCGCGTCGGCAGCGTTGTCACCGCCGGCCGCTCCCGTCTTTCGTCCGTTGAGCCCCTGGCGTGCCTCGCTGAAATCCAGGAAGAAAATGTCGTCGGGATCGGCGATGCTTCCGGCTGCGGCGAGTGCCGCCCCCACCTGCTGAAGCTGGTGGCGCACCTCGGCGAGGCCTACCACGATCTGGTACTTGGGCAGTTCGCGCAGGCCAGCGAAAAGCCTGGCGCGCCGCAGCGCTGCACGCACCACCATGCCGCGGAGCCGGCCGCGGCTCCTGGCTTCTCCCACCAGGCGCTCCACGGTTTCCTTCGCCTGCTCCTCGGCGGCGCTGAACTGCACGTCCGGTGCCAGCGAGGAATCCTCCAGCCGGAGGTAGTTGGCCAGCACCCCAAGGATGTGCGTGGGGTCATCGGACCAACGCGGCATACCGACGTCGATCTCCGCCACCGCCCGTTGGCCGTATCTGTCCATAAAACGGGCAAGGCCGGTTTGCAGGACGGCCGGCAGCTGGCCGGCGTTGTATTGTTCTGCCAGCGCCGTAGGCGCCTGGTTCCTGAGCACGGCGGAGGAACCGCCGTCGTCCCTGACTACCGTGGCGAGCCGCCAGAGCTCCAGGTCCATCTCGGTGGTCACGTTGTTGGGCAGCCCCCGCAGCACCTTCTGGAGATCGTCCCACCGGTGGCCGCCCAGCAGCTTTCCCGTCAGTCCCAGCATGGCGAACCCCAGGGCCGGGAGGG
Source organism: Pseudarthrobacter sp. CCNWLW207 (assembly GCF_037203945.1). Classification (NCBI taxonomy): domain Bacteria; kingdom Bacillati; phylum Actinomycetota; class Actinomycetes; order Micrococcales; family Micrococcaceae; genus Pseudarthrobacter; species Pseudarthrobacter sp. CCNWLW207. The sequence continues at coordinate 19,227 of NZ_JBBCBS010000007.1, read as the reverse complement.
GAAGCACTGCCGGCACAATCGGGAAGAGGCGGTTGCCAAGGAGGAATTCGGCGTGCTCGAGTCGCTCCCCAGGCGTGGCCCCAGGCCCGAGCTCCAGGGATTTCCCGAACTCGCGGGAAAAACGGTTCACCCGCCGGAGTGCGGCTTCTGGCCTGAACAGGGCACGGAGGAGCGTCTCAGGTGCCCGGGCGTGCACTGCCGCCGGAACCACGTGCCGGAGCAGGCCGATCGGTGTCCTGTTGGTCACCGAAAACCTGGGGTCCTCGAACACGCGCCGTAGCACCGCGGCTGATCGGGCCTCCATCACGTCAAACACCCGGGGAACGATCCGCCGGCCAGTGGTGCTGCGGGCCACCGTGGTCAGGTCGAAGTAAATGCGTTGCCCGGCTTCCACATACGGTGGCGGACCGTTGCGGGGATCCGGCACGTCAAAGCGGGCGGCCCGCGCCACCGACGAGGCGATCAGCCTGAAAGCGGCCAGCCCCATGGGCGTGATGGGGCGGGTGAGGCCCTGGGCCAGGCTGAAGCACAGGTACACGCGGGTTCCGGCCCGGGCAGCTGCCCTCTCCGGCAGCGGATAAAGAGTGGTGATGGGCCGCGACTGCGTGAGCCACAGCCTGCCATCGTGGTCGATGGCCCACTCCGTGTCCTGCGGGAAGCCGAAATGCTGCTCGACCCGCAGGCCTAGCCGGGCAAGGTCGGCCGCCTGGCTGTCGGTCAGGCAGGCGTCCGTTCCCGCGTTTGGCACGTCCAGGGTTTCAGTTCCGCCGCCGGGCAGCGGGCGCACCACCAGGCGTTTGTCCCCCAGGCGCCGCTCGAGGATCTGCCCCGTACTGGGGTCCACCACAAAGTGGTCCGGGTTGACCGAGCCGGAGACCACGGCTTCGCCGAGGCCCGGGCTGGCATCGATGACTGCCTGCTGCCGCCGGCCCGTCAGTGGGTTGGCGGTAAACATCACCCCTGCCGTTGTGGCGTCCACCATCCGCTGCACCACCACGGCGAGCGCAACGGTGGAGGCGTCTATGCCCAGCTCGGCGCGGTAGCTGACGGCGCGGTCGGTCCAGAGCGAGGCCCAGCAGTTCCGGACGGCTTCCACGACGGCGGCGGCCCCCACCACGTTGAGGTAGGTGTCCTGCTGGCCGGCAAAGCTGGCGGAAGGAAGGTCCTCGGCTGTGGCCGAGGACCTGACTGCAACAGGCACGTTCTCTCCCAGCGCCGCGTACGCCTCCCCAATGGCGGCGGCTATGTCACGGGGCACCGGGTTTTCTCCGATCAGGTCCCGTGCACGCCCTGCCAGCGCGGCGAGTACCGGCAGGTCGCCATGGGCGGTGCCGTTCCCGGCCTGGCCGTTCCGTGCACGGCGGTTCCGAGCCTGCTCGTTCAGCGCCTGGTGGACGCTGGCCAGGGACCGCCCGGCGGACTGTTCCTGTTGCCCGTCCACCTGCAGGCCCTGCCCGCCGCGGGCCGTTGCCAGGCGGTACGCCTCGGTGGTGAGGCAGAAGCCGTCCGGTACGGGCAGCCCGGCGGACATCAGCTCACCAAGGTTTGCGGCCTTTCCACCGACAAGTGCCACCATCGCGGAACGAACATGCTCCAGTCCCAGGACCGGGCCAAGGGGGTCTGGCATTTCCATGCCTCCTGATCGTGAGGCCTGCACGTGAGTCTGGAGACGGAGCTTTCGAGCGGTGTCTTCGGACTATGGCTTAGCGCGGTGCTTTAGAACGCTGGCTTAGGCCGCTGACCTGGCGGCTGACTTGGGCGGTGGGGCAGGCGTCAGGCTGCGCCGAGGATGGGACCGAAGCTTGCCCTGTCGGCGAGCCGCGGATCCTCCCGGTCCGGGACAACAAGGACGGGCCCCTTCGCGTGGTGCAGTACGCCGTCGGAGGTTGAGCCCAGGAGCATGCCGGCAAAGCCGCCGCGTCCGCGGGTTCCCACCACGATAAGTTCCACGTGCCTGCTGGCTTCCACGAGGACATCCACGGGCGAGCCGTCCTTCAGTTCGGATTCCACGGGCAGGTGTGGGTAGTGGCTCTTGAGCCACGCCATCCCGGCATCCAGCTGGACCCGGATATCGGCGAAGAGGGCCTTGCGGTCCATCGGTGCCGGGACCCAGGCGAGCGAGCCGCTGTACTGGGGAACCGCGCACACCACACGCAGTGTTGCGCCGAGGCGTTCGGCCTGGGACGCCGCTTCCAAAACGGCGACACGTGCCTGCTCGGACCCGTCAACGCCCACCACCACCACGTTCTCCACTGGCTGGTGGCCCGACTTGGCCTGTTCGGCTTTGATCCTTTTGTCCTCGGTGGTCTCCCCCAGCCGGTCGGAGCAGATCAGCGGAACCGTCACGGTGGGGCACTTGGCGTGCGCAGGAAGCGCGCTGCTCACGGACCCGAGAAGGCGGCCCACAAAACCGCCCCGGCCGCGGGTCCCGAAAACCAACAGCTCAGCAGACTCGGACATCTCCAGCAGCACGCCGGAAGCGTCGCCGTTTTCGACCGAAGCATCAACATCGATGTTGTAGCCGGACACCTTGTCCAAGGCCTGCTTGACGATCGCTTCAGCCCCTTCACGGATCACCGAATCGTCCACGGTGGCGTAACCGCCGTCGAGTCCGGACGCAGCGAAGATCGGCACGGAGTACGCGGTGACGATATGCAGGGGGCGGCGACGGCGCTCAGCCTCGCGGGCCGCCCAGACAAGTGCACACTGGCCGTGATCCGATCCGTCAACGCCCACCACGATTCCCAAAGGAGCGGTGGAACTCTCGCCGTTGTCCCGTGCCGGGTCCGGATGCATCTCTTGTGCGCCCATGGGGGCCGCCTCCTCGCGATACTGCCTGATGTTGCGGCTATTCTGCCAGAAGCAGGCCGTTCCGCGTGCACCTGCCGGACAGCGACGCACCCGATCCGGAAAGCCTGCCTCCACTTCTCACTATTCTCGGTCCACAGGCTCTTAGCAAGCATGTGCAGGGCTGCAACGGGAAGTTATCCACACCCGGTTTCGCTGCCGGCGGAAAGCGTATTCAAAACCTGGTTCGACGCGAAAAGAATGTTTGCGGTTGGGCTATCCATGGAGCTTTTTGTTCTGTAGTCTTCGAGGCACTGCTGGTCCGGGATGCTCTATGTCAGAACGTCCCGGGCCAGCTATTGCGACCGGACTTTGGGGGTAACGGAGCGAGAGCATGGCGATGATGCCTGCGTTTGCCCACACCTTCGAAGGAGGAAACTGTAGTGTCAAGCATGCCTGTGAATGGCGGGACCGAACAGACCACCACGGTGATTATCGGCACTGGCCTCTCAGGCTTGGCCGTGGCCGCCGAACTGCGCCGCAGGGGTGTGCACTCAATCGTGGTGGACGGGCTCGACATCCTGGGCGCCGGACAACCGGCCAATACCGCTTCGCTGCAACGCTGCGACGCAGCAGACTCCGTCTCCCTTCGGGAGCGGAACGAAATCCTCCGCCATCTGCGCAATTATGCGGCCAGCCACCAAGTGGACGTCCGCAACACCACCCGCGCCGTCCAGCTGAGCATGGTCCGCCCGGCGCCGGTCCAGGGGGCCATGGCCGACGAGGCAACGGCCGAAGGGGCGGCATCGCACATGTGGGAGGTACGCACGCCCACCGGCATCCTTCTTGCCGACCACATCGTCCTCACCCGTTGCGCCCACAGCCAACTGCGCCGCATGCTGAGCGATTTCGGTATTGCCGTGGGACGCAACCTGGTGGCCGCGATGCGGGCTATCGGCATCTACCTGGTGGGAGTGGGCGACCTGATCACGCCGTCGCCCAAAGAAGTCCTGCGCCAGGCAAAGACCGTGGGCCAAGCGATCTCCTCGAAAGTCCACCCGGAGAACGCACCCACCATGCTCACCGGCACTTTCGCAGTCCTCCCCGCCTAGGGCCTGCGCTGACTCACCGAGCCTGCGCTGACTCACCCGCACGGGGAACCCCGTCTGGCGGGCCGGCGGCAATCCGCCCGCTATGGGCTGTCTTCTTCGTCGCCGCCCGCGGCCAGGCGCCGTTTGGCGAGGATGCCGATGGCCGCCAGGAGGCCCACGGCCACGGCTGCGAAGATCACCAGGCTCCAGGGGAACGGCTCGGATGCGTCCTGGGCGGGCAACGGGTTCGCGGTGATGCCCGGCTGCGCTGAAGCCATGCCGGGGACGGCAGGGGCCGACGTCGATCCTGCTCCCGGTGCCGCACCGGCGGCAGCCGCCGTGGCGGTGAACCCGAACGTCCCCTCAATGGGGTGGGAATCCGAACTGACCACCCTCCAGCTCACCGTGTAGGCTCCGGCCGGAGCGCCGGCCTTGAGCTTTTGGGAGGCCACGTTGTCGACGATCTCGACGGCGCCGTCCGCCCACTCAGCACCTGCCGCGTCCTTCACGGAGAACTGCGAGCCAATGCCCAGGGGATTGTTGTTGAAGGTGACCGAAACGGTTTCCGGTGGCGTGGCCACGGTAGCGCCTTGGGCGGGGCTGCTGGATTCAGCGGCGTCGTGGGCTGAGGCGGGTCCGGCCAGTCCCAGAATCAGGGCGGCGAGGACGAACGAACCGAGCGCGGCGCTCAGAAACTGGCGGCGGATGGAACGCATGCTTGGACTGCTCCCTTGTGTTGGCTTCCTTACAGACTAGGCGAATTTGCCGGCCGGCCGCCCTGACGGCCCATAGGATTCAACTATCCCCACAGACTCCCCCGGAGGACTAATGCTTAAGCAAGGCTCTGCACTGGACCGGTACTTCAAGATCACCGAGCGGGGGTCCAACCTCTCCCGCGAGATCCGCGGCGGGTTCGCCACCTTCTTCGCCATGAGCTACATCGTGGTGCTGAACCCGCTGATTCTCTCCGGCGCCGACTCCAACGGCAACTCCCTCGGCTTCCCTGCCGTGGCTGCCGTGACCGCCTTTGTGGCCGGCATCCTCACCATCCTCATGGGGGCCTGGGCAAAGCACCCGTTCGCCTTGGCCACCGGCCTGGGCGTCAACGCCTTCGTGGCCGTCACCGTGGCCACCAACCCGGGCCTGACCTGGCCGGACATGATGGGCCTGGTGGTGCTTTCCGGCGTCACCATGCTGATCCTGGTCCTCACCGGCTTCCGGACCGCTGTGTTCAAGGCCGTTCCGGACGGCATCAAAACCGCCATCGTGGTGGGCATCGGCCTGTTCATTGCCCTGATTGGCATGGTGAACGCCGGCTTTGTCCGCCGTATCCCCGACGTCGCCGGAACCACGGTCCCCGTGGGCCTGGGCTTCGACGGCAAGCTCCTGGGCTGGCCAACGGCAGTGTTTGTGTTGGGCCTGGTCCTCACCATCGCCCTGGTGGTGCGGAAGGTCAAGGGGGCCATCCTGATCGGCATCATCGCCTCCACCGTCATCTCCGTAATCCTGGAGCTGACACTGCACATCGGCCCCAGCGTCGCCCCGGACAAGCCGTTCAACCCTCAGGGCTGGTCCCTGGTCGCTCCCGCTTTCTCGGGATGGGCCGCCCCGGACCTCTCGCTGATTGGCAAGGCCAACCCGTTCGGCGCCTTTGAGCACTTGGGCTTCGTGGCCGCCACCCTCCTGGCCTTCGTGATACTGCTCAGCATCTTCTTCGACGCGATGGGCACCATGGTGGGCCTGGCCAACGAGGCCGGCACGGTGGACGAACACGGCAACATCCCCGACGTCGACCGTGTCCTGCAGGTTGACGCCCTCGGCGCCATCGTCGGCGGCGGCGCCTCGGTCTCCTCGAACCAGATCTTCGTGGAGGCGGGCGCAGGCATTGGTGAAGGCGCCCGAACCGGTATTGCTTCCATCGTCACCGGCCTGCTGTTCCTGGTGGCCATGTTCTTCACGCCCTTGATCAACCTGGTGCCTTTCGAAGCCGTGGCTCCGGCCCTGGTGGTTGTTGGCTTCATGATGGTGTCCCAAGTGGGAAAGATCGACTGGCAGGACTGGGGCATTGCCCTCCCGGCCTTCCTGACGATCACCCTGATGCCGTTCACGTACTCGATCGCCAACGGTTTGGGCGCCGGCTTCATCGGTTACGTCCTGATCCGCGTCGTGCAGGGACGGGTCAAGGATGTCCACCCGCTCATGTGGGCGGTGGCCGGCGCCTTCCTGCTGTTCTTCGCGGTAGGACCGATTGAGGCCGCGCTGGGAATGTAGTTCAACGCGGCTTCACGGGCGGGCCCTTAGGCAGCCAACGCTCAGACCGGCGTAGTGGGGGCCTTGCCCTCATCGCCGGACTCCGCGACGGCCTTTCGCTCGCGGAGGCGGTCCAGCCGGTTCATCAGCGGCGAGGTGGTGGCCCCATGGATCACGATGGACAGGGCCACCACAAGCCCCACAAAGGACCACAGCCACTCGGCCTGCTCCGAGAACTGCCCTTTGCCCAGGGCATACGCGAGGTAGTACAGGGACCCGATGCCACGGATCCCGAAGAAGGAGAGGGCAATGCGCTCCCGCGGGCCGGTCTTTCCACCCAGCAACCCGACCCAGCCGGCTGCCGGCCGCACCAAGAGCAGGAACGCCAACGCGACCAGGAACTCCGTCCAGCCGATGCCCGCCAGGAGTCCACGGGCAATCGCACCGCCGAGCAGGACAAGGATCACCACGGTCATGAGCCGTTCGAGCTGCTCCACATAGGAGTGAAGCACGCGGTGGTAGCCGTGGGTATGCTCCGCGGACCGGATGGTCACAGCGCAGACAAAGACGGCGATGAAACCATAACCCTCCACCATCTCGGTCAAGCCGTAGGCCAGGAACGTTGCCGCCAGGGCCACGAACCCTTCGGAGTGGTTTGCCAGCCGCATGCTTTCCTTGCTGGCCGAGAAAAACAGCAGGGCCAGCATTTTCCCGATGAGGAAACCCATGAGGACCCCCACGCCCAGCCGCCAGGCCACATCCACGCCAATCCACTGCGGGAACCAGGCCGACGGCGACGCGCCCACCACGCTGATGGCGATGGCGAGGTACACAAACGGGAACGCCAGCCCGTCGTTCAGGCCGGCCTCGGACGTCAGCCCGAAGCGGACCTCGTCCTCCTTGTCCTCTTCTTCCTGTGCGTCAGCCGGTTCACCCACCTGCACTTCGGAGGCCAGCACCGGATCCGTGGGTGCCAGGGCGGAAGCCACCAGCAGGGCAGCGCCCAGCCCCAGCCCCAGGAACCACAGCCCCAGCAAGGTCAGGGCAATGATGCACAGCGGCATGGCTATCCCGAGGAGCCGCCACGTGGTGGACCACTTCCGGCGCCCTACGGGCCGGTCCAGGGCCAGGCCCGCGCCCATCAGGGAGATGATGACGCAGATCTCCGAGAGGTGCAGGGCAAGATCGCTGTGCACGATCGGATCCGGATCGGGCAGGCCCGGTATCAGGGAGAAGGCCGCCATCCCGGCGCCGAGGAACACCATAGGCATGGAGAAAGGCGCGTTGCGCAGGACCTTGGGGAGGATTGCGGCAACAAAAACCGCGGCGCCTGCCGCGGCGAAGAGGATGCTGGGCGCTTCAAACATGGTGTTCCGGCCTGCTTCGTTGCACTCGGTGTAACTGCCACGGCCCCTGTCCGCGGACAGGGGCACCCGTGGAGGGGTTGCTCCACTTTAGCCCCAGTACCGCCGCACCCCCGCCGCCACACCCCGCCGCCACAGCAGCCGGCGTCGCTGGTTCCGGGGCCCCGGTAAACCTCAATTCCGGAATTACAGACATTACGACGGCGGTCCGGCTCGCTTTCGCAGTTGGCATGCGGTGAGCTTGAAACATGGCACTCCCCGCACTCACCGTCGACGTCCCCCCGCAGCCCTGGACAGGGCGGTTCGACGGCGACGGCGGCGAACATCGGCGGTGGTGGCAGGCGGTATCGCCGTATATGCAGGGCGACGCCGATGGTTCGGTTAACCCTGCGGCCTCGCTTTCGCCAGCAGAGGTCCGGCGGCCAGCCGATGCCCTGCGACCCGCCGTCCTCCTCGGATTCGCGAGCGATGAAGGCGTGCTGCGCAACAAGGGCAGGACCGGCGCAGCCCTCGCCCCCGCAGCAATCCGAACTGCCTTGGCACCGCTGGCCTTCCACCTGGACCGTGCGGTGTCCGATGCCGGGGACGTGGTGGTAGCGGAGGGCGCGCTGGAGACCGGCCAGGCCCGTGCCGGGCAAGTTATTGCCGCCATGATCGACGCCGGCAGGCTCACCGTGGTGCTGGGCGGCGGGCACGAAACCGCCTTTGCAAGCTATCTGGGGGTGGCCGGCTCCGACGCAGTGCGTGGCGGCCGGCGGCTGGGCGTCCTGAACCTGGACGCCCACTTCGACCTCCGGGACGAACCGCTGCCCAGCTCCGGCACGCCGTTCCTCCAAATGGCCCGGGCGGAAGCTGCCGCGGGGCGCGACTTCCGCTATGCCGTCGTCGGGATCTCCGAGCCGAACAACACCCGGGCGCTTTTCGGCACGGCGGAGCGGTTGGGTGTGGAGTACCTGCTGGATGAGGACTGCTCCAGCGAACGGGTAGGGGCTTTCGTTGCGCGGTTCCTGGACAGCGTGGACGTGCTGTACCTGACCATCGACCTTGACGTGCTGCCGGCGTCGGTGGCTCCCGGCGTGAGCGCGCCCGCCGCCTATGGAGTGCCCCTGCCGGTGATCAGCGCGGTGTGCCGGCAGGTGGCGGACAGCGGAAAGCTCCTGCATTTCGACGTGGCCGAGCTGAACCCGGGTTTCGACGTCGACGGCCGGACTGCGAAAGTTGCCGCCAGGTTAGTGAACACGCTGCTTCGCTGACCTCCCCCCTGGCGCCCGACGCGCTCCCGCCGCCGACAGCACGCCTGCCCGGCGTGCTGTGGCAAAACGGTTCCGTGGCACAGAAAGGTAAGTAGGCTGTCTAATGGAGTTGACGACGCCTATCTGAGGAGCCCGCATGCGACGATTGGGAAGCAAAGTTGCCTTGGTACTGGCCTCCGCGCTGGCACTGGCAGGCTGCGGAACGTATCCGGCGGATCCCGCCGGAACGCTGGAGCGTGTGGTGGACGGCACCCTGCGCGTGGGTGCAAGCGAAAACGGCGAATGGGTGGAAATTTCAGGCGAAGACGTGCAGGGCACGGACGCGGACCTGGTCCGGGACTTCGCCGCCAGGCTCGGTGCGGACATTGACTGGGTGCCCGGAACCGAACACGTTTTGGCCGAGGAACTCAAGCATGGGCAGCTGGACCTGGTCATCGGTGGCCTCGACGACAAGACCCCGTGGGCCCAGCACGGCGGGCTGACCCGGGTCTACGCGGAATCCCGTGACAGCCGCGACTCCCTCCATAAGCACGTGATGCTGGTGCCGTTGGGCGAGAATGCGTTCCTGCTGGAACTCGACAAGTTCCTGATGGAAGCGAAGGAGCAGGGATGACCATGGTCAAGGGCGCCCCCGTGCGCTTCGGACACACTGAACTGCCCGAGGAGCAGAGGGAAGCCCTGCGCAAGGCGGTGAAGTTCGAGTGGATCACCATCGGCTTCCTGGCCGCCTCCACGGCGCTGGTCTTCGCCGTCCTGGGCAACTCGCAGGCCATGAAGGCCGCCTGGGTGGAAGATGTCCTGTCCTTCCTGCCACCCATCTCCTTCCTGGTGGCGGCGCAGGTGATCCGCAGGAAGCCCAACGAAGAGCACCCCTACGGATTCCACCGTGCGGTGGGCATCGCCCATGTGGTGGCCGCCGTGGCACTGACCGTCATGGGTGCCTACCTGATCGTGGATTCCGGAATGGGACTTCTCAGCGCCGAGCACCCCACCATCGGCGGTTTCGACTTCTTCGGCCAGACCATCTGGCTGGGATGGATGATGATCGGCGCCATGATCCTCACCGCGGTCCCGCCGGTTTTCCTCGGGCGGGTCAAAATGAAGCTCGCCGAAAAACTCCACGACAAAGTCCTCTTTGCCGATGCTGACATGAACAAGGCGGACTGGATGACCGCGGCCGCCGCCGCCCTGGGCGTGGCGGGCATCGGCTTTGGCCTGTGGTGGGCCGACTACGCCGCAGCCCTGGTTATCTCCTTCAGCATCCTGCATGACGGCGTCCGCAACACGCGGGCAGCCATCTCGGCCCTCATGGACAAGCGGGCCAGGACGTACGACGACGCCGAACCGCACCCGCTCGGGCACCGGCTGGACGAATACCTCCGCGGCCTGGACTGGACGGAGACGGCGGAGTCGCGGATTCGGGATGAGGGCCACGTGTTCCACGTGGAATCGTTTGTGGTCCCCGCCAGGGGCCGCATGCCAAGCCTGGAACAGCTGGAGGCAGCCCGGGAGGCATGCATTGGCCTGGACTGGAAGGTCCAGGACATGGTGATCATCCCCGTGGCGGAGCTCCCCTCGGAGTTCCTTCCAGGCCGGACGTCCGGCGGCGAGCGCTAGGCCCAACCACTCAGGCCTTCAGCACATACCTGCGCTCCGGCCGGCCCACACCGTATTTAAGCCGGACTTCCAACACGCCTTCGTCGTGAAGGTATTCCAGGTACCGGCGCGCGCTGACGCGCGATGTGCCCAGCTGGACTGCCACTTCCGCGGCGGACAGGTCGCCGTCGGCCTCTTTCAGCGCCGCCTCCACCAGCTTGAGTGTTTCGACGCTGCACCCCTTCGGCAGCGGCCGCTCGGTCCGGTCCAGGCCGAACACGCGGTTGACGTCCGACTGCTCCGCCACATCCTTGGACAAGTCCAGGCCGTGATAGGCGCTGCGGTAGTGCTCCAGCCGTTCCTGCAGGTCGGTCTGCGAAAACGGCTTGATGAGGTAGTGCACAATTCCGCCGCGGAGGGCTTTGCGCACAGTGTCCACCTCGCGGGCGGCACTGATCACCAGCACGTCCAGCTCCGGAGCCACGTCGCGCAGCTGATGCATCAGGTCCAGGCCGTTTATGTCCGGCAGGTGGATATCCAGCAGGACCAGGTCAGGTTGGAGGCGTTCGGTTTCGGTCACTGCCTGCGCACCGGTGTGGGCAACCCCGACGACGGCGAACCCGGGAGTGCGCTGGATGAAGCCCGCGTGGACCTTGGCCACCATAAAGTCGTCGTCGACGATCAGGACTTTGATCATGGCTGTATACCTCTCGCGTGCGCCCGCAACAGGCGTGCGGTGAAAACTGCCCCGTTGTCATTGTCCACGGTGAGGTCGCCGCCGCTGCGACGGCAAACCACCCGTGAGAGCGCCAGTCCGAAGCCGCGGCTGCCGCCCGGGCCGGGTGTTTTGGTAGTGAACCCCTGGCGGAAGATCTCGTCCCTGTCCCGGCCGGGAACACCGGGGCCGGTGTCCCGTACGGTGACGGTGACGCCGTCGGCTGTGTCCTCCACGTGCACCCTGACGGCTGCCTCCGGAAGCCCGGCGACGGCGTCGAACGCGTTGTCCACGAGGTTCCCGACGACGGTGGTGAGATCGCGCGAAAGCTCGTCGTCAACGCGGGCAAGGCCGGACTCCGGGTCCAGCTGCAGTGAGACACCGCGTTCGGTGGCGAGACTGGACTTGGCAATAAGCAGGGCAGCGAGCGCCGGGTCCTGGATCCGGCTGGTGACCTCGTCGTTGAGCCGGGTCCGGTCCAGCGTGGCGCCGTTGACGAACTGCACCACCGAGTCATATTCACCGATCTGGATCAGCCCGGAGATCACGTGCAGCTGGTTGGCGAATTCGTGGGCCTGCGCGCGGAGCGTGTCCGTGGCGGTCCTCGTGGCGCCCAGTTCCTGTTCCAGCGAGGAAAGCTCCGTGCGGTCACGGAGCGTGGTGACGGATCCGATGTCCCGGCCGCGGGACTTGATGGGAACGCGGTTCAGCACCACCAGGCGGTCACCGACGAGCACCAGCTGGTCCGGTCCGGGCTGCTCGCGGGTGAGGACTTCCTTCAGTGCCGGCTCCACGGCAAGGCTCGTCACCCTCTTTCCAACGCAGTCCGCTGGAAGGCCGAGCAGCGCCCGGGCGCTGTCATTGGCCACGGTGATGCGCTCGTGCGGGTCCAGGGCGACCACCCCTTCCTTCAGGCCATGGAGCATGGCCTCGCGGTTTTCCACCAGCCCGGTAATTTCGCTGGGCTCCATGCCCAGGGTCTGCCGTTTCACCCGGCGGGACAGGAGCAACGAACCGGCCACCCCCAGGACGCTGGCAACCCCCAGATACGTGAGGAGATTTGGGACGGCGTCCCCCAGCCGCTCCAGTGTGGAGGGATAGTCGCGGCTGACGGAGGCGATGCCGATCATCTTCCCGGCGTCATCGAGGACCGGCACGTGCGCGGACAGGGATTGGGTACCGGACCCGGACACAACACCTGTCCACGAGCGGCCGTCCATGACCCGGCTCGGGCCGAGCTCCATCTGCCGGCCCAGCAGGCTGGGATCGGAGGAAGCGACGACGGTGCGGTCCAGCTTTGCGAGCACTACGTGCGAGGAGCCGGACACAGTACGCACCGACTCGGCCACGGCGGGAAGGGCTGACCCCGCCCGTGGCTCCGCGGCAGGAAGCAGTTCGCGGACCGTCGGGCTGGCAGCGAGCGCTTCGGCGGCGGACAGCGCACGGCGCCCTTCGGTGCGTTCGAAAGCCGCGGCCGACTGGGCCAAGGAGATGGCCACCACGGCGACGAGGACAGCGAGGACGATCAGCAACTGCAGAACCAGGTACTGCCCCGCGAGGGACATTCCTCTTCGTCGAGTCACTGTGGTTCTTTCCTCTGGTGGTGGGTCTTCTGCAGGTCAGGCTACCTGAACAATGCCCGCTGCAGAGTTCTGATGGCCCCCGGAGGGACAAGGGAGGGACAACGGAGGGAAGTCCGAAACGTGAACGCAATGAACTTAACGTTCTCTGCGTACACAAGAGTGACCCCCGTCACGCCCGGGCCTAGCATCGGAATTACAAGTCAGCCCCTGCTGATCAGTTTTCATGAGAAGAGGAACACCATGCGCCAGATCCGCGCATTGCGAATCGCCGCCGTCGCCGCCGGCATCGCCCTGATGGCCACCGGCTGCGGTGCCACCGGCGGCAGCTCCACCAGCACTTCCAGCCCCGGCGCCGCAGCCGGCCCGGTAACAGATCTTAAGATCATGGTCCCCAACACGCCCGGTGGCGGCTACGACACCACCGCCCGCGTCGCAGCAAAGGTGCTCGACGACGAAAAGGTCGCCACGAACACCGAAGTCTTCAACCTCGCCGGCGCCGGCGGCACCGTGGGCCTGGCCCGCATCGTCAACGAAAAGGGCAACGGCGACCTCACCATGCTCATGGGCCTTGGGGTGGTGGGCGCAAGCTACACCAACAAGTCCGAGTCCAAGCTGACCGCCACCACGCCGCTGGCCAAGCTCATCGAAGAGCCCGGGGCCATCATGGTCAACAAGAATTCGCCGTACAAAACGATCAATGACCTGGTCACCGCGTGGAAGGCTGATCCCGGTTCCATCAGCGTCGGCGGCGGTTCCTCGCCCGGCGGCCCTGACCACCTGCTGCCCATGCAGCTCGCGGGAGCGGTGGGCATCGACGCCACCAAGGTCAACTTCGTCTCCTACGACGGCGGCGGTGACCTCCTCCCGGCCATCCTCGGGAACAAGGTGGGTTTCGCAGCATCCGGTGCCGGTGAGTACCTGCAGCAGATCCAGTCCGGCGAGGTCCGCGTCCTGGCCACCAGCGGTGAGAAGCGGCTCGAAGGCGTGGATGCCCCCACGCTGAAGGAATCCGGCATCGACCTGGTGTTCACCAACTGGCGCGGGATCGTGGCTCCTCCGGGCATCACCGATGACGACAAGGCCAAGCTGATCGGCGCCCTGGAAAAGATGCACGGCACCGACGCCTGGAAGGAAGCGCTGAAGACGCACAGCTGGACTGACGCCTTCATCACGGGCGAAGACTTCGAAACCTTCCTGGCAGAGCAGGATAAGCGGGTGGCGGACGTCCTCACGAAGCTAGGCCTGGCGTGAGTTCCTCACCAACTTTGGCCGCCAGGCTCAAAGGCCGCTCCGAGCTGGGGGTAGCCCTCCTGCTCGGGGCGGTGGGCGTCATCGTCCTCGTCGACGCCCTTGCCCTGGCAACTCCGTACTCCCAGTCCGACCCCGTAGGGCCGAAGACCTTGCCCTTGATCGTGGCCGCCGTACTCCTCGTGTGCGCAGTGCTGTTGGCCATCAACGTGCTGCGCGGCGGGCAGGGCGAGGCTGAAGGCGGCGAGGACGTTGACCTTACCCACCCCGCGGACTGGAAGACAGTCCTTCCGCTGGTGGGAGCCTTCGTGGCCAACATCCTGCTGATCGACTGGGCAGGCTGGGTCATCTCCGGAACTGTCTTGTTCTGGGGCAGCGCCTGGGCCCTGGGAAGCCGGCACTATGTGCGAGACGGCATCATTTCCGTGGTCCTTTCAGTGATCACCTTTTACGGCTTCTACCTGGGCCTCGGTATTCCGCTGCCCGCAGGCCTCCTGAAAGGGATTCTCTGATGGATGTCTTCTCCTCCCTGATGGACGGTTTCGCCACCGCCCTGACCCCGATGAATTTCCTCTACGCCGTGATCGGTGTGCTCCTGGGCACCGCCGTCGGCGTCCTCCCGGGCCTGGGACCGGCCATGACCGTGGCCCTGTTGCTCCCGGTCACCTATGCCCTGGAACCAACCAGCGCCTTCATTATGTTTGCCGGCATTTACTACGGCGGCATGTATGGCGGCTCCACCACCTCTATCCTGCTCAATACGCCGGGGGAATCGTCGTCGGTGGTGACGGCCATCGAAGGCAACAAGATGGCAAAAGCAGGCAGGGCCGCCCAGGCCCTGGCGACGGCGGCCATCGGCTCCTTCGTGGCCGGCACCATCGGCACCGCATTGCTGGCCGTCTGTGCCCCCATTGTGGTGGATTTTGCCGTCAGCCTCGGAGCACCCAGTTATTTCGCCATCATGCTGCTGGCCCTCCTGGCGGTGACTGCCGTCCTTGGCTCATCCCGCCTCAGAGGCTTTGCTTCGCTGGGCCTTGGGCTGGCGATCGGCCTGGTGGGAATCGATTCCGTGACGGGTCAGCGCCGCCTCACCTTCGGCCAGCCCTTGCTGGCTGACGGCCTGGACATCGTGGTGGTGGCCGTAGCCATCTTCGCGGTGGGCGAGGCATTGTGGGTAGCCGCTCACCTGCGCCGTAACCCGCTGCAGATCATTCCGGTAGGACGTCCATGGATGGGCAAGCAGGACTGGAAGCGGTCCTGGAAGCCCTGGCTCCGTGGAACGGCGTACGGCTTCCCGTTCGGAGCACTCCCGGCAGGTGGAGCCGAGATCCCCACGTTCCTGTCCTATGTCACCGAGAAACGCCTCAGCAAGCACCCGGAGGAATTCGGTAAGGGCGCCATCGAAGGCGTGGCCGGACCCGAAGCAGCCAACAACGCGGCGGCCGCAGGCACCATGACCCCGCTCCTTGCACTGGGCCTTCCCACCAACGCCACGGCTGCCGTGATGCTGGCCGCCTTTACGTCCTACGGCATCCAGCCAGGACCCCTGCTGTTCTCCAACGAGGGACCGCTGGTGTGGGCACTGATCGCGAGCCTCTTCATCGGCAACTTCCTGCTGCTGCTCATCAACCTGCCGCTGGCACCATTGTGGGCCAAGCTCCTGCAGCTCCCCCGGCCCTACCTTTATGCCGGCATCCTGTTCTTCGCCACGCTGGGCGCCTATTCGGTGAACCTGCAGGCGTTCGACCTGGTGCTCCTGCTGGCCCTGGGTGCGTTGGGATTCATGATGCGCCGCTTCGGGCTCCCCGTGCTGCCGCTTATCCTCGGCGTGATCCTTGGGCCGCGGATCGAAGGCCAGCTTCGCAAGAGCCTCCAGCTCAGCGCGGGCGACCCCGCCGGTCTCTGGAGCGAACCGATCGCCGTCGGAACCTACATCCTCATCGCGATCATCCTGCTCTGGCCTTTGCTGTACAAGCTGTACCGCCGCAACCGTCCGGCCACCAGCCTCCTGTCCCCAAACGCCACCCGCGGAAACGAACCAGCAGACGCGGACGGCTGATTCGCCGGCCACTGCCGCAGGACCATCAGCAAAGACCACCAAGCACCAACCAAGACACAGACAACTGACCACAAGGAGCCACCATGACGATCGTTGTGGGATACGTCCCGACACCCGAGGGCGAAGCGGCGCTGACGCAAGCCATCCTCGAAGCCCGTAAGAACAACACCACGCTGCTGGTGATCAACTCCTCCAAGGGCGATGCCCTGGTGGACAACCGATACGCCCAGGAGCCGGAGATCCAGAGCATCGAGGACCGTCTGGCCACCCAGGGAATAGACCACGTGATCAAGCAGCCGGTCCGTGGGCATGACGCGGCAGCGGAGGTCCTCGATGCCGCGGAGGAGCACAATGCCGATCTGATTGTGATCGGCCTTCGCCGCCGCACTCCGGTGGGCAAGCTGATCATGGGCAGCACGTCCCAGCGCATTTTGCTGGAGGCGGACTGCCCGGTATTGGCGGTCAAGGCCAGTTAGGGCCGGTTTGGCCGAAGCTCCGATTGATCCGGGGCTTGTCCGCAGTTCCCGCCTTCGTGGCGCGGTCCTGCGGACAAGCCTCGGATTTTTGCATTGCCCCTGGGCCCTTCCGAATGGAATTTTGGCCGTAGCAGCTGCTCCATAGCAGAATTAGCCCTCGGGGAAAGCGCTATCCAGCGTAGAAAACACCAGTCATCTGACATTTTCGGGGGCCGCCGGTAGAATGGACCGCGCTCCCCGGCACGAACCACAGAAAGACACGCACATGACTACCGCCACCCTCGAACGCCGCCTGGCCGAGTTCCCAGCCGTCGAAACAGCGGAATTCCGCTCTATTGACCTCGAGTTCTCAACGGCCGACGAAGTCCACGCAGGACTCGACAACGCTGTAGCCACGCTGATCGAGACTGCGGCAAAAGATGCCGCCTGCGGCATACTCGTCACCCGCCTCCACCCCGGCCGCTACACCGTAGCCCTCGACGAGTCCGTTCCCTTCGGTGAGACCTACGAGAACATCGCAGCCTAGCTCTGCAGGACTGCATTCCTCAAAGATAGAAGCCCCGAAACACAGAAAGTCCCCGCCCTCTGGCCTGCCCCTGTTCAGGGGCCGCCAAACGGCGGGGACTTGCCCGCGTATTGGGGTTTAGCTCCGGCGGACCTGCACTCCGTCAGACTTCAGGAAGAGCTGTTTTTCGGACGGACCGGCTTGCACCAGCCACAGGACGTTTCCGCTCTCCGACACTTCCTCGACTTCGCCGGTCGCAATGACATGTGCATGCTTGAGTATTTCCACCCGAACCCCTGGCCGGAGTGTTCTCCAGTCAGAGATGGTGGCCGAATGGGCATTGCGCCTCGTTAGGACTGCCCCACGTGCTTTCATGTGAACTTCTACCCCTTTGTATGCGTTCTGCTGCCACAGCCTCTTTGATGTGACTTTCACTACATCTTCAGTTCTACTACACTTCCCGCGGCTCAAATGTACGTGTCGCCACATATTTCGCTACGCGCACGGGAAGCTAAGCCAGACTGAAGAATATTCCCCGTCAGGCTAGATTTCCGACGGCGGATTCGGCCGCTGAAATGACATCGCCGGAGGCGACCAGAAGGTCCGCCAGCTCAAGTTCCGGAGAAAGGAACCTGTCGGTGCCAGGGCCTTCGACGACGGCCCTCAAGGCTCCGAGGACCGCGCTGCCCGCAGGGCCTGGAACCAGTTCCCCGCCGGATAGCTGGGTGCGGATATCGAGGGCCCGGGCTGACGTCACGAGTTCGATCGCCAGAACGCGGCGGAGGTTCTCGACCGCCTTGCGAAGCTTCCGGGCCGCGTGCCAGCCCATCGAGACGTGGTCCTCCTGCATGGCGGAACTGGGAATGGAATCCACCGAAGCCGGAACTGCCAGCCGCTTGTTGTCGGAGACCAGCCCCGCCTGGGTGTATTGGGCGATCATCAGCCCGGAATCGACGCCCGGATCTGAGGCTAGGAAGGCCGGCAGGCCGTGCGAACGGGCCGGGTCAAGCATCCGGTCCGTGCGGCGCTCGGCGATGGAGCTTAGGTCGGCCACAGCGATGGCAAGGAAGTCCAGTACGTAGGCCACGGGTGCGCCGTGGAAGTTGCCGTTTGAACTGACCCGCCCGTCCGGCAGGACCACCGGGTTATCGATGGCGGCCGCGAGTTCGCGCGACGCCACCAGGGCGGCGTAGTCCACAGTGTCCCGGGCGGCGCCGGCAACCTGAGGGGCGCAGCGCAGCGAATAGGCGTCCTGGACCTTCGAATCGCCCACACGGTGGGACGCCACAATTGGGGAGTTCGACAGGACCCGCAGCATGTTGTCCGCACTCGCCGCCTGGCCCGGGTGCGGGCGCAGGGCCGCGTGCAGCTCAGGCAGGAACACCTGGTCCGTGCCCAGCAGAGCCTCGACGCTGAGTGCTGCGGTGATATCCGCCGTCGTCAGCAGCTGGCGGAGGTCCGCGATGGCCATCAGGAGCATGCCCAGCATGCCTTCGGTACCGTTGACCAGCGCCAGGCCTTCCTTCTCGGCCAGGGTAACCGGCTCGATGCCGTGCTCGGCAAGCAGCACCGCGACAGTCTGTTCCCCGCGCCCGCCGTACGTCACGCCGTCGGGCCCTTCAGCCTGCCCTTCGCCCATCAGCACCAGCGCGCAGTGGGAAAGCGGGGCGAGGTCGCCGGAGCAGCCGAGCGAGCCGAATTCCCGGACCACTGGCGTGATGCCCGCGTTAAGGACGTCCACCATCGTCTGCAGGACTATGGGACGGACGCCCGTGCGGCCGGAGGCGAGGGTCTTGGCACGCAGGAACATGATGCCGCGGACAACTTCGCGCTCCACGGCCGGGCCCATGCCGGCTGCATGGCTGCGGATGAGCGACTTCTGCAGCTGGGTGCGCAGGTCATTGGGGATGTGCCGGTTGGCCAGGGCGCCGAAGCCGGTGGAGATGCCGTAAGCGGGGGTTTCGCTGTGGGCGAGGTCATCGATGTGGGCGCGCACCTTGGCCACGGTGTCCAGTGCGTCCTGGGAGATAGTCACCTGGGCGTTGTGGCGCGCGACGGCGACGACGTCCTCGGGAGTGACGCCGCTGGAGCCGAGGGTGACGGTGAGCGGTGCTTGCGTTGTGATGGTCATGATTCCTACTTCTGGGGATCGATTGCTCCGCAAGGGCCCTTTTGAGAGTCCTTAAGGGCGGTTACGGAGCAACCGATGGGGGTTGGGGCCTAGGTTAGTTTGTCTCGTTCATGGGGATGCGGACGCCGCGTTCTTTGGCGACGTCGAGGGCGCGGTCGTAGCCGGCGTC